>NZ_JBHYJW010000044.1:24750-44387 GCF_042741125.1 Amycolatopsis sp. NPDC058986 | reverse complement strand
CGGTTGGGGTGTTTCTGGGTGGGCCTGGGCGGTTCGCCGACACCGGGCGAACGGAGTCGGCGAGCGCAGGGAAGTCCGAGGGACGCCCTGGGTGCATCCACCGCACCCAGGGACGCCCTTGTCACACCCCAGACCAACGCACCCAATGCCACATTCGGGCGCTCGTCCGCCGGGAACGACGCCGGACAGGGTCAGCCGTGAATGCGGCCGGAGAGTTCGGCGAGCCGCCGCCCGCCACCGCCCCAGCGGAGCGCGATGATCTCGGCGGCGATCGAAACCGCGGTCTCCTCCGGGGTACGGGCGCCGAGGTCGAGCCCGATCGGCGAGGAGAGCCGCTCCAGCTCCGCCTCGGTGATCCCGGCCTCGCGCAGCCGCGCGAACCGGTCGTCGTGGGTCTTGCGCGACCCCATCGCGCCGACGTAGCCGACGTCGAGCCGCAGCGCGACCTCCAGCAGCGGCACGTCGAACTTCGGGTCGTGGGTCAGCACCGCGATCGCCGTGCGCTGGTCGATCCGCCCCGCCTCGGCCTCCGCGGTCAGGTACCGGTGCGGCCAGTCGACGACGACCTCGTGGGCCTCGGGGAACCGGCTGCTGGTCGCGAACACCGGGCGCGCGTCGCACACCGTAACCTGGTAGCCGAGATAGGCGCCCATCCTCGCCATCGCGGCGGCGAAGTCGATCGCGCCGAAGACGAGCAGCCGCGGCGGCGGCTCGAAGGAGTTGACGAACACTGTCATGCCCTCGCCTCGGCGCTGGCCGTCCGGCCCGTAGTGCAGGGTGCCGGTGCGTCCGCTGGCGAGCAGGCCGCGCGCGTCGTCGGCGACGGCGTCGTCCATCCGGGACGACCCGAGCGAGCCCGCCGTCCGGTCCGGCCACACCACCATGTGCTCACCGACCAGTCCGGCCCGCTCGTGTTCGATGACCGTGACCACCGCGACCGGCTCACCGCCGCGGACCGACTCGACGACCTCGGTGAGCTCGGGCATGGACCGCTGGTCCACGTGCTCGACGTAGATGTCGATGATCCCGCCGCAGGTGAGCCCGACCGCGAACGCGTCGTCGTCGGTGACGCCGTAGCGCTGCAGCACGGGTTTGCGCTCCGCGACGACCTCCTGAGCCAGTTCGTACACCGCGCCCTCGACGCACCCGCCGGACACACTGCCCGCCACGGTGCCGTCCGGCGCCACGACCATCGACGCGCCCGGAGCGCGTGGAGCCGAAGAGAACGTCGCCACGACGGTGCCGAGCCCCACCGTCTCCCCCGCCGACCAGCGGCGGTACACCTCGTCCAGTACGTCACGCATCGGCGATCTCCCCGAGCAGTCGTTCCAAGGTGGCCAGGCTGTGCCCGGCCAGCAGCCCGTCGATGTACGGGAGCGTGGCCACGATCCCGCTCTGGACCGGGGCGTAGCCCGCACGTCCCGCATGCGGATTCACCCAGAGTACGGCGTGAGCGAGACGGCGCAGCCGAGCCATCTGCTCCCGGAGCAACGCCGGATCGCCCCGTTCCCATCCATCGGAGAACACCGTGACCACCGCGCGCCGTGCGACGCCGCGCTGTCCCCAGCGGTCGAGGAACGCGCGCAATGTCTCGCCAAGCCTTGTGCCACCAGCGAAATCGGGGACGGAAGTGCCCGCCGCGAGCATCGCGCGTTCCGGATCCCGCTGCCGCAACTGGCGCGAAACCCGGGTCAGGCGAGTACCGAGGGTGAACGTCTCGACCACCGCCGGCGCGTGCCGGGTGAGTACGTGGGCGAAGCGCAGCAAGGCGTCCGCATACGGGCTCATCGACCCCGAGACGTCGATGAGCAGCACGACCCGCCGGGTGCGAGTACCCCGGCGGGTGCGCGGTAGCTTTACGGGCTCACCGCCGGTGGCGAGCATCGCACGCAGGGTGCGCGACGCGTCGAGCCTGCCGCGTCGCGACGGTGTTCTCCTGGCCGCCGGGCGGGTCGGCAGCACCGGCCGCAGTGTGGCGAGGAGTTCGCGGAGGTGTTCGCGTTCGGCCGTGGTCAGCTCGGCGAGGTCGCGATGGCGCAGGATCTCCTGGGAGCTGGCCGCGACACGCAGTTCGTCGCGGCCCTCGCCGGATCCGCTGCCGCCGCCCGGATCCGTGGTCAGCGGGGCGATCGTGGTCCGAGGCGGCATTTGCGTGCGGGAGCGTCCCTGGGGCGGGGCATCGAGGGCGAACCAGCGCGCGAAGGCCTCTTCGTAGCGTGGCAGGTCGTCGGGATCCGAGCACAGCGTCAGGCGTCCCGCCCAGTACAGCTGGGCGGGCTCGGCGACGTCGATCTGGGAGACGGCCGTCAGATACGCCTGCACCCGCCGGGCGTCGCAGGCCACGCCCGCCTCGCGCAGAGCGGCGGCGAAGCCGGCCAACCCGGGCACCGGATCGGAGACGGCCGCCGTGGCAGGGTGCATCTGTCCATTGTGCCTCGCGGTCCACGGAGCGCACAGAACGAAGGTGAGGGGCGGTCTGCGCACACCGCTCCTCCCCAGGGCGGGTGCGCAGACCGCGCTCTTCGCAGCGGCCTGCCCCGGTAGCGCAGGGCGGGCGCGAAGAGTTCGGAAAAGGGTCTACAGAACCGAAATCAGCATTCGGTGGAGGAAACCGTCTTCCGTTCGGTGGCTTGACCGATCCGCATGGTTTCCTCCCTTCGGTTTCTCGCGGTGCTTTCCGCGGTGCCCGACAAGAATGACCGCTGAGCGGCGGGCACGTCAAAGCAATTACCACGCGGCCGTTCTCTCGCTACGGTGACGTCATGATCTTTCCTCGACTTACGCGAGTGGCGCTCGCCGCCGCGCTCGCGTGCGCGGTGAGCAGCGCTGTCCCCGCCACCGCCGCGGAATCCGCCGCGCACGGCGCCGTCCCGGTCGTCTTCGACGGCGACATGGACTTCGACGACGCCGCGACCCTGGCTTACCTTTGCCAGGCGGAGAAACAGCACCGGATCGACCTGCGCGCGGTCACCGTGACGAACAACGGTTCGGGGACGCCGGGCAGGGCACTGACCCACGTCCGGACCGAACTCGAACGCTGCGGGCTGAGCGGGATCCCGGTCGCGGACGGCTCTCCCACCGGCGTCAACCCGCAGCCGCTGGAGGGCCGCGCGTGGACCGAGCGGGTGCTGACCGCCGCGTTCGGCGACGGTGACCGCCCCGACCGGCCGTCGGTACTCCCGGCCTGGCAGCTGCTGGCCGGATCCGTGCTCACCGCACCGCGCCCGGTCGTCGTGCTGGCCACCGGCCCGCTCACCAACGTCGCGAAGGCACTCGACGTGCCCGGCGTCGCCGCGCGCATCTCCCGGCTTTCGGTGATGGGCGGCGCGTTCGGCGTGCCCGGCAACATCTACGGCCCCGACGCCGCGAAGTTCGACGGCAGCCAGGAGGTCAACATGTGGCTGGATCCCGCGTCCGCCGCGCGCGTGTTCGCGAAGCTGCCCGGCAGGGTGGACATCGCGCCCTTGGACGCCACGAACGACGTCCCGGTCACACAGTCCTTTGTGGACAAAATCGGGACGGGCCGGACCCCGGAGGCGCGGCTCGTGCACGCCATCCTCACCCAGCCGGAGGCCGCGGCGGGCATCGCCGCGGGCACGCTCTACTGGTGGGACACGCTCGCCGCGTCCGTCGTGTTCGACCGGGTCAACCCGGTGAGCCAGCGCGAGGAACGGGTCGCTGTGCGGCAGGACGGCACGGCGGCGGGACGCACGGTGATCACCCCGGACGGGACACCCCAGCGCGTCGGATATCACGCCGACCGCGCCCAGTACGAGGACGGCTACTTCGCGATGCTCACCGGCGGCTGAGCGACCGGGCTCAGGCGAACAGCGCGTCGAGCTTCGCGCGAACGCGGTCGAGATCCTCGCTGTACTTGAGGACGGCGCCGAGGGTGCGTGCCGCCGAGGCCGCGTCCAGTTCGTCCCTGTCCAGTGCGAGCAGCGCCCGCGCCCAGTCGAGCGATTCCGCGACGCCGGGCGGTTTGAGCAGTTCCATGCCGCGCAGCCGGTGGGTCGCCTCGGCGACCTGCTTGGCCAGTCCCTCGGTGATGTCCGGCAGCCTGCGGCGCAGGATGCTCACCTCGCGGGCGAGATCGGGATGTTCGAGCCAGTGGTAGAGGCAGCGGCGTTTGAGCGCGTCGTGGACCTCGCGGGTGCGGTTGGAGGTCAGCACCACCAGCGGCGGCTGGGCGGCGCGGACCTCGCCGTACTCGGGAATCGTGACGGCGTATTCGTCGAGCAACTGCAGCAGGAAGGCCTCGAACTCGTCGTCGGCGCGGTCGATCTCGTCGACCAGCAGCACGCACGGGGCGCTGAGTGCCTGAAGTAGCGGACGCGCCAGCAGAAACCGGTCGGTGTACAGCGAACGCTCCGCCTCGTCGACATCGAGCTTGCCGTCGCCCGCCGCCTCCAGCGCGCGCAGGTGCAGGAGCTGACGCGGGAAGTCCCATTCGTACAGCGCCTGCGCCGCGTCGATGCCCTCGTGGCACTGGAGCCGGACCAGTGGCCTGCCGAGGGCGGTGGCCATGGCCAGCGCGAGGGAGGTCTTGCCGGTGCCGGGTTCGCCTTCACAGAACAGCGGACGGCGCATGCGCAGCGCGAGGAATCCGGCGGTGGCGATGCCGTCGTCGGCGAGGTAGCCCGTCGCGTCCAGTGCGGCGGTCAGGTCTTCTGGCGAAGCGAACGGCTCGGTCACGTCCCCGATCGTAAGGCGCGTACCCGGCGGTGTGCCGGTCATCCGCCGGGAAGATCGTCGCGGCGATCGACGTCGCGGCCGCTGCCGAGGTCACCGCATTCCACCAGGCGCAGATCGGTCCGCCCGGCGAGCCAGTCCCGCGCGCCGCGATCACCGCGCGCGCTCTCGGCGACCTCGGCCCACCAGTGCCTGCCGAGCAGGACCGGGTGCCCGGGGACGCCGTCGTACGCGGCACGGGCGACGACGTCGGAACCGCTTCCGGCGGCCACTCTCGCCACCGCCTCGGCGCTGACCCAGGGCAGGTCGACGAGGTGGACGAGCGCGGCGTCGGTGTTTTCGGGCAGGTCGGCCAGGACGTCGAGCCCGGCACGCAGCGACTCCCCCATCCCGTGCTCCCAGCCCTCGGCGAGCACGGCGACGGTCGGATCCGGCAACAGATCGCGCACCTGCTCCGCGGCGGCGCCGAGCACTACCCGGATCGGGCCGCAGCCCGCCGCTTCCAGTGCGCGGAGGGCACGCAGGACGAAGGGTTCGCCGTCGAACTCGGCGAGCGCTTTCGGACCGCCGAAGCGGCGGCCCGCCCCGGCCGCCAGCAGGAGCCCGGCGACGCTAGACACCGCGGTTCGCCCTGGCGGAGGGGGCCGCGATCGCCAGATCCGCCTCGATCGCGCGGGCGGCGTCGAGCAGCGGGGGCACGAATTCGGTGCGGGCCTGCTCCGCGGTGGTGCGGCTGGCGTGGGTGGACAGGTTCACCGCGGCGACCACGGCACCCCGGCGGTCGTGGATGGGCGCGGCCACCGAGCGCAGTCCCTCCTCCAGTTCCTGGTCGACCATCGCCCAGCCCTGCGCGCGCACCCGGGTCAGCTCGGCGCGGAGCAGGTCGGGTGAGGTCACCGTGCGCTCGGTGAGCTTGTCGAAGCGCACGACCGCGAAGTACGCCTCCAGCTCGGCTTCGCTCATCCCGGCCAGCAGCACGTGCCCCATCGAGGTGGCGTGGGCGGGGAACCGGGTGCCGACGTTGATGCTGACGGTCATGATCCGCGACACCGCGACCCTGGCCACGTACACGATGTCGGTGCCTTCGAGCACCGATACCGAGCTCGATTCGTGCACCCGCGCGGAAAGCCGCTCCAGATGCGGATGCGCGACCTCCGGGAGCGACATGCTGGACAGGTAGGCGTAGCCGAGTTCGAGCACCCGCGCGGTGAGCGAGAAGTACTTGCCGTCGGTCCGCACGTAGCCGAGGTCCACGAGGGTGAGCAGGAAGCGGCGCGCGGCCGCGCGGGTCAGGCCCGTCGACCGCGCCACGTCGCTCAGCGTCAGTTCCACCGCGTCGGCGTGGAACGCCTTGATCACGGCGAGCCCACGCTCCAGCGACTGCACGTGGTGGGCGCCGCGGCCGGCGTCCGTCTCCCCTTGATCCATGCCCGTGACCCTATCCGGCCGCGGGGTCCCCGAGTTCGGCGAGGACACGCTGGGCGATGGCGAACGCGGCGTTCGCGGCGGGCGCGCCCGCGTAGACAGCGGTGTGCAGCAGGACCTCGCCGATCTCGGCCGCGGTGAGCCCGTTGCGGACCGCCGCGCGGACGTGCATGGCCAGCTCGTCGTGACAGTGCAGCGCGGTGAGCGCGGCCAGCGTGACGCAGCTGCGGGTACGCCGGTCCAGCCCATCCCGGGACCACACCGAACCCCAGGCGCCCTCAGTGATGTAGTCCTGGAACGGCCGGGTGAACTCGGTGGTGTTCGCGACCGCGCGGTCGACGTGTTCGTCACCGAGCACCTCGCGCCGCACCCTCATGCCGGTCTCGTGGCGTTCGCTCACAGTTTTCCGCCCTCCACAGTCTTCAGGTGCTCGAGCATGATCCGGGCGAACTCGGCAGGCTGCTCGTAGTTGCCGAGATGGGCCGCGCCCTCGACGATCTCCAGCCGGGCACCCGGGATGGCGTCCGCGATCAACCTGCCGTGCTCGGGCGGAGTCGCCGGGTCCTCGGCACCCGCGATGACGACCGTGGGCGCGGTGATCTTCGGCAACGCGTCCAGCTGATCCATCCGCTCGATGATCCCGCAGCAGGCGGCGTACCCCTCGGCGGAGGTCCCGGCGATCATCGCCCGCAGGAACTCGGCCTCGTCCGGGTTGCGCCGCGCGTACTCCGGCGTCACCCAGCGGCCGACGCCCCCTTCCGCCACCACACCGGTCCCCTGCTCGCGGACCAGCCGGGCCCGCTCGGCCCACATGCTCGGCGGCCCGAGCTTCGCCGAGGTGCAGCACAGGATCAGGCTCGCGATCCGTTCCGGGGCGTGTACGCCGGCCCACATGCCCGTCATCCCGCCCAGAGAGAGACCGGCCAGGTGCGCGCGCTCCACGCCCTGCTCGTCGAGGAGCGCGACCAGGTCCGCGACGAGATCGTCCAATGTGTACGGACCGGGTGGCACCGGCGAGGCGCCGTGTCCCCGGGTGTCGTACCGGATCACCCGGAAACCCTGCCGTACCAAGGGTTCCATCTGCGGCTGCCACATGCGGTGGTCGCTGCCGAGGGAACCGCTGAGCACGACGGCGGGGCCGTCCGCGGGCCCCTCCACCACGCTGTGCACGCGAACCGGGCTGGTCACTCGTGCCCCTCTCGATCGGGCTGGTGCGGTGTCACTGGTTACGGGTCACAGGGCGAAGAACACCGTCTCGCCGCCGCCCTGCAGACGTACGTCGAATCGGTAGCCGTCGGCGGTCTTCGCCGCGATCAGGGTGTGCCGCCGGTCCTCGGGGACACTGGCGAGCACCGGGTCGCCGGTGTTGTCCTGATCCTCGAAGTAGACCCGCGTGACCACCCGGTGCAGCAGTCCCCTGGCGAACACCGAGACGTCGACATGCGGTGCCTGCGGCGCCCCGTCCTCCCCTGGCACAACGCCGGGAAGCACGGTGAAGATCCCGTAGTGGCCCGCGGTGTCGGTCGGGCAGCGGCCGAAGCCCCGGAAGCCCGGGGCCGCAGCGCCGCGGGGATCGTCGGGATGGTCGAACCGGCCGCTGGGATCGGCCTGCCATGTCTCGATCATCGCGTCCGGAATCGGCTCGCCCGCCCCGTCGAAGACGGTGCCGCGGATCCACACCCCGCCGGGTGTCCCTTCCGGCACCACGTACGGCCCGTCCGGCCAGGGCAGCCCGATGGACAGATAGGGCCCGACGGTCTGCGAGGGCGTCGACAGCGATTCGGCCATCAGTCCTCGTCCTCCTCGTCCTCGAACACCGAGGCCTCCCGGCCGCGCAGCACGATGTCGAACTGGAACGCCAGCGCCCAGTGGTCCTCGGTGCGGTCGAGGTCGAACCGGGCGATCATCCGCTGCCGCGCCTTCTCGTCCGGGATGGAGTTGAAGATCGGGTCCTGGGCGAACAGCGGATCGTCCGGGAAGTACATCTGGGTGACCAGCCGCTGCGTGAACGCGCTGCCGAACACCGAGAAGTGGATGTGCGACGGACGCCAGGCGTTGTCGTGGTTCTTCCACGGATACGCGCCGGGCTTGATCGTGGTGAAGGTGTAGCGGCCCTCGCCGTCGGTCAGCGTCCGGCCCGCCCCGTCGAAGTTCGGGTCGAGCGGGGACGGCCAGCGGTCGCCGGTGTGCCGGTACCGGCCGCCGGCGTTGGCCTGCCAGATCTCGACCAGCGAATTCCGCACCGGGCGGCCCTCGCCGTCGAGCAGCCTGCCGGTGACGATGATCCGCTGCCCCTGCGGCTCCCCGGCGTGCTGGCGGGTCAGGTCGTTGTCGAGCGCGCCGATCCGGCCGGGGCCGAGCAGCGGCCCGGTGACCTCGGTGAGCTGCTGCGGCAGCACGACGAGTGGCTGTTTCGGATGCCGCAGGGCCGTCGAGCGATAGCCGGGGGAATCCAACGGTGCGTGGGTGCCCTCCGGATCCTGCCGGTACCGCGGCAGCCGGAGTCCGGACGGTGCGGCCACTGCATGCTCTCCTCTCACGGACATTCGGTTCACTGGCCTTCGATGACGACGGCGAGCCCCTGGCCGACGCCGATGCAGATCGCGGCGAGGCCCCAGCCGCCGCCCCTGCGGTGCAGTTCGTGCGCGAGCGTGCCGAGGATCCGCCCGCCCGAGGCGCCGAGCGGGTGGCCGATGGCGATCGCGCCGCCGTGGATGTTCACGATCTCCGGGTCGAGCTTCGGCCAGTCACGGAGACAGGCCAGCGACTGCGCGGCGAACGCCTCGTTCAGTTCGACCGCGGCCAGATCGGCCCAGCCGATCCCGGCGCGCTCCAGCGCGATCTCGGCCGCGCGGACCGGGCCGATGCCGAACACGTCCGGATCGACCCCCGCCGCGCCGCGCCCGGCGATGCGCGCCAGCGGCGCCGTGCCCAGTCGCGTGGCCGCCGCCTCGTCACCGAGCAGGAGTGCCGAGGCGCCGTCGTTGAGCGGGGACGCGTTGCCCGCCGTGACCGTCCCTTGTGGACGGAAGACGGTCTTGAGCTTCGCCAGCTTCTCGGTGCTGGAATCGGCGCGGATGCCCTCGTCCCTGGTCAGCTCGACACCCTCGACGGGGACGACGTGGTTGTCGTAGAACCCCTCGTCCCAGGCGCGGGCGGCGTTGCGGTGGCTGCGGACGGCGAACTCGTCCTGCTCCTCCCTGCCGATGCCGTACCGCTCGGCGAGGCGTTCGGTGGACTCGCCGAGGGAGATGGTCCACTGCTCGGGCATCTCCGGGTTGACCATCCGCCAGCCCAGCGCCGTCGAGTACAGCGTCTGGTTGCTGTTCGGGAAGGCCTTCTCCGGCTTCGGCATCACCAGCGGCGAGCGGCTCATCGACTCGACGCCACCCGCGACGGCCAGCGAGGCGTCGCCGACCTGGATCGCCCTGCTCGCCTGGCCGACCGCTTCCAGCCCCGAGCCGCACAGCCGGTTGACGGTGCTGCCCGGCACCGAGGTCGGCCAGCCCGCCAGCAACGCCGCCATCCGCGCGACGTTGCGGTTGTCCTCGCCCGCGCCGTTGGCGTCGCCGAGCGTCACCTCGTCCACTGTGGACGGATCGAGGCCGGTGCGCTCGGCGAGCGCGCGCAGCACACCGGCGGCCAGGTCGTCGGGCCGCACGCCGGACAACGCGCCGCCATAGCGGCCGAACGGGGTCCGGACCGCGTCCAGGATGAATACGTCGCTCATGCGCTCGCCTTCCGGAGTTCGCGGAGCAGGGTCAGCTCCTGATCGGTGGGCGCGGGCGTGACGGCGAGATCCTCCGCCACCTTGAGTGCCCAGCCGGTGGCCGCCACCGCCTGCTCGAGCTCCACCCCGGGGTGCAGCTCGGTCAGGGTCAGCTCGGAGGTCTCCGGATCGGGCCGCAGCAGGCCGAGATCGGTCACCACCAGCGTCGGCCCCGCGCCGCGCAGGCCGAGGCGTTCGCGATCACCCTTGCCGGTGCCGTGCCCGAACGAGGTGACGAAGTCGACCTTGTCGACGAACGCGCGGGTGTTCTGCCGCAGCACGACGAACACCTCCTTGCAGGACGCCGCGATCTCCGGCGCGCCACCGGCCCCGGGCAGCCGCACCTTAGGGTCACGGTAGTGGGAACCGATCACCGTCGTGTTGATGTTGCCGAACCTGTCCAGCTGCGCAGCGCCGAGGAAGCCGACGTCGATACGGCCGGGCTGCAGCCAGTAGTTGAACACCTCGGGCACGCTCACCACCGCGTCGGCCGTGTCGGCCAGCTCGCCGTCGCCGATCGACAGCGGGAGCCGGGACGGTTTCGCGCCGAGACAGCCCGATTCGTAGATCAGTGTCAGGTTCGGCGCGTGCGTGCGGCGAGCCAGGTTCGCCGCCGTGCTCGGCAGCCCGATCCCGACGAAGCAGGACATCCCGTCGCCGAGTGCCCGCGCCGCCGCGACGCTCATCATCTCGTCGGCCGTGTAAGCCGGGCGGTCGCTCATGCCGCCACCCCCGTCAGTTCCCGGAGCCAGCCGGTGAAGGCGTCCCTGTCCCGGCCGATCGCGTCCCATGCCTGATAGGCGTCGTTGTCCCGTTCGTAGTATCCGGCCGCGTAGGACGGGCGCGCGCCGCCCGGCGCCTCGGCCACCGCCGTGACCGCCCAGGACGGCAGCACCAGTGCGCCCGGCCGGGGCTCCAGCTCGTCGACGATCTCCTCGACCGTGACGAGCGAGCGTTTCGCCGCCAGCACGGCCTCCTTCTGCACCCCGGTGATACCCCACAGCTGGACGTTGCCGGCGCGGTCCGCGCGCTGAGCGTGCACGATCGAGACGTCGGGGTTCAGCGCCGGGACCGCGGCGAGCGTCTCCCCGGTGAAGGGACAGGTGATCGGCTTGATGGTCTCGGTCTGCGCCGGGAGATCGGTGCCGGTGTACCCGCGCAGCACCGCGAACGGCAGCCCGGACGCCCCGGCGACGTACCGGTTGGCCATGCCGGCGTGGCTGTGTTCCTCGATCTCCAGCGGGACCGGCCACGCGTGCTGGACGGCGTCCCGGAAGCGGTGCAGCGATCCGACGCCGGGATTGCCTCCCCACGAGAAGATCAGCTTGCGCGCGCAGCCCGCGCCGATCAGCTGGTCGTACACGATGTCCGGGGTCATCCGGACCAGCGTGAGATCGCGCCGGTGCTGCCGGATGATCTCGTGCCCCGCCGCGACCGGGATGAGGTGCGTGAACCCTTCGAGCGCGACGGTGTCCCCGTCGTGCACGAGGCGCCGCACGGCCTCACTCAGCGACAGCAGCTCTGCCATCACGTACTCCTTGTCCGGGTATTCGATGTCCGGGTATCACTGTCCAGATTGTTCGGATAGCGCACATTCGTTCTGCATCTGAACATACCACGGCCCGTCGCCGCCCGGCGAGCCTCATTCCGGTGAATGGATGTCTGTCCCCGGTTCACTCGTCCGGCCCACCCGGGTGTACTGAATTCGGCCGACGCGGAACCGGGACGGACCCGGCTACGCTGCGCCGCCATGGACAGCCATCTGCGCCCGGAGCTGGCACGGATGGTCCAGGCGGCGATGTCCCAGCCGGACCAGCACGTCCCGTTCTTCGCCGACAGCCGCGAGGACGTGCTGTCGCCGGAAACCCTCGGCACCGTCGTCCATTTCCTCGACGTCGCACGGAATCACCTGAGCCCCGGACAGGTCCCGCCGTCCGACGTCGACCTCGAAACGGTCTACCTGGCCGGCTGTTACTTCTGGGCCCGCTGCCGGTTCCTCGCCGAGGCGGACGCGGTCCGGGACCACCAGGTGTCGCTCGCCCTGCTGGCCATCGTGCACGCGATCCGGCCGGAAGCCGTGCCCCAGCCCCGCCGCGCCCAGTTCGCCCGCACCCCGCCGGCGCTGCCTCCGGTGGCGGGGATCCTGCACGGCACCGCGATGATTTTGGCGGCCGTCAGCAAGGAACACGCGCACGAGAGCGGACTCTGGACGGCTGTCGCGCTGACCGGGTACGCGCGGGATTCGGTCACCGGCCCCCAGGATCCCGCGATGGTCTTCGACCACGGCGTCCTGTTCGCGGACCTCTTCGCGTTCACCGGGGATCCCGACCACTTCCGCGCGGCGATCGCGCTCATGCGGAAGGCCGTCGCCGCCTTTCCCGGCGGAGAAGCCCCGGAAGCGATGCACACCGCGCTCGCCCGCGCGCAGGAGAAAGCGCCCTCCGCTCCGGAGCCGGATCCCGGCGTCGTCACCGCGACGGCCCGGCATTCCCTCGCCGGGGCGAATCCGACGTCCCCGGTGTACGGACAACTGCTGGCCGAACTGGGCGAAGTCCTCCACAAGCGCTTCAAGTCCTTCGGCGAAATCGGTGACCTCGCCGAAGCCATCCGCTACCTCGAAACCGCCGTCGCGACCACGCCCGCGGCCCGGCACGACCAGCCCGTCATGCGGATCAAGCTCGCCCTCGCGCTGGCGGAACGCGGAAGACACGCCAGGCAGCAGGGCGACCTCGACCGCGCGACAACGCTCCTGCGCGATCTGACCACCGATCCGTCCGCCGCGGAAGCACACCGGCAGCTGGCGGGCCTCGAACTGGCGCGTCTCCCCGACCGGCCGTGGAACCCTCGCGCCGATCTGGTGGCCGCCACGGCGGAGTTCGAGAAAACCGCGCTCACGCCCGCCCACGACATCCCGGCCCGCCTGCGCGCCGCGTACTCCTGGGGACTGCACAGCGGTCACCTGGGCCAGCTCGACCAGGCGAACCAGGCATTCGGGCTCGCGCTCGACGAACTGCTGCCGAAGCTGGCGGCCCACACGCAAGGCAGGACGCGCGAAATCCCCTCGCCTGCCTGCGACGCGGCCGCCGTCGCCCTCGAACGGGGCAACCCGGCCGAAGCGCTCGTGCGGCTCGAACACGGCCGCGCGGTCGTGCTCGCCGAAGCCGTCCGGTTGCGGCCGCACGCCGGCCTCGCCGCGCGTCATCCCGAACTGGCGAACCGGTTCGACCAGGCCTGCGTGACACTGAGCCGCGAAACGGTATCCATGCGCGTGCGCAGGCGCGCCACCGCGGACTTCCGCGAGACGGTCGCCGAGATCCGGTCCCTCCCCGGGTTCGACCGGTTCCTCCAGCGTCGCGACTTCTGGTCCCTGCGCAAGGCCGCCGCGCACGGCCCGGTCGCCGTCGTCAACGTCGCGGAGCTGGGCTGCGCGGCGTTGTTGTTGCGCCCCGGCGCGGACGCCCCCGAAGTGGTGCCGCTGCCGGGGATCACGCGGACGGAGGTCTTCCACCGCACCGAAGCGTTCCTCACCGCCGTCGCCGCACTGTCCGCAATGGACAGTGTGACCGCCGGACACGACCGGACCGTCATGGCGACGCTGGAATGGCTGTGGGACCACATCGCGGGCCCGGTACTGAAAGCACTCGACCTCGACGAGCACAGTCTCGACGAGCACAGCGAGGAAGGCCCCCGGCTCTGGTGGTGCCCGACCGGGCCGCTGGCCCTGCTTCCGCTCCACGCCGCGCGCTGCGGAGCCGACGACAGTTATGCCCACGACAGAGTCGTCTCCTCTTACACCCCGACGCTCAGCGCCCTTCTCCACGCACGGACCCGGCGAAGAACAGTGGCGACGTCACGCCTCGGCGTCGCCTACGCGGCTTCGCACGCGTCACTGCCCGCCGTCCGCGAAGAGCTGGAAGCGTTGTCTCGACCGGCGTCGCTGCTCGTGGGAGCGGAGGCTACCCCGAGTGCCGTCCGCACGGCGTTGCGCTCCCACCACTGGGCGCACCTCGCCTGCCCCGCCGAACACGATCCGGTCGATCCGTCGCGAAGCGGGCTCGCACTCCACGACGGATTCCTCCCCCTGCGCGAACTCTCCGCCGAACCACCGCGGGACGCCGAATTCGCGTTCCTGTCCGCCTGTCACACCGCGACCTGGTCGCCTGCCCATGGCGACGAGGTCGTCTCGCTCGCCGGCGCGTTCCAGCTGTGCGGCTACCGGCACGTGATCGGGAGCCTGTGGACCACCGCCGCGGTCACTCCCCTGATCGCCAATGAGGTGTACCGCGAAATGACCACCGCGGAGGACGCCGCGCTCGCCCTGCACCGGGCGACGCGACGTCTGCGGGCCGAACACCGTTACTCGGCACCGCCTTTCTGGGCGTCGTTCGTCCACTTCGGACCCTGAGCCGGCGGGAACCATTCGACGGCCTTGAAGTCCCCGCTCTCGACGCGCTCGAACGGCGCGCTGGACAGGCACTTCGGCACCGACTTGCCGTCCTCGATCACCCAGCTGTAGCCCACGCGGTCGTGCTTGCCGTTGTCGTACACCGTGATACCGCGCCGTAGCCCCTTCAGCTCGGGCAGGTTCGTGTCCGTGACAACTCCGGTCAGCACCGCGACCGAACCGCCGACGACCAGGCAGTCGACCTTCCCGGAGAACCAGCCGGAGAGAGCCCCCGACCGGTGGCTCACCCGGAACGTCCCGCGCGCGTCAGGGCCGAGGCCGTGCGCGTCGATGGCGAACCGGACGTCGTCGCCGCCCGCCCGCGCGAGCTTCGCGCTGCCCACCAGGCTCGGTTCGGCAGGCCCGTCCCCGGCGCTCGCGGCGGCCCCGCCCGACACCGTGACCGCGGTCGCCAGCGCCACCGCCGCGAGTGCCCGTTTCGTTCCCCTCATCGCGTTCCCCTTCGCTCCCGGTTCCGGCGGTCCGCCCGCCGTGTCCCCACGATCCCGGGCCGCCGGGGCCCCGCGGCTCAACCGCGAAGGGGAACCGGCTCACCCGCGCTGGGGATCTCCGTCGGTCCCTGGCATTAGGCTGTCCCGGTGCCTTCCCGACCTTTGATCGCCGTGACGCGCTGGATCCCGGACGAAGCGGTGAAGATCCTCGCCGAAGCGGGCGAAGTCCACGTCTCCTCCGCTGATCGTCCGCTCGGCGCGGGAGAACTCCGCGAGTTCACCACCGGGGCGTCAGCCATAGTCGGCATGCTCCACGACCGCCTCGACGGGGAACTCGCGGACGCCGCGGGACCACAACTCGAGATTGTCGCCAACGTCGCCGTCGGCTACGACAACGTCGACGTCCCGGCACTCGCCGAGCGCGGTGTGGTGGTGACCAATACGCCCGGCGTGCTCACCGACGCCACCGCGGATCTCACCTTCGGGCTCATCCTGGCGCTCACGCGGCGGCTCGGCGAGGGCGAACGCCTCATCCGCGCCCGCGAGCAGTGGTCGTTCCACCTCGGCTTCCTGCTCGGATCCGGCCTGCAGGGAAAGACGCTGGGGATCGTCGGGCTCGGCCAGATCGGCAGGGCCGTCGCCCGGCGCGCCCGCGCGTTCGGCATGCGCATCGTCTACAGCGGACGGAAACCGGCACCGTCCGAAGTGGAATCCGCGCTGGCGGCGGAGTTCGTGCCGCTGCCGGAACTGCTGGCCAACGCCGACGTCGTTTCCCTGCACTGCCCGCTCACCACCGCGACGCGGCATCTCATCGGCGCGGACGCGTTACGCGCGATGAAACCGGGCGCGTACCTGGTGAACACCACCCGTGGCCCGGTCGTCGACGAGTCCGCGCTGGCCGACGCGCTCGAAGCCGGGGAGATCGCCGGCGCGGCGCTCGACGTCTTCGAACACGAGCCGTCGGTGGAAGAAAGGCTGGTGGAACGGGAAGATGTCGTGCTGACCCCGCATCTGGGTTCGGCCACGGTGGAAACCCGCACGGAGATGGCGGTGCTCGCCGCCCGCAACGTAGTCTCGGTGCTCGCCGGGAACGATCCGCTGACGGAGGTAAGGCCATGACGCGCGTCGTGATCGCGCCGGACAAGTTCAAGGGCAGCCTCACCGCGGTCGAGGCCGCCGAGGCCATCGCGCTCGGCGTGCGCGATGCCCTGCCGGACGCCGAGGTGCTGACCTGCCCGGTCGCCGACGGCGGCGAAGGCACCCTCGACGTCCTGGCCGCGGCCGGTGCCCGCATCGTGGAACTCCGCGTCCGCGGTCCGCTGGACGACAGCGTGGACGCGCGGTACGCGGTGCTGGACGGCACGGCCTACATCGAGTCTGCGCGCGCCTGTGGCATCGAGTTCGTCGAGCCGGATCCCGCGACCGCACTGGCAGCGCACACCTGGGGCGTCGGGGAACTGCTCGGGCACGCGCTGGCGAACGGCGCGCGCGGGCTGGTGCTGACCGTCGGCGGCACGGCGAGCACGGACGGCGGCGCGGGGATGCTCGCCGCCTTGGGTGCCGGGGTGTTCGACGCGTTCGGCGCGCCGATCGGGCTGGGCGGCGGCACGCTCACGCGCGTCGCGACGGTCGAACTCGGTCCCACCCACGATCGGCTGGGCAAGGTCGGAGTCTCGGTCGCGACGGACGTGACGAACCCGCTCGTGGGGCCGGACGGGGCGGCCGCGGTGTTCGGGCCGCAAAAGGGCGCGGGCCCGGACGAGGTCGAGGTGCTCGACGACGCGCTGAGCCGCTGGGCGCAGGCGCTGCACACCGCCGGTGCGCCCGACGTGTCCGACGTACCGGGCGCGGGCGCCGGTGGCGGCGTGGCCGCCGGCGCCATCGCGGGACTGGGCGGGAAGGTGGAGTCGGGTTTCGACCTGATCGCGGCCCTGACCGGGGTCGACGCCGCCCTCGACGGCGCCGACCTCGTCATCACCGGGGAAGGTTCCCTTGACGTGCAAAGCCTTTCCGGCAAAGCCCCCGCCGGGATCGCCGCGCGGGCGGCGAAACGCGGGGCGGATCTGCTGGTGCTCGCGGGCCGGATCCAGCTGTCGCCCGCGCAGCTGACAGCGCTGGGCGTGGCGGGCGGTCCGGCAGGCGCCGCCGCCCTGATCGACCACGCACCATCCCTGGCACACGCGACGCAGCACGCCGCCGAGCACCTTCGGACCCAGGCGGCCGCCCTTACCCGGACCTGGTCCGAAGGCCAGGCCCGAGCCTGACGCGCCTGACGGAAACACGCTTCCAGAACCGTTGTCCTGTCAGCGTGTTTTCGTCAGCCCGCGACGAAGTTACTGCTGCGGCAGCACGGCGAACGCGACGTCGCCCGCCTCGTTCTGCTGCACGTCGAGCACCTTGTCGTCGAGCAGTGCGGCGGCTTGGGGTTCGAGGAAGACCTTCGCCCCTCCGTCGTCGGAGCCGAGAACGCTGTCGCCGTCCTGGGGTGCGGGCGCGACGGACAGTTCGAGCTGGGCTCCTTCGCCGTCCTGGTTCTGGAGCGCGAACCGGAGTCCGCTGCCCTCGGTCCCTCCTTGGGTGGTCAGTGCGGTGATGGCCTCTGCGGCGGCTTCAGTCACGGTCAGCAATTTTCGGCCTTCCCTTCGCTTACGGTCGAAATCCACTGGCGGTCCACGCTAGGGGCGTCGGCCGGGTGGCGCAGTGTGAGTGGCGAACACCCCGGTCACGGGCCCGCGGCCTCAGCCGCGGCTCGCCTCGCGGATGGCGTCGGCGACGGTGCCACCCTGGATGACGGCGGGCGCGGTCTCCACGGTGTCCACGCTGTCGTCGAGCTGTTCGGCCGGAGTGGCGGCGATCGGACGGTCCCGGATGACTTCCGGGGTGACGTCGGGTTCCTCCTCGGCGAGACGGGTGCCGAGGTCTTCACCCTCCCGGATCTCGGCGGGGGTGGTGCCGTGCCGGTTGGCGGCACTCCAGTGCTCGGGTGGTTCGACGCCCGCCTCGAGCGGGTCGACGTTCAGTTCGTCCTCGTCGAGGGCCTCGCTGGGGGTGAGTGTGTCGGGTTCGGCCGATTCACGATCGCTCAAGGCGTGCCTCCCATGCGTTTCCGCTTCCGTTGTGCGTACCCGGCAGGGCGGGCGCCGAAACGGGGCCGTTCGTGTCACCGGGATCACATTTCTTCAACTGGTTCAACACATTCAGGATTTAGTGAAACGGAGGTAGCCTCAGGTCATGACCATGACCAGGTGGGCGCCGGGGCACCAGCCCGTCCGGCGCACGCCGCGGCGACAACACGAACTGGGCGGCCACGCCGCCTGGTACGTCGTCGCCGGAGCGGTCACCACGGGCCTGCAAGCTGCACTGTTCCTGATGCTGCAGCCCGAACTCGGCACCCAGCCCGCGAACCTCGTGGCGATCGCGCTGACCACGCTCGCCAACACCGAGTTCCATCGCCGGATCACGTTCGCGGGACGCACCGGCAACGCCGGGAAGCGACATCTGCAGAACCTGCTGACGTTCGCCTTCTACGCCGGGTACGGCTCGATCGTGCTGGCGACACTCGACGCGCTCGTCGGCTCCCCGACGGCGTGGGAACAGACCGCGACACTGCTCGCGGCGAGCGTCGTCGGCGGAGTCGCACGCTTCGCACTACTGAGGTGGTGGGTTTTCGCCCATCCGGCGACTGAAACCGTCAAAAACTGAGCTTCAGACCTCGATTTCAGCACATACTGAGAAGCGCAAATTGCAGTGCGCAACTCCCGGTCTCGGTTGTGTCAAGACCCGTACCGCTATCGAGGTATCTCTAGTTGAAATCTGGACGGGCGACGTGCACGCGCATACGATTACGCTGCGTCGCACCAGTGGCGGGTATGACCTGATCTTACGGCCCATTCGCTGCTAAAACGTTACGGAGCGTTGACCCTGACTGGTAACAGTCCCGGGGTCGCCGGGGAGACGACCATGACAGCAGTGTCCAGCACGACCCGCACCGACTCGCCCGCCGCACTACCCGGCTACACGACGCCGGAGACGATGCCGCGGCCGGGCGGGCGGCTCACCAAGGAGGATCTCGACCCGCTCGTACGCGAGGCCGGGAGCGGGGACCCGGCGGCGGTCCACGCGTTGCTCAGGAAGATCGAGCCGGTCGTGGTGCGCTACTGCCGGGCCAGGATGGGCGGGCGCGACCTGTCCTACCTCTCGGCCGACGACGTCGCCCAGGAAGTCTGCCTCGCCGTGCTGAAGGCGCTCCCCGACTACCAGGACCGCGGCGGCTCCTTCCTCTACCTCGTGCACGCCATCGCCGCCAACAAGGTCGCCGACGCCTACCGCGCGGTGGCCCGGGACCGCTCCGACCCGGTCCCCGAACTCCCCGAGCGCCCGCTGGCCGACAACGAGCCCGAAATGCACGCCCTGCACGTCGACCTCGGCGCCCGCCTCGGCAGGCTGCTCGCCAAGCTGCCACGCACGCAGCAGGAGATCCTCGCCCTGCGCATCGCCGTCGGCCTCTCGGCCACCGAAACCGCCGAAGCGCTCGGTATCTCGTCGGGCAACGTCCGCGTCACGCAGCACCGCGCCCTCGGCCGCCTCCGCGCCATGATCCAGGACGAGGAGTTCTGACCTCCATCACGCGAGTTACGCCCCTAATCACGCGAGACCTCCCTTCAATCACGCGAGTCGCGCGTTTCAGGTCAGGCCGTAGAGCGTCCTCGCGTTGTGTTCGAAGACCGCGAGACGCTCGGAGTCCGACAAAGACCCCGTCGTCGACACCGCGGTGTCGACGACGACCACATAGGACGCGGCCCGTTCGCTCACCGGGCCGGACGCGCCGAAGACCACGCGGCCCGGCCCCAACGCC
>NZ_JBHYJW010000044.1:0-24740 GCF_042741125.1 Amycolatopsis sp. NPDC058986 | reverse complement strand
GGCTTTTCGGGTTCCTGGTTTTGTGTTCTCACCCCGTCAGCCGGTGGGTTACCAAAAACCCCCCCGCCTCCCCCCTCGGGGGCCCCCCCACGACCTCATAGGACGCGGCCAGTTCGCACACCGGCCAGTCCGAGCCGAACACCAGGCGGCCCGGCCCGAACGCCGTCAGCACGTGGTCGACGTACCGGCTCAGGTGCCCGGCCCGCCACGCCGCCCAGTCCGCCTCGGTCACCAGACCGGACAGCTTGCAGAAGACGTTCTCCCTCGCCGCCAGCGCCGCGACCTCGTCGGCCCACGGCTGCCAGCCGCCGCCGGCGATCGGGGGCTTGGCCGCGTGGTCGAGCACGAACCGCTGGTCCGGCAGCGCCTCGACGGCCTTCCGCGCCGCGGGCAGTTGCGCGACGGTGACCAGCAGGTCGTAGGCGAGCCCGGCGGCCCCGACCGCGGCGAGCCCGCGCAGGACGTCGGGGCGCAGCAGCCACTCGGCGTCGTCCTCGCTCTCCACCTGGTGCCGGATCCCGACCAGCGGGCCCGACTCCCCCAGCGCCGCCAGCCGGTCGGCGACGTCGGGAGCGGTCAGATCCACCCAGCCGACGACCCCGGCGATCACCGGTTCGGCCGCCGCGGTAGCCAGGAACTCCGCCGTCTCCTCGGCCGACGACACCGTCTGCACCAGGACGGTCGCGTGCACCCCGGCGGCAGTCGTCACCGCGCGCAGATCGTCCACTGTGTACGGACGGCGGATCGGGTCCAGTGCGGCCCCTGCCATCCACGGGTAGTCCCGGCGGGCCGGATCCCACAGGTGGTGGTGCGCGTCGATCACGGCAGCCTCCCGGTTACGACGTCGGGGCGCAGCAGGCCCGCGTCGATCAATTCGGTCCACAGTAAGGGCGGAACGGCCGCCCGCGCGCGACGCGCGTTCGCGCTCACCTGCCCGGGGTCGTGTGCCCCGACGACCACCGACGCGACGGCCGGATGCGCGGCGGGCAGCGCCAGCGCCGCCCGCGGCAGCTCGACGCCGTGCCGCGCGCAGATCGCCGCGATCCGCCCGGCACGTTCCACCAGGGATTCGGGTGCTTCCGCGTAGTCGTAGAGACGCCCCGGCTCGGCGGTGGCGAGAATCCCGCCGTTGAAGGCGCCGCCGACGACCACCGCGGCCCCGCGCTCGGCGCACAGCGGCAGCAGTTCGTCCTGCGCGGACTGGTCGAGCAGCGTGTACCGGCCCGCGATGAGAACGACGTCGAGATCGAAGCGCCGGACGAACTCGGCGGGCATCGCGGACTGGTTCATCCCGACCCCGATCGCACCGAGGACGCCTTCGTCACGCAGCCTGAGCAAGGCCGGGAAAGCGCCGGAAACCGCGTCGTCGAAATGCTCGTCGGGATCGTGGACGTACGCGAGGTCGATGCGGTCGAGTCCGAGCCGCGTCAGGCTGTCCTCAAGGGATCGCAGGACGCCGTCGCGGCTGAAGTCCCAGCGCCGCCGATACGCGGCGGGCACGTCGAAACCGGCCTCGTCCTTCTTGCCCGTGCCCTCGGGGTTCGGATCCAGGACCCGGCCGACCTTCGTCGAGACGACGTACTCGTCGCGTGGGTAGGCCGCGAGTGCCGCGCCGAGGCGACGTTCGGACAGGCCGAGCCCGTAATGCGGTGCGGTGTCGAAGTAGCGGACGTCCTCGTCCCACGCCCGCCGGACGGTCGCGGTCGCGGTTTCGTCGTCGATGGCGTGGTAGAGATTTCCCAGCTGCGCGCAGCCGAGCCCCAGCGAGGAAAGTTTCACGGCAGCTCCCAGACGAGCCCGATCCCGGTGTCCCCGCCGGAGTAGTCGTCCTCGACATCGAGCAGTTCGGCCATCCTGGCCTGCCACGGCACGTTCGCCGGATGATCACGCAGCGTGGCCCGCATCGCGGCGTAGTCGTCGACCTCCACCAGGTGGAAAAGATCCAACCCGTCGCGCCAGATCCGCCACGACCGCACGCCCGCTTCCCGCAGCGCGGCGTCCAGCTCCGCCGGGATCACGGCGTGGACGCGTTCGTACTCCGCCTCCTTACCCGGTTTGAGCCGGGTGTGCAGTGCCACTCTCTGTGGTACCCGATCGTGGGTCATCGCTCCTCCTTCGCGGTAGTCGTGGCACGCTGTGCACAACACACCGAAACATCCGAGGTCTTCTGCAGGGAGGGGTGGCGCGGATGCCCGTCACCGACGTCGCGATCGACAAGATCAAGGACATGATCATCTCGGGGGAGCTCGCTCCGGGTGACCGGCTGCCGAAGGAGGCCGAACTCGCCCAGCGGCTCGGCCTGTCCCGCAGCTCGCTGCGCGAGGCCGTGAAAGCGCTCTGCCTGATCCGCGTGCTCGACGTCCGGCAGGGCGACGGCACGTACGTCACCAGCCTGGAGCCGAACCTGCTGCTCGACGCGATGACGTTCGTCGTGGACTTCCATCGCGACGACACCGTGCTCGACTTCCTCGCGGTGCGCCGGATCCTGGAGCCCGCCGCGACGGCGATGGCAGCGCTGCACATGCGCGACGAGGACATCGCCGAACTGGGCACGATGCTCGGCGAGCTGGAGGACGCGCCGACCGTGGAGGCGCTGGTCGCGAACGACCTGCAGTTCCACCGCAAGATCGCCGACGGCTCCGGCAATCCCGTGCTGTGTTCGCTGCTGGACAGTCTCTCGGGTCCGACGACCCGGGCGCGGGTCTGGCGCGGGCTCACGCAGGAAGGCGCTGTCGCTAAGACGCGGGAGCAGCACACGGCGATCTACGAGGCCATCGCCGCCCGCGAGCCGGAGCTGGCCCGGTCCTGGGCCACAGTGCACGTCGCGGGCGTCGAACAGTGGCTGCGCAACGCCCTCGGCTCCGCCGACGAGAACCCCGCCGCCTCGTAACACTCCGCCCGCCTTTCGAGCAGTGGTCCGTGAATGCCACATCGAGGGACTCTGATTCCCTCAATGTGGCATTCACGGACATCGGATGATCATGAACGCCGAGAGTTACGTTTGCGGTTTGCCGCCGGCGTACCTCGCGATGATCAGGGCGATGAGGATGATGGCGCCGTAGATGGCCTTCATCCACTCCGGCGGCACGTGCGCCACCTGCAGCAGGCTCGTCACCGACTGCAGGAGCAGGACGCCGGTGAGCGCGCCGACCAGTGAGCCCTTGCCGCCGTCGAGCGAGATCCCGCCGATCACCGCGGCCGCGAACACCTGCAGGATCATGCCGTTGCCCTGGTCCGCGCCCAGCGCGCCGACGTAGCCGGTGTAGGCGAGCCCGCCGATCGCGGCGAGGACCCCGGCGACGACGAACACCAGCCACGAGATCCGGTCCACCCGGATACCCGCCGCGCGCGCCGCCTCGCGGTTACCGCCGATCGCGTACAGCGCCCGGCCGACGCGGTGATAACGCAGCACGGCACCGGCGACGAGGAAGAGCACCGCGGCCAGCCACACCGACATCGGCAGCCCGGCGAACGTCGTGGTCGCCAGCGCGGTGAACGGGTCGAGCTGATCGAACAGCGTCTTGCCCTTGGTGGCGCCGATCTGGACGCCACGCAGCACGGTGAGCATCGCGAGCGTCACGATGAAGGCGTTGAGCTTCAGCTTGACGATCAGGAATCCGTTGACCGCGCCGATCACCGCGCCCACCACGAGGATCAGCAGCAGCCCGGCGAACGCGGGCATGTCGGTCCCGAAACCGGCCGACGCCGCCGGGATGACCACCATGACCCCGATCGCGGGCGCGATGCCCATGGTGGATTCCAGTGAGAGGTCGAACTTCCCGGTGATGAGCACGAGCGATTCGCCCAGCACTACCAGGGAAAGCGCCGCCGACGCGGACAGGATGCCGACGATGCTGTCGAAGGTCAGGAAGGTGTCGCTGATCAGCCCGCCGATGACGAACACGACCACGAGCACCGGT
Organism: Amycolatopsis sp. NPDC058986; assembly: GCF_042741125.1. Taxonomy (NCBI): domain Bacteria; kingdom Bacillati; phylum Actinomycetota; class Actinomycetes; order Pseudonocardiales; family Pseudonocardiaceae; genus Amycolatopsis; species Amycolatopsis sp. NPDC058986. The sequence goes on along the minus strand of NZ_JBHYJW010000044.1, from coordinate 20,820 downwards.
AGCAGCGCGAGTTCCCGCAGCCACACGGCTTTCCGGCGCCTCGCCGGTGCGGCCAGCGCCGCCGTCTGGGGATCGGTCTGAAGATTAGTCACCGAGCTGGACTCCTTCGATGTCGGCCACGAGGTCACCGTCGGACCAGCCGGCCTGGTGTTCGGCGACCACCCGTCCCGCACGCAGGACCAGCACGCGGTCGCTCAGGCGCAGATCGTCCAGCTCGTCGCTGACGATCAGCACCGCCTTGCCCTCGGCGCGCACCCGGTCCACGACCGCGAGCAGCGCCTCCTTCGATTTCACGTCGACCCCGGCGGTCGGGTTGATCAGCACGACCACCCGCGGATCGCTCGCCAGCGCGCGGGCGAGCACCACTTTCTGCTGGTTGCCACCGGAAAGGTCCGACACCGGTTGCTCGGCGCCGGCCGCCACGATGTCGTAGTCGGCCAGTGCCTGCGACGCCTTCGCGTGCCGCGTGCGCGGCGAGGCGATCCCGCCGGGGCCGATACGGTCCAAAATGGACAGCGTCGCGTTGTCCGCGATGGAGTGTTCCAGCACCAGCCCCTCGTGGTGCCTGTCCCTCGGCACACAGCCGATCCCGGCCCGCAGCGCGGCGGGGATGTCGCCGGGTCGCAGCCGCCGACCGTCCACAGTGATCGTTCCCGCCGAGGGGGAACGCAGTCCGTAAACGGTTTCCGCGACCTGGTGCTTGCCGCTGGCGTTGCTGCCCGCCAGGCCGATGACCTCGCCACGGTGGAGCCGGAACGAAACGTCCTGGAAGCTGTCCCCGGACAGCCCCTCGACAGCCAGCACTTCCGCCGCGTCCTCCGCGAGGGGATCCCGCGAGGCCGCGTCGCGCACGGCCAGGCCGCCCTTCTCGCCGGTCATCGCGTCGACCAGCTCGGCCCTGCCGACCTCGGCGACCGGCGCGGTGAGCACGTGCCGCGCGTCGCGCAGCACGGTGACCGCCTGGCACACCTCGTACACCTCGTGCAGGTGATGCGAGATGAACAGGAACGTTACGCCGTTCTCCTGCATCTGGCGCATCCGCTCGAAGAGCCGCTCGATCGCCTGGCTGTCCAGTTGCGCTGTCGGCTCGTCGAGCACGATGAACCGGGCGCCGTAGGACAGCGCGCGGGCGATCTCGACGAACTGCCGATCCTCCACCGACAGCTCGCCCGCCGGGGTGTCGACGTCGACCGCGACACCCCACGAGTCCAGTAGTTCCCGCGACTGACGCCGCAGCCGCGACCAGCCGATCGCGAGCCTGCCGCCGGACTGCCGGTTGAGGAACAGGTTCTCCGCGACGGTGAGCTGCGGGATCACCATGGCGTGCTGGTACACGCACGCCACCCGCTGCTTCCAGTCGTCCTGTTTGGACAACGCGGGGGCGGGCTCGCCGCCGAAGTACACCGCCCCCGTGTCCGTTTTGGACAGTCCGGTGAGGATGGAAACCAGCGTCGACTTCCCCGCGCCGTTGCGCCCGACGAGCGCGTGCGACTCGCCGGGGTTGACGGTGAGACTGACGTCGGCCAGCGCCACGGTCGGGCCGTAGCGCTTGCCGACACCCTGCGCGCTCACCACCGGGACGGTAGGCATGGCACTCACAAGTTGTTACCCCACAAGGCTTTGTCGTCCACGTTGTCCTTCGTGACGACCGGGGCGGGCAGCTGGTCCTCGAGAATCCCGGGGCTGACCTCGACGATGGTGCTGTTGTGATCGGTCGGGCCGGGCTTGAACGTCTCCCCCGCCATCGCCTTCTTCAGCCAATACATGCCGTACTTCGCGTAGTCGTCGGCGGGCTGGGACACCGTCGCGTCCAGCTCGCCCGCCCGGATCGCGGCCAGCTCCTGCGGGATGCCGTCGTTGCTCACCAGCACGACGTGCTTCGGGTCGCCCACCGGGAAGAACATGTTCTTGCGCTTGAGGGCGGCCTCGGTCGGCGCGAGGTAGACGCCGCCCGCCTGCATGTACACGGCCTTGATGTCCGGGTTCGCGGTGAGCAGGCTGTCCAGGCCGGCCGAGGCCTTGTCGGCCTTCCACTCCGCCGGGATCTCCAGCACCTGCACGTCCGGGTACTTCGTCTTCATGCACGTCCGGAACGCCTCGGACCGGTCACGGCCGTTGACCGAGGCGAGATCGCCCATGACCTGCACGACCTTGCCGGACTTTACCTTCGCGCCGATCGCGTCGCACGCCTTGGTGCCGTAGGCCTTGTTGTCCGCGCGCACCACCATCGCGACCTTGCCGCCCTCCGGGGCGACGTCGACCGCGACCACCGGCACGCCCTTGTTCTCGGCCTGCTTGAGCCCGGCGACCACGGCCGCGGAGTCCAGCGGCGTCACGACCAGGCCCTTGATGCCCTGGTTGAGCAGTGTCCCGATGTCGGTGATGAGCTTCGCCGGGTCGCTGTCGGCGTTGACCGTGGGCAGCGCGTCGAGCCCGGACTGCTGGGCCATCTTGGGGACGTAGTTGTTGTAGGCCTGCCAGAACGGCGACGTCAGCAGCGGCAGTGTCGCGCCGACCTTGCCGCCCTGCGCGGAACCCGCCGCGCCGGCCGGTTTGTCCTTTGTGGACCCACAGGCCGCCAGGACCAGGCCGAGCGCGGTGGCCGCCGCGGCCACCTGGATCACCCTCGTACGCACCGCATCCTCCTTGATGACAGCGGAAATCACGTCTTCAGTTGTCGACCGGCCCGCGCGGGCGCAGACCGTACATCCCGCCGTCCACGGCCAGCGCCGTGCCGGTGGTCGAGGCGGCGGCCGGGCTCGCCAGGTACACGATCGCGTTCGCCACCTCGTCCGCGGTGACGAGCCTGCCCATCGGCTGCCGCGCGGCGAGCGCGGTCCGTTCCGCCTCGGGATCGGCGGCTGCATCGAGCAGTCTGCCCACCCACGGGGTGTCCGCGGTACCCGGACAGACACAGTTGACCCGGATCCTGTCCGGTAGGTGGTCGGTCGCCATCGCCAGGGTCAGCGACAGCACCGCGCCCTTGCTCGCCGAGTACAGCGCGCGCTGGGGCAGCCCGGCCCACGCCGCGATGGAGCACGTGTTGACGATCGCCGCCGACGGCGACCGGCGCAGATGCGGCAGCGCGGCCCGGCTCAGCCGGACCATGCCGACGACGTTGACGTCGAGCAGCCGATGCCATTCGTCGTCACTGTTGCCGGTGACGTCACCCTGCGCCCCGATCCCGGCGTTGTTGACCAGGACGTCGAGGTGGCCGAACCGCTCCACGACGGCGTCGATCGCGGACGTCACCTCGGCGTCGGAAGAGACGTCGCAGCGGAAGCCTGTCAAAGGCTCCGGGACGTCGTCGGGCTTGAGGTCCAGCACGGCCACCTGCGCGCCACGAGCGGCCAGCTGCTGGGCGGCGGCGAGGCCGATCCCCGACGCCCCGCCGGTGACCACCGCGACCAGGCCCTCGAACTCACTCATGCGTTCTCCGTCCATTCAGGACCGTCCGGGAACCGGAACCGGCGCAGCGTCGCGTCGTGCATGCGCGCGGAGAACCCGGGTGCGGTCGGGGCGAGGTAGCGGCCGTCGCGCACGACCGCCGGATCGGTGAAGTGCTCGTGCAGGTGATCGACCCATTCGATGCTGCGGTCGACGTCACTGCCGGACACCGCCACGTAGTCGAACAGCGAAAGGTGCCGCACCAGCTCGCACAGCCCGACCCCGCCGGCGTGCGGGCACACCGGCACGCCGAGCTTGGCCGCCAGCAAGAGGATCGCGAGGTTCTCGTTCACCCCGCCGACGCGCGCGGCGTCCAGCTGCAGCACCGAGATCGCCCCGGCCTGCAGCAACTGCTTGAACACAACCCGGTTCTGGACGTGCTCGCCGGTGGCCACCCGGATCGGGGCAAGCGCTTTCGCGATCGCGGCGTGCCCGAGGACGTCATCGGGTGACGTCGGCTCCTCGATCCAGTACGGGTCATACGGCGCGAGCGCGGTCATCCAGGCGATCGCGGCCGCGACGTCCCAGCGCTGGTTCGCGTCGACCGCGATCCGCACGTCCGGGCCGACCGTCTCGCGAGCCAGCTTCATCCGGCGGACGTCGTCCTCGACGCTCCCGCCGACCTTGAGCTTGATCATGTCGAACCCGTCGGCGACGGCCTGGGTCGCGAGCCGGACGAGCTTCGCGTCGGAGTAGCCCAGCCAGCCGGGCGACGTGCTGTACGCGCGGTAGCCCTGCTCCTTCACCCGTGCGATCCGCTCGGCGCGGCCCGGTTCGGCCGCGCGCAGGATGTCCAGTGCCTCCTGCTCGGTGAGCGCGTCCGACAGGTACCGGAAGTCCACAAGGGACACCAGCTCCTCCGGCGTCATCCGCGCCGCGAACTCCCACACGGGCAGGTCGGCGCGTCGCGCGGCCATGTCCCACGCGGCGTTCACGATCGCGCCGATGGCCATGTGCGCGACGCCCTTTTCCGGGCCCAGCCAGCGGAACTGCGAGTCCCCGACCAGCCGCCGGGACAACTCGCCGAGCGCGGCGGCATCGGTCGGGACGTCCCGGCCGACGACGTGCGGCGCGAGCGCGCGGATCGCGGCGGCCTGCACGTCGTTGCCGCGGCCGATGGTGAAGGCCAGCCCGTAGCCGTCCGGCCCGCCGTCGGCGTGCAGTACGACGTAGGCGGCCGAATAGTCCGGATCCGGGTTCATGGCGTCCGACCCGTCCAGCTCCCGCGAGGTCGGGAACCGGATGTCGAGGACCTCCATGTCGACGATCTTCGCCATGTCAGGCCTGCCTCACCGTCTGCCGCTGACGGCCGAGCCCGTCGATCTCCAGCTCCACGATGTCCCCCTCGCGCAGGTACGGCTTGGGCTCGGGCTGGCCGAGCGCGACGCCCTCCGGGGTGCCGGTGTTGATCAGGTCGCCGGGGCGCAGCACCATGAACTGGCTCAGGTAGTGCACGATCTCGGCGACGGTGAAGACCATGTCCTTTGTGGACGAATCCTGCCACTTCCTGCCGTTGACCCACAGGCGCATCCCGAGGTCCTGCGGGTCCGCGATCCCGGCGGCCGGGACCAGCGACGGGCCGAGCGGGTTGAAGTTCTCGCAGGACTTGCCCTTGTCCCAGGTGCCGCCGCGTTCGAGCTGGAACTCGCGCTCGGAGACATCGTTCGACACGACGTATCCGGCGACGTGGTCCAGTGCCTCGTCGACGCTGTCGAGGTAGCGCGCGGTCTTGCCGATGACGACGCCGAGTTCGACCTCCCAGTCGGTGGCGGTGGACTTCCGCGGGATCAGGACGTCGTCGTGCGGGCCGACGACGACGTCGGCGGCCTTCATGAACACGACCGGTTCGGCGGGGATGGGCGCGCCGGTCTCCTCGGCGTGCCGCCGGTAGTTGAGGCCGATGCAGACGACCTTGCCGGGCGTGGCGATGGGCGCGCCGAGCCGCGCGCTCGCGGCGTCCGGTCCGGCCTGCGGGAGGCTGCCGTCCTTCAGCGCCGTGGCGACCCGGGCGATGCCGTCCGCGGCGAGGAAGCCGCCGTCGATGTCGGCGGTCAGGCCGCTCAGCTCGTAGAGCACGCCCTCCGCCCGCACGAACGGACGCTCACTTCCCGGTTCTCCGAGACGCACAAGCTGCACGGACGTTCCCTTCCGACTCCCGCCGCCGTGCCGGTCACCCCGGCCTCGACGACCCACCCGTCAAGCAGACATCCGATGTATATCGCAGAGATACCCCCTCAATCCAGAGTTCGGACCGAATTGTCCGGAAAATTGATCGGATCTCCTTCGTGTCGCCCCTCGGCCGACCGGGTGTTACGGGTCACAGCAGGAATAGCACGCCGGAGGGTGCCCGTTCCGTTTGGAGGGAAACGATCTCTGGGGAGACTGAGTGAGCACCACAGCGACGCGGGCGGCCACGCCGGGCACGGGCATCGCCGGGGCGACCCGGGTGAAGTTCGCGCTGATCCTGGGCGGGCTTTCGGCGTTCGGCCCGCTGTCCATCGACATGTACCTGCCCGCGCTGCCCGCGATGGCGGGCGATCTGCGCGCCGCGGACACGACGGTGCAGCTGACGCTGACGGCGTTCATCGTCGGGCTCGCGATCGGCCAGCTGGTGCTCGGCCCGCTGTCGGACATGCTGGGCCGCCGCCGTCCGCTCATCGCCGGGCTCGCGCTCTACGTGCTGGGTTCGGTCCTGTGCGCGCTCAGCCCGAACGCGGAGCTGCTGATCACCGCGCGGGGCATCCAGGCGGTCGGCGCCGCCGCGGGCATCGTGATCGCCCGCGCGACCGTGCGGGACCTGTTCTCCGGCATCGCGATGACCAAGTTCTTCTCGGTACTCATGCTCGTCAACGGCCTGGCGCCGATCCTGGCCCCGATCATCGGCGGTCAGCTGCTGAACTGGACGTCGTGGCACGGCGTGTTCGTCGCCCTGGCGGCGTTCGGCGCGCTGCTGCTGATCGTCGTCGTCCTCGCGCTGCCCGAACCGCTGCCCGTCGAACTGCGCTCCTCCGCGCGCTTCGGTGAGGTCCTGCGCTCGTACGCCGCCTTGCTGACCGACCGGGTTTTCGTCGGCTACGCACTGGCTTCCGGGCTCATGTTCGGCGGCTTGTTCGCCTACATCTCCGGATCCTCGTTCGCGCTGCAGGAGGTGTACGGGCTGAGCCCGCAGGCGTTCAGCCTGGTGTTCGGCCTCAACGGCGTCGGCATCGTGCTCGCCGGACAGCTCAACGGACGGCTCGTCGGCCGCTTCACCGAGCGAGCGCTGCTCAGCGCGGGCCTGATCGTGTTCGCGGTGAGCGGGGTGGGTGTGCTGGCCGCCGCCGCGGGCGGACTGGGCCTGATCGCGCTGCTGGTCCCGCTGTTCGTGATGATCGCCAGCATCGGGCTGGTGGCGCCGAACTCGAGTTCGCTCGCACTGGCCGAGCACGCGCGCTCGGCGGGCGCCGCGTCGGCCTTGCTGGGCGTCGTGCAGTTCGTGGTCGGCGGGTTCGCCACTCCCCTGGTCGGGCTCGGCGACAAGGGCAGCGCGACGCCGATGGCGTTGGTGATGGCCGGATTCGGAGTCCTGGCGTTGCTGGCGTACGCGGGGCTGACGCGTCAGACCAGCCCGGCGAGGTCGTCCGACTTCAGCTGATCAGGCGTGACGGTGGCACGGGCGCGGATGAGCGCGTCGATCGGTGAAGTTTGTTCTTACCGGTCCAGCTGCGTCAGCGCTCCCAAGTAACCGACGGTGCTTCTACGCCCGACGCGTCTGCAAGATCACGGTTCCCGAGGTCATTCCATGGGCGCCAAAGTCAGCCGTCCACCTGCACCTGAAATCCGGATATCGACACGAGAGCTTCCGCAGTAGGATGGAACCAACAGAGAGGGAGCACAATGGGAAATGGCAAAGAAGAAAACGAGCCCGAGGACAAGCCGAACAAACACTCCGTGGAAGACGACAAGAACCCCGGAAAGACCAGCAACGATATCGACCCATCGGAGTACGGCAAGCGCAAATGACAGCTGTCAGCGGGCCTGGTTCCCTGGTGTCGGAACTGCACTCGTCAGGAGATCTTCCCACCGAGTGCGGTTCTGCGTTCGAGGCGGTCAAGCGAGAGTACTTCGTCCCCGACCGGATGTGGGTACAGGAGGAAGACGACGGACCGTATGAGCCGGTAGACCGCGCAGAGGAACCCGGAAGATGGGTGAACAACGTCTATTCCGACCGGGTTATCGTTACCCAATTCGACGACGGTGCGACCGTCTGGCCCCACGTCGGTCGGCGTCCCACTTCGTCGGCGTCGATGCCCTCGGCAGTGGCCGGGATGCTCGGGGCCGCAGGCGCGCGTCCGGGAGAATCCGTGCTGGAGATCGGCACTGGCACCGGATACAACGCCGCGCTTCTCGCCGAGCTGGTCGGCCCGGCCGGAAGCGTGACCAGTCTCGAAATAGACCATAGCGTCGGCACTACAGCTCGGCGGAATCTGGAAGCAGCCGGATACCGCGGGGTCGAAGTCGAGATCCGGGACGCGGCCGTGGCCACGGGGCGCTATTTCGACCGGATCATCGCCACCGTCGGGGTTCATCTCGGGCAACTGCCGTATTGGTGGGTGGAATCCGCGAAGGTCATTCTTGCACCCATGAGGGCCGATCTTGCTTCTGGCCCGCTGGTGAGGTTCGAGGTCGATGCCGGGAGTGCTCGAGGCCGGGCCGTAGGCGTGCGGGTCGGTTTCATGGAGATGAGGTCCCAGCGCGTTCGCTCGATGTACACCGGGAATCTTCGATGGGACGACGAAAAAGCGGACGTCTCCACGACAGACGTGAATCCGTTTGCCGTCCTGCTGAACGAGTCGTCACGGTGGGCGGCCAGTGTTGCGGTCCCGTCATGCCGTTATGACTTGGAGAAACCTACTGACAAGCGGAATCATGGGGTGGCGTGGCTGGTCGATCCCATCTCCCATTCATGGGCCAGCATCGTTCCCGAAGATGACGACACGTTCACTGTTCGGCAGTATGGACCCCGGCGTCTGTGGGCCGCGGTCGAGAACGCCTATCAATGGTGGCAGCGCAACGGCGAACCGGCCATTGAAGAGTGGGAATGGAAAATAACGTCAGAGCGCCAGTCCATCGGTCTGCCAACGCCGCAGTAACGCAAGAACCACAAACCGCGGTTCACGCCAGCCCGGCGAGGTCGTCCGACTTCAGCTGATCAGGCGTGACGGTGGCACGGGCCCGGACGAGCGCGTCCAGCGCGTCGCCGTCGTCCCAGGCGTTGACGTTCATCGCGGCCGTGACCCGGCCGTCGCGCAGCCAGAACGCGATGAACTCCCGGGACGCCAGATCACCGCGCACCACCAGTTCGTCCGTGACGGGGTCGGCGAGACCGCGATACTCGCAGCCCAGATCGTATTGATCCGTAAAGAAATACGGGGCGTCGAGATACGGCTCGTTCTCGCCGAGCAGGTTCCCCGCGACGTGCGTGCCCTGCCCTTTCGCGTTCGCCCAGTGCTCGACGCGGATGCGATGCCCGTAGCGCGGGTGGAAGTGCGCCGCGATGTCACCGACGGCGTAGACGTCCGGTGCGGCGGTCCGCAGTCCGGCGTCGACGGCGACCCCGCCGTCGTCGGCGATCTCCAGCCCGGCGGCGTGCGCGAGCTCGACCCGCGGCGCGACGCCGACCGCGATCAGCACGACGTCCGCGCCGATCTCGTCGCCGTTCGACAACCGGACGCCGGTGACGCCGTCCGGACCGCCGGTGATCTCCGCGATGCCCTCGCCGAGCCGCCAGCGCACGCCGTGCTCGGTGTGCAGATCGCGGAACACCCCGGCGACCTCGGGGCCGAGCACGCCGCCCAGCGGCGCGGTGATCTTGTCGACGACGGTCACCTCGGCGTCGTGCGCGCGGGCGGCCGCAGCGGCTTCCGTCCCGATCCAGCCCGCGCCGATGACGACCACGCGCCGGGCCTCGTCGAACGCCGCGCGCAGCGCGAGCGAGTCGTCGATGGTCCGCAACGTGTGCACGCCGGGCAGGTCGGCGCCGGGAAGGGGCAGCGTCCGCGGCTGGGACCCGGTGGCCAGCACGAGCCGGTCGTAGCGGTGTTCGCCGCCCGCGTCGTCGAGCACCAGCCGTGCGCCCAGCTCGATCCGGGTCGCGGTGACGCCTTGGGTGTATCGGATGTCCTTTTCGGCGTAGAAGCCCTCACCGTGGACCCAGTCGGGCTCGTCGGTGCTGCCGAGCAGCACGCCCTTGGACAGTGGAGGCAGCTCGTACGGGCGGTGTCGCTCGGTCCCGATCAGCAGCACGTCGCCCTCGTACCCGCGCTCACGCAGCGCGCCCGCGGCGGAGGCACCCGCCAGCCCGGCACCGACGACGACGATCTTGCTGGGCTCGGACATCGAGACCTCCCCGTAGTTCCGGCAAGCCTGCTGCCCGGACGCTACTCCCTAGCCGCTCCACCGGAAACCGGGGCGAACCGCGCCCAGCCCGCCTCGCCGGAAACGCGCTGGTCAGGGATTGACCGGATAAGGCCGGTAACCCGTCAGTAGGAAAATCGGGTGAACCGGCGTCACGGGCTCCGGCGGCAGGAGTCCCAGCCTCGCACGAAGCACGACCACTGAGTGAATCGGAGGGCGAGGACCGTGGCAGCGAGGGACGAATGGTCGATCAGCTGCCGGGATCTGGCCGGCAGGCGCAGGGACGTGACGGTGTTCGTGAGCAGCGACAAGGTGGTGCTCGTCGCCCCGCCCGGCGAGGCCGCCGTGCTCGGGCCGCTCGACGTCGGACGGTTACGGGCCGCGCTGCGTGACGCCGTGGTAGCGGTCGCGCAGCATCCCGCCAACAGGTGACAACTACCGTTCCTACTTACGAGTAGGTACAGTCTCCCCTGAGCAAAGGGGACGACGATGACCACCTACTTCGTGACGGGTGCGACGGGCTTCATCGGGAAGCGCCTGGTCGCCCGCCTGCTGCGGCGGCAGGAAACCACCGCCGTCCACGTACTCGTGCGTGAGACCTCCCGCGACCGGCTGGCGGCGCTTTCCCGCGATTGGGCGGGCGCCGACCGGCTCGTCCCGGTCACCGGCGATCTCACCGAACCCGCGCTCGGCGTCGACGCGACGCGGTTCGCGGGGATCGACCACGTGGTCCACCTCGGCGCGATCTACGACCTCACCGCCGACGACGAGACCAACCGCGCCGCCAACGTCGAGGGCACCCGCAACCTGCTCGCCTTCGCGGCCGCCGCGAAGGCCGGGATGGTGCACCACGTCTCGTCCATCGCGGTGGCGGGCGACCACGCCGGCAAGTTCACCGAAGAGGACTTCGACCTCGGCCAGCACTTCGGTTCTCCTTACCACGCCACGAAGTTCGAGGCCGAGAAGCTGGTGCGCACCCAGCACGAGGTGCCGTTCCGGGTGTATCGCCCCTCGGCGGTGGTCGGCGATTCGCGGACCGGCGAGATGGACAAGATCGACGGGCCGTACTACTTCCTCCCCGCGATCTCCCGGCTGGCCGCGCTGCCCGGCAGGCTGCCGCTGGCCGCGCCCGATCTCGGCGCGACGAACCTGGTGCCGGTGGACTACGTCGTCGCGGCGATGGAGTACCTGATGCACCGCGACGCGCCCTCCGGCGCCACCTACCACCTGGCGTCGCCCCGGCCGCAGCCGCTGCACGAGGTCTACAACGCCTTCTCCCGGGCGGCGGGCGGGCCGCGGATCGGCGCCGTCCTCCCGGCGCGACCGTCCACAGTGGTCCGTTCGGCGGGAAGCCGGCTCGCGCGCATCGCCGCTGCCGGGGTCGACAGGGTCCCCGGCGGACGCGCCACCCGCGCGGCGGTGCTGGACGAACTGGGCATCCCGCTGGCGGTGCTGCCGCATCTGAGCATGGCCGTCGAGTTCGACACCGCGCGGACCACCGCGGCGCTGTTCGGCAGCGGCGTCGAACAGCCCGAACTCCGCGACTACGCGCCTCCGCTCTACCGGTACTGGCGCGAGCACCTCGACCCCGACCGGGCGCGGCACGGCGGCGGGCTGGCCGGGCGGGTCGTGCTGATCACCGGCGCGTCGTCCGGTATCGGCCGCGCGTCCGCGCTGAAGGTGGCCAAGCGCGGCGCGAAGGTGCTGCTGGTGGCGCGGCGGGCCGACGAACTGGAAGAGGTCCGCGCCGAGATCGCCGCCGCCGGTGGCCAGGCGGCGGCGTACTCGTGCGACCTGACCGACGGCGACGCCGTGGACGCGCTCGTCAAGGCCGTGCTCGCCGACCACGGCGCCGTCGACATGCTGGTCAACAACGCGGGCCGGTCGATCCGGCGTTCGGTGCGCCTGTCGACCGAGCGGGTGCACGACTTCGAACGCACCATGGCGATCAACTACTTCGGCCCGGTGCGGCTCACCCTCGGCCTGCTGCCGTCGATGGTGGAACGCCGCTTCGGCCACGTCGTCAACGTCACCACCCAGGGCCTGCAGACCGACACTCCGCGCTTCGCGGCGTACCTGGCGTCGAAGGCGGCACTGGAGGAGTTCGGCAAGGTCACCGGGCGGGAGACGCTGTCCGACGGCGTCACGTTCAGCTCGGTCCGGATGCCCCTGGTGCGCACGCCGATGATCACGCCGTCGTCGTACCGCGGGATCCCGTCGAGCAGCCCGGAACGCGCGGCCGCGCTGGTGGTCAAGGCGCTCGAGGAACGCCCGGAGATCCTGAGTCTCCCGGAAGGCCGCGCCGCCGAACTGGCGACGCTGACCGCCCCGCGGCTGGCCCGGTTCGCCGCCCACCTCGCCTACCGCGCGATGCCCGAGTCCGCCCCCGAGGCCCGCGGCCTGCCGCGTCAGTCGGCCCCGGCCTCGGTCGCCGCCGCGCTGACCCGCCTCCTCTGGCGCCGCCGCGCGTGAGCAAGGGGAGATCTCGTGTGTTTGAACGGAGATCTCGCGAGATCTCCGTTCAAACACACCAGTTCTCCGTCAGATCACTTCAGTTGTCCTCCAGCGCACGCATCGGGGCGCCGCCGGGGTTCCAGGTGTCGAGGAATCCCGGTTGGACGGAGGCGTCGACGACTTCGATCCGGGCGCCGATGCTGTCCACACGGTGGTAGGCGAAGGGACGGCCGTAGGGACAGGCGTCGAATTCCGCCGGGAAACCCGCCTCGGCCAGCCGGGCCGAAGAGTCCTGAATGGACCGTGTCCACCAGCCGAGATGGTCGAACCGCGCGACGCCGCCGCAGTCCCACGGGCTGCCCGGTGGTCCCTCGATCAGCTCCAGATGCGGAGGGCCTTCGGAGAAGACGATCCGGTAGTCCCATTCGCCGAGCCGTCCGTCGCGGACCGGCCGCCACGACGTCCCGGTGGCGGTGGTGAAGTCCCCCATGGCTTTCTCGAGGTCGGGCACGACGAAACAGGCGTGGTAGAAACCGCTCACCGGGCCACCCTAGGCGGTGACCGGGCGGTCACCATCGGCGAATGCGACCCACGGAACACCACGGGCGCCGGTCGCTAGGTTAGCCTAACCTCTGTGGAACAGACCGTGAACACGATCGCCGAGCCCGCGCGGACCACGCCGTCCGGCGAGACGCGGCTGCACGCCGAAGCGCTCACCCTCGCCTACGACGGCCGGACCGTGGCCGAGGACCTCGGAGTCGTCATCCCCGACCAGTCCTTCACCGTCATCGTCGGGCCCAACGCGTGCGGGAAGACGACGCTGCTGCGGGCGCTTTCGCGGATGCTCAAACCCCGCAAGGGCTCGGTGTTCCTCGACGGCCAGGTGATCGGCTCGTACCCGGCGAAGGAAGTCGCGCGACGGCTGGGGCTGCTGCCGCAGAGCTCGATCGCGCCGGACGGCATCACGGTCGCCGACCTCGTCGCGCGCGGCCGGTATCCACACCAGAAGCTGCTGCGGCAGTGGTCGCGCGAGGACGCCGCGGTGGTGGCCGAGTCGATGCGCTCCACCGGCGTCGACGATCTCGCCGAGCGGCTGGTCGACGAGCTGTCCGGCGGGCAGCGCCAGCGCGTCTGGATGGCGATGGCGCTCGCACAGCAGACCGATCTGCTCCTGCTCGACGAGCCCACGACGTATCTCGACATCGCGCACCAGATGGACATTCTGGACCTCTGCGCGCAGCTGCACGCCGAACAGGGCCGGACGCTGGTGGCCGTGCTGCACGACCTCAACCACGCCGCGCGCTACGCCACGCACATGATCGCGATGCGGGACGGGCAGGTGCTCGCCACCGGCTCCCCCGACGAGGTGGTCACGGCGGCGAACGTCGAGAAGATCTTCGAACTGCCCTGCACCGTCATGCCGTGCCCGGAGACCGGCACCCCGCTGGTGATCCCGAAGGCGAACCGCGCGCACTAGATTGGCCGTGGAGGTGTCATGACCCAGGAACTCTGGTCCACAGTAGACGGATATCTCGCGGACGCGATGATCCCCGCCGACCCGGTACTCGACGCCGCGCTCGCGGATTCGCGGGCGGCCGGACTCCCGTCCATCGCGGTCGCGCCCAACCAGGGCAAGCTGCTCAACCTGCTGGCCCGCGGCGTCGGCGCCCGCTCGATACTGGAGATCGGGACTCTCGGCGGCTACAGCACCATCTGGCTCGCCCGCGCGCTGCCCGAGGGCGGCAAGCTCGTCACGTGCGAATACGAACGGAAGCACGCCGACGTCGCCCGCGCCAACCTCACGCGCGCCGGATTCGGCGAGGACGTCGTCGAGATCCGCGTCGGCGCGGCGCTGGACACGCTGCCCCTGCTGACCGGCCCGTTCGACTTCATCTTCATCGACGCCGACAAGGCCAACCTCGCCGGCTACCTCAGCGAGTCGGTCCGGCTGTCCCGGCCCGGCACGATGATCGTCGTCGACAACGTCGTCCGCCGTGGTGCGGTCGCCGACCCCGGCGCCACCGATCCGGCGGTGATCGGCGTCCGGGCGATGAACGAACTCATCGCCCGCGAACCCCGCATCGACGCGACGACGCTGCAGACGGTCGGCGCGAAAGGCTACGACGGCCTGACGGTGGCCCTGGTCGTCTGACCTCTGGCGAGCCGCGGGTCGTGAATGGACCACCGCCCGCCCCCAACGCACCCAATGTGGCGTTCGGTGCGTCCAACGCGGCGAACGCCACATCGGGGGCGCATGACCGCCGGGGACTCGGGACCTCAGCGCGTGGGGCGGCCTCCGGCGTTGGCGAGCATGAAGGTCTGCCAGATGTCCGTCGGCATCGTCGCGCCGGTGATCTTCCGGCCCCGGGAATCACGGAGGCGCCAGTTGTCGTCGTCGCTGCCGATCCACACCGCGGTCACCAGCTTCGGCGTGTAGCCGATCGCCCAGGCCGCCGCGTAGTCCTGGCTGATGCCCTGCTCGAACTGCCCGGTCGCCAGCGCCGCCGGGCGGCCGTCCGGCAACGTCGTGCGCAGCGCGTCCGTCACCGCGTCGGCCAGCCGTGTGCTCGTCGCGTCGTCGCCGCTGAACGGCGACGGCCGCGAGGTGTGCTGCCAGACGATCTCACCCTTCTCGTCCCGGATCTTCTCGACCAGGTAAGGCATCGCACGCACGCCCTTGGCCGCGAAAGTCGCATACGCGCCCGCCATGTCCAAGGGCCGCAAGGGATACCGCCCGATCGCGATCCCGGCGCCGATGAGATCGCTGTTGTACTCCCGCAGGGTCGCGGCACCATCCACGGCGTCCGGGATGCCGGCGTCGCGGGCCGCGGCGCTCAGCGCGTCCGCGCCCAGCCGCTTCGCCAGGCCGACGAACGGCGCGTCCGCCGCCTTGCGCAGCGCCTGCCGGTAGGTGCACGGATCACCGCAGACGTTCGGATACTTGAACCGCTCGCCGAGGAACTCCGTCTCCGATGGCGACGCCGCGGGCTGGTCGACCCCGACTCCCGCGCGCAGCCCGGCGAGCATGCTGAACGGGTAGAACGCCGAACCCGCCGGGTGCGCGACGCCCGCGTAGTCACGCAGGCCGTCGTCGCCGCCGTCGTAGACCCGCACCGCACCCGTCCCCGGATCGACGGACACGAGCGCGCCACGCAGCTCACGCGGTTCGCCCGCCAGCCGGTCCTTGACCGTCTTGCGCGCGCTTTCCTGCGCCCGCCGGTCCAGGGTCGTCTCGACGCGCAAAGTCCCCTGCCGCAACCGGTTCAGCGGGAAACCGGCGCGTTCGAGTTCGGCGAGCACGGCCTGTTTGACGTGGTACTGCTCGTAGTCCAGCTGACCCGCCCTGGTCTCCGACGGCGGCTGGATTTCCTTGCCGGGATAGGACATCCTGCCGATCTCGTCGCCCTTGACGTACCCTCGCTCGACGAGCTTGTCCCGTACGTACTCCCAGCGCCTCGCCGCGTGCTCGTCGCCGGAGACGGCCGGATCGTGCACCGACGGCGACTGGATCATCCCGGCCAGGAACGCCGCCTCGCTCCAGGTGAGAGACTCGTCGAGACCGCGGCCGAAGAACGCGTTCATCGCTGCGGCCGGGCCGAAAGTGTTGCGCCCGAAGGAAATGATGTTCACGTAGCTCTCGAAGATCTTCTCCTTCGACTGCTCCTGCGTGATCTTCGTGGCGAGCACCAGCTCGGTGAGCTTGCGCGTGATCGCGTGCTCGTCGTCCCCGGTGGACTTCTTGATGTACTGCTGCGTGATGCCGGATCCGCCGCCGAAACCGGTCAGCAGCGCGCGGCCGACGCCTGTCGGGTCGAAGCCCTGGTTGTCCCAGAATGTCGGATCCTCGGTCGCGACGATCGCGTCCCGCAGCTTGGCGGGGATCCGCGCGTAGGGCACGAAGAGCCGGTCGCCGTCGGGCGGGACGACCTTGAGCAGTTCCGAACCGTCCGAATAGTCCAGTGTGACGGTCTTGTCGAGCCCGGCGAGCACCTCCTGCGGACTGCGCACATCGAGCACCAGGTAGGCGATCCAGAAGGCGAGGAGCGGGATGCCGGCCCCGAGTCCGGCGGTCCAGCAGGCGATCCGGCGGACACGCCGCCACCGGCCAGGCGTCTTCTCGCCGGTTTCGGACTCGGATTCCCCAGAAATCTCATCCACGTCACGTCCGACGCTCGAAAGAGTGACAAGGTTGAGGCGGGCCGGATCACTGAAACAGGATCATGACATTTCAGAGGAACGCGCGCAGCAGCGACGCGGTGCCCTCGATGTGCTCGGCCATCGCGCGGCGCGCGGCGACCGGGTCACCCGCCAGGATCGCGTCGACGATCTCCTCGTGCTGGGCGTTGGAGTGCTCCAGATTCGGCTCCAGCAACGGGATCCGGTCGAGCAGCTGGTTGACCCGCGTCCGCGCGTCGGCCATCGCGGTGGTCAGTGAGCCGGACGCGGTCACCTCGGCGATCGCCAGGTGCAGCCGGGAATCCTTGCGCCGGTAGTCGGCGAGGTCCGAGGCCGACGCGTCGGCGAGCGTGCTGGTCAGGTGCTGCCGGTCGGCCGGGCTCAGCGAGCGCGCCGCCGCCAGCTCGGCGGCCCCGGTCTCCAGCACGTACCGCAGGCTCAGCGCGTCTTCCAGCGCGACAACCGGACGCTCCCCCACGGGGTGGCCTGGTTCGGGGAGGTTCTCGTTGACGAATGTGCCGCCGTAGCGCCCTCTCCGCGATTCGACGTACCCAGCGTCGGACAGCGCCCGGATCGCCTCGCGCAGCGTGACGCGGCTGACGCCGAGGCGTTCGGCCAGCTCCCGCTCGGACGGCAGGCGCTCCCCCGCGCCGACCACCCCGAGCCGGATGGCCTGCAGGAGCCGCTCGACGGTCTCCTCGAAGGCGTTGCCCGTCCGCACCGGACGGAACAACGCTTCACCGGCATTCACCACCGAGGTCGACTCCACCCAGCGAGTTTATGCCGACTCCGGTGATCAACGCTGTCCATCACAACCACAGAGAACTCTTTGCAAAGTTCCCTCTGCGTTCTAGAGTGTGCCCATGACCGGGAACCGACGGGCACAACAGATCGACGCGCGGATGCTCCGCGCGCTGGCCCACCCGTTGCGCATGCGGATGCTCGAACTCCTGCAGGCCGACGGTCCGGCGACCGCGACAAGGCTGGGCAAGCGGGTCGGCGAAAGTTCGGGCACGACCAGCTGGCACCTGCGGATGCTGGCCGAAGCGGGCCTTGTCGAGGAGGACACCGAGCGAGGGAACAAACGCGAACGCTGGTGGCGTCCGTTGCAGGAGGCTACGCACATGCGGACCGCCGACTTCTTCGGCGACCCGGACCTGGCCGCGCCGCTGGACACCTACCTGCGGTCCGTGGTCGAGCAGCGCTACCAGGCCGAAGCACAGTTCGTCAGCGAACTCCCGCAGTGGATGGACCGCTGGTACGACAAGGCCACCTTCGGTGACGCCCGGCTTTCCCTGACGCCCGAACAAGCCGCGGCGATGAGCGCGGAAATCCACGAGGTGGTCGACCGCTACCGCCGGGACGCGCGGCCGGGCGACGACAGCGTGATCGCGCACTGGTCGGCGTTCCCCCGGAAGGCACGTCCCGAGGAATCCGACGGCGTTCGCCCGGAGCCGACACGCGATGTTTCGTGAGAAAACCACTGGAATCATCCGGCCACGGTGAGCAACTATTGACAACGTCCAGTGAGACACCGAAGACCGAGTGGGGGCGATCCGGTGCACTTCCTGATGGCGCAGGACCTGGTCAACGAGCGGGAGGCGGAGTTACGCCGCGGCACCCGCAGGCTTCCGCGTAACGGCGGCCGGGCCTGTCTGGGCAGCACCCGGCGGCAGCGCCTCGGCTGGACACTCGTGGAGGTCGGGCTCCGGCTGGCCGTCGAGCCCGATGACCGCACCGAAAACGTTGGCGCGCGGGACTTCCGGGTGTAGAACGGAATCAGCCGGACAGGCCTCCGGCGACTGGGGATTCCATGAGCCGGTTCAGTCCTGAGCCGTTGTCGGATGACGACGAGCTACGCGAATATCGCCTCACCCGCGAGCGCTTCTCGGATTTCACGCCGCCTGTCGTGTTGTTGCTCGTGCTTCAGATCGGCCTGCTGTTCTGGCGGGCCGACGACATCCCGATGCGGATCATCGTCACCGTGCTGGTGGCCCTCCCGCTCGTCCTGATCGCCTGGTACTCGCTGGTGAGCGCGACCCACACCGATCAGGACGGCGTGACGGTCCACGGCTGGTTCCGCGCGAGGAAGACGCCGTGGACCCGGATCCAGGACATCGTCGTCGAACCGAAACACCACCGCCAGCTCAAGTCCGCGCCCTACTTCGTCACGGCGATGTACGACGACACGGGCCGCCGCATCGTCCTGCCGAACCTCAACGACCGCAACGGCCTGGACCTCGAACACGAAACCGAGATCCTGCACCGCATGTGGCTTTCCCGGCGCGGCGTGACCTGGCGATCGATTCCCGCCGTCCGGCAGTCCCACACTCCAGGACGGCCCGCACCGAAGCCGCCGTGGCGTGTCGCTCTGAAGGTGGCGGCGACCACGCTGTTGCTGGACATCGTGGCCTTGTTCGCCATCGCCGCCGTGGTGGCCGACGACGGCCCGTGGGCCGGGTTCTTCCTGGAAGTCGTGCTCCCGTTTCTCATCGTGTTCGGTCCGGCCACCATCGCGTTCTTCGTCACGCTGTACGTCACGCGCGCACGGCGCGCGGCCAAGGCATCGGGCCCGCCTCGGCCGCGCACCAAGAAACAGCGTTAGCTCAGCACTCGATGACGTTGACCGCGAGGCCGCCGCGCGCCGTCTCCTTGTACTTGATGCTCATGTCGGCGCCGGTCTCCCGCATCGTCTTGATCGCCTTGTCCAGCGTCACGACATGACTGCCGTCGCCGCGCATCGCCATCCGCGCGGCGTGGATGGCCTTCGACGCGCCGACGGCGTTGCGCTCGATGCACGGGATCTGCACGAGTCCACCGACCGGGTCGCAGGTCAGCCCCAGGTGGTGTTCGACGCCGATCTCGGCGGCGTTCTCCACCTGCGCCGGGCTGCCGCCGAGCACCTCGGTGAGCCCGGCGGCGGCCATCGCGGACGCCGAGCCGACCTCGCCCTGGCAGCCGACCTCGGCCCCGGAGATCGACCCGGTCTGCTTGAGGATCGACCCGATCGCGCCCGCGGTGAGCAGGAACGTCACGATCCCGTCGTCCGAAGCGCCGCGGATGAACCGCTGGTAGTAGTGCAGCACCGCGGGGATGATCCCGGCCGCGCCGTTGGTGGGCGCGGTGACGACCCGGCCGCCCGCGGCGTTCTCCTCGTTCACCGCGAGCGCGTACAGACTGACCCAGTCCATCGCGTACAACGGGTCCTCGACGCCGTCCTCGGCGAGCAGCTTGTCGTGCAACGCCTTCGCCCGCCGCGGCACCTTGAGCCCGCCCGGCAGGACGCCCTCGTGCGCACATCCATTGTGGACACATTCGGCCATGACCGCCCAGATCCCGAGCAGCCCCTCACGGATCTCTTCCCTGGTACGCCAGGCGAGTTCGTTGCGGAACATGATCTCGCTGATCGGCAGGCCGGTCGACGCGCAGTGCGCGAGCAGGTCGGCGCCGGTGCGGAACGGGTACGGCACCGGGGTCGAGTCCTCGACCACGACCGTGTCCGTCTCGTACGACTCGTCCCGCACGAACCCGCCGCCGACCGAGTAGTACGTCCGCTCGCGCAGCAGGACGCCGTCGCCGTCGAACGCGCGGAAGATCATGCCGTTCGGATGCGCGGGCAGGGATTTGCGGCGATGCATGGTGAGGTCGGTGTCCTCGGTGAACACGATCTCGTGCTCGCCGCCCAGCTTCAGGCTGCCGGACTCGCGGATCTCCGCGATCTTGCCCGGCACGGTGTCGGTGTCGACCTCCTCCGGCCGCTCACCGGACAGCCCGAGCAGCACGGCCTTGTCGCTGCCGTGCCCGAACCCGGTCGCGCCCAGCGAACCGAACAGTTCACTTTGGACACGCGTGGTGCGGCTCAGCAGGTTCTCGTCGACGAGACCGTCCACAAAGGTCCGCGCGGCCCGCATCGGGCCGACCGTGTGGGAGCTCGACGGTCCGATGCCGATCGAAAACAGGTCGAAGACGCTGATCGCCATTGATCCGCCCCTTCCCTTAGTTCCGGCCCGAAGTAATTTTTACCGCTGAGGGCCCATTGGATACAGCCAGGAGCGAGCTGGCCTCTTGTGCGGCCGGACCCTTGTCGGCGAGGTGCCTCAGGTTGTCCGGCAGCTCTTCTCCACGGTAACTCTTCGTCTGCGCGTAGAGGCGTCCGGCGCGGTAGGAGGACCGCACCAGCGGTCCGGCCATGACCCCGGCGAAGCCCATCGCCTCGGCCGCCTTGGAGTGCTCCACGAACTCCTCCGGCTTGACCCAACGATCCACCGGATGATGCCGCGGCGACGGCCGCAGATACTGCGTGATCGTCAGAATCTCACAACCCGCGTCCACCAGATCCCGCATCGC
>NZ_JBHYJW010000043.1:0-87672 GCF_042741125.1 Amycolatopsis sp. NPDC058986 | reverse complement strand
TCCGTGAATGCCACATCGAGGGACTCTGAGTCCCTCGATGTGGCATTCACGGACCTGATGATCGGCCGAGAGCCCAGGGATCAGCGAGCGTGGTTGGCGGCGTTGAGCGCGCTGGCGACGTCACCGACTTCGAGGACCCGGATCCCCGGCGGCAGCTTGCCGGAGTCGGGCGGCACCAACGCATGCGTGAAACCCAGCCGCGCGGCTTCGGCGAGGCGGCGGCCGACATTCGGGACGCGCCGCACTTCCCCGGCCAGCCCGACCTCGCCCACAGAGACCAGCCGGGGCGAGAGCGCCACATCGCCGACCGACGAGGAGAGCGCGAGCACCAGCGACAGGTCGATCGCGGGCTCGGTGATCTTCATGCCACCGACCGTCGCGACGTAGACATCCTTGTCACCCATTTTGAGTCCGCCGCGCTTCTCCAGCACCGCGAGCACCATCGCGACGCGTGCCGAATCCAGCCCGCTCACCGCGCGCCGCGGCTGCGGCATGGACGACTGCGAGACCAGCGCCTGCACCTCGCCGAGCAGCGGCCGCTTGCCCTCCACCGTCACCGTGATCGCCGTCCCCGGCACCGGCTCGGCGGTGTGACTCATGAACAGGCCGGACGGATCGGGCACGCCGACGATGCCGTCCTCCTGCAGCTCGAAACAGCCGATCTCGTCCGCCGCGCCGAACCGGTTCTTGATCCCGCGGACCAGCCGCAGCGTCGAATGCTTGTCGCCCTCGAACTGCAGCACGACGTCCACCAGGTGCTCCAGCACCCGCGGCCCCGCGACCGACCCGTCCTTTGTGACATGGCCCACGAGCACGACCGGCAGCCCGCGTTCCTTCGCCAACGCGACGAGCCCCGACGTCACCGCGCGCACCTGCGTCACCCCACCGGGGGAACCTTCGACCTGGGGCGAAGCCATGGTCTGGACCGAGTCGACGATCAGCACGCCCGGCTTGACCGCGTCGACGTGCCCGAGGATCGCGGCCAGATCGCTCTCCGCGGCCAGGAACATGTCCTGGTGGACGTTCCCGGTGCGCTCGGCACGCAGCCGGACCTGCCCCGCCGACTCCTCACCCGTCACATACAGCGCGCGATCGGCGGTGACCGCCCATTGATAGGCCACCTCGAGCAGCAATGTCGACTTACCGACACCCGGTTCGCCCGCCAGCAGCACCACGGCGCCCGGCACGAGCCCGCCACCGAGCACCCTGTCCAGCTCGGACACGCCCGTCGGCCGGGCACGGGCCTGCTCGACGTCGACCTCGGCGATCGGCCGCGCCGGCGCGCTCGGCGCACCGGCCGCGACCCTTGCGATCGCCGGACGCGAGGAACCCCGCTCCTCGAGGGTGCCCCAGGCGTGACATTCCGGACAGCGGCCCAGCCATTTGGCCGCCTCGTACCCGCATTCGGCGCAGCGGTACGCGACGCCGCCCTTCTTCACCACCCGCGCAGGCTAACGGCAGGCACCGACAGAATCAGTGACCTTCGGCCTTCGCCTCGCCGCCGCGGACGTGCGCGGGGGCGGCGACCGGCAGCTCGATGGTGAGCGGGCCGGCGTTCTGGAACACGAACGTCACCTTGATCGTCTGACCCGGCCACAGCGGGTTCTTGAGCCCCGGCAGCACCACGGTCCCGGAACCGACCACGTCGCCACCGGCGGTGCTGCTCGGTGCGGCGCTGGAAGAGGGAGAGCTGCTCGACGAAGACGAGGACGACGGGGCGCCGCTCGACGTCGGCGCGCTGGACGCCGAGGATGACGGAAGCTTCTCGGTGGTCGACTCGACCGCGTCGTGGGCGCCGATGACCAGGGCGTGCCCGGCCACGACCGCCTTCGAGCCGCCGAGCTGGGCGGCGCCGGACGCGGCGTCCGAGGTGACCGACACCAGCGTGTCGTCCTGCTTGCCCTGGTTCACGATCGTCAGGGTCAGCGGGGCCGAGGCCCCGGCCTGGTAGGCCGCGCCCTGCGCCGGGTACTGCACCGCGGCGTTGCGCAGCGACAGCGTCTTCACCTGCGCGAGGGTGCCGTTGACGGCGGGCTCCTGCGTGTCGGTCTGGGTGATCTGACCGGCACCGCAACCGGCGAGCACCAACGCGGCGCCGAGCGCCAGCACGCCCGCGCCGAACACGCGTCGATTCTGCAGCCTCACGTCCGCGGTCCTTCCCTTTCGCCGACTCGTCACCGCGAAGACTAGCCGGGCGCATTCGCGCGCGCGGAACCCCCTCCGCGTTGCGGCACACCGGCATCCAAGATCAACCGTCCACAAAGGAATTCGGGACTATTGCGAAAAGCTTTCGCTCATCACCTGCGTGAGCATGGGGCTCGAAGGTTTGTCAACCCCCGCTCAGGCCGCTGACCTGCGAGGACTGGTCCGGGCCGCTAGGTGGGCGTCAACAGCACGTGCTAGGATGGAGTCAGCGAAAGGGGCAGAGGACACATGGTTTTCAAGGTCGGAGAGACCGTCGTCTACCCGCACCACGGTGCCGCACTCATCGAAGCCATCGAGACCCGCGTGATCAAGGGCGAGGAGAAGAAGTACCTCGTCCTCAAGGTCGCGCAAGGGGATCTTACGGTTCGCGTGCCCGCAGACAACGCCGAGATCGTCGGCGTGCGCGATGTCGTCGGGCAAGAAGGACTGGACAGGGTTTTCGACGTACTGCGTGCTCCCCACACCGAGGAGCCCACCAACTGGTCTCGTCGGTACAAGGCCAACCTCGAGAAACTCGCCTCCGGCGATGTGAACAAGGTGGCCGAAGTGGTGCGCGACCTCTGGCGGCGAGAGAAGGACCGCGGACTTTCAGCCGGCGAGAAACGCATGCTGGCCAAAGCGCGGCAAATTCTGGTCAGCGAGCTCGCGCTCGCAGAGGGCACCGATGAGGGCAAGGCTGAAGTCCTCCTCGACGAAGTCCTGGAAACCGCGACGGTCTGACCCACGGCAGCCCGGAGGAGGCGCCGGGCGGCCACCTCTACGATCGCGATCTGATGAACTCTGTCGCGTTCGTAACCGTCGCACACCATGCGGCCGACGCCGAGCTCGCGCTCACGCCGGTCCACGGTGAAGTTCTACTCACGCATACCGTTCGGGGGCTGCTCGACACGCCGGATCTCGGTCCGGTGGTCGTCGCGGCCCCCGCTCGGTTTGCGCGCGCGTTCGGCGATGCCGTCAGCGGGCTTTCCCCGCGCTGCCGGGTGTTGCCCGATGCTTCGGTTCGCCATGCCTTCGCGGCCGTCGAGCCGGAACTCTCCGCTGACACCAGCATCCTGGTGCACGACGCCCTGCGCGCCTTCACTCCTGCGGAAACATTCCGTGACGTGATCGCCACTGTCCGCGCGGGCGCGTCCGTCGTCGTCCCGGTGCTGCCCATGGCCGACACCGTGAAGGTCACCGACGAGGCGAAGCTGATCACCCGCACCGAGGACCGCACGCACCTGCGCACCGCGCAGACCCCGCTCGGCTTCACGCTCGACGCGTTCCGCGCCGCGTGCGCCGAGGGCGAACCCGACCTCACCGCCGCGATCCGCGCCGGGGCCGTCACCATCGACGGCCACCCGGACGCGATGCGCGTCGCCAGCCCCTTCGAACTGACCCTCGCCGAGGCCATCGCGGCCATGGCCGACACCGAGGAGACCCTGTGAGGATCGGCAACGGCGTCGACGTGCACCCGATCGAACCCGGCCGGGACTGCTGGATCGCCGGGCTTCTGTGGCCGGGCGTCGACGGCTGCGCGGGGCATTCCGACGGCGACGTCGCCTCCCACGCCCTGTGCGACGCGTTGCTCTCGGCGGCCGGGCTCGGCGATCTCGGGGCCGTCTTCGGTACCGGCGATCCGCGGATGAACGGGGCACACGGGGCGGAGATGCTGGCGGAGGTCCGGGGGCTGATCGAGGCGCGGGGCTGGCGGGTCGGGAACGCGACCGTGCAGATCGTCGGCAACGCGCCACGGGTCGGGAAGCGCCGTGAGGAGGCGCAGCGCGTGCTGAGCGAGGCCGTCGGGGGCCCGGTGAGCGTCTCCGGGACGACGTCGGACGGCCTCGGGCTGACCGGACGCGGCGAGGGCATCGCCGCCTTCGCCACCGCGCTGCTCCTGCCTGCTGAGACACCGGCTCCGACGCCGTGAAGGACTCCTTTACCGGCACAGAGCGCCGGTAATGAGTCCTTCACGGCCTTGGAGCCCCTGCGGGTGCTAAGTCCGGCCGTTGCGGCTATTACTCGCGTTATAAATTGTTTCCGCGTTTTTCGCGACTCTTTCTCGACGGGGTCCACAAAGGTATTTTGAGGGCCGGGTGGCGACGTTTCCGGGTGCGTTTCCGTACCCAGAAACACTTCTTCGCCTCATTCACTGGGAGACAGAACTGTGAAACTTCGCTGGAAGTCGAGAAAGCTCGCGCACGGCCTCGCCGTGAGTTCGGCGCTCACCGCCGTCACGGCCGCCGTGGTGCTGGCGACGGGGAATTCGAGCCAGGCCGCCCCGGTGTCGCTCACACTGGACTACTCGTGCCCGTTCCCGCTGATCTCCGATCCGCTCACGCTCACCGTGAAGATCGACAGCGTTTTCCCGGACAACGCGGTGGCAGGTGAACGCGGTCCCGCGATCGGGTTCGACGCGGATGTGGCCGTCCCCGAAGAAGGCACCTCGGCGCTGGCCCTGATCGGCGCGACCACGGTGGAGGGCTCCGCGAAGGCGGCGGCCGCGTTGAAGTACCCGGTCGACAAAACGCTGAACCTGCAGCTCCCGCTGGCCATCGCGAAGACGCCGGTGCCGCCGTCCGGCGTCTTCCACGTCAAGACGTCGGGCCAGGCGCCGGCGATCACGCTGCCCAGCCCCGGCACCGCGTCGGTGACCGTCGGGAACTTCACGACCACGCTGACGCCGAAGCAGGCCGACGGTTCCGAGACCGACCTGCACTCGTTCACCTCGGATTGCACGCTGAAGCCCGGTCAGAACACCCTGCTGGGGACGTTCGAGATCAAGCCGTCCGGCGGCGGCACCACCAGCCCGACGACGTCGACCACACCGACGACCCCGACCACACCCACTACTCCGACGTCGCCGACCAGCACGACGCCCACGACGTCGACCACACCGACAACCCCCACCACCTCCACGACCCCGACGACGCCCACCACGCCGACGTCGCCGACCAGCACCACGCCCACCACGTCGACCACACCGACGTCTCCCACCACTCCCACGACGTCCACCACACCCACAACGCCGACCACCTCGACGACGGCGACCACACCGACAACACCGACGACTTCCACCACTCCGACGACGAGCACGACGGCACCCACCACGTCGACCAAGCCGACGACGCCGACCAGTCCGACGACCGCGACGACCGCCACGTCCGCGCCGACGCCGACTGGCACGCCGCCGACCTCGCCGACCTCGACCACCTCCACGACGTCGACGAGCACGGTCCCGTCGACGAGCGCGACCGAGCCGCCGAGCAGTAGCGTCTCGACGTCCTCGGACGCTCCGATCCCGGCGGCCCACACCGGCAGCGGCAGCAACGGCAATCTGGCCTCCACCGGATTCAGCCACGGCTGGCTCCTGTGGACCGGCGCGTTGCTGATCGCGCTCGGCGCAGGTCTGCTCGGCCTGCTGCGCACGCGGCGCCGGAGCGCGGGAACGCGATAGCGCGCCGGGTCTCCCGCGCGATGCCCGGCATCGCGCGGGAGACCCCTTAGGCTCGGCCGCATGGCATTGACCTTCAACGAGGCGACCAAAGCTCTCCTCGACGGCAAGAACTTCCCGGTGCTGGCCACGCTGAACAAGGACGGCTCGGCCCAGACGTCGGTCCTGTGGGCGAAGCGGGACGGCGACACGCTGATCTTCGCGACGGTGCGCGGCCGTCTCAAGGAACGCAACATGACCCGCGACCCGCGGGTGTCCGTATCGATCTTCGACCAGGAAAACCCGTACAACTACGTGGAGATCCGCGGCCGCGCGGAGCTGACCGACGAAGGCGGCCGGGAGCTGATCGACGAGCTGTCGCACAAGTACCTGGACAAGCCGTACCCCGAGGAGCCGCCGGAGGTCGTGCGCGTGCTGGTCCGCATCATCCCCGAAAAGATCGTCGGCAACGCCGCCTGATTGCGTCCTCCGCAACTCGCCGCCGAATCGCCGGATTTCAGTGCGTGAGACGCCACAATTCGGCGGCGAGTCGCAGGTGGACGCGGCTAATGTGGCGGACGTGACCACGATTCGGGCTGTGCTCTTCGACTTCTCCGGCACGTTGTTCCGCCTCGAGCAGGACGAGACCTGGCTGACCGACCTCACCGACCACGAGGGCGAGCGGCTCGACGTCGAGGCGCAAACCGAACTCATGCGGCGGATGACCGCCCCGGTCGGCCAGGTGGTCGACCTCGACGCCGAGCATCTGCACGCCTGGCACAACCGCGACCGCGACCCGGTGCTGCACCGGAAGGTCTACCTCGAGGTGCTGCGCCAGTCCGGCGTCCCGCGTCCCGAGCAGGCCGTCGCGCTGTACGACCGGCTGATCGACCCGAGTCAGTGGACGCCGTACCCCGACGCCGAGGCCGCGCTCAAGGGCGCCGCGGGCAAGGGGCTGCAGGTGGGCGTGCTGAGCAACATCGCCTTCGACATCAAGCCCGCGTTCACGCAACGGGGCTGGGACACCCACGTCGACGAGTTCGTCCTTTCTTACGAGGTCGGCGCGGTGAAGCCGGAGCTGGAGATCTTCCGGACCGCCGTGCAACGCCTCGGCGTACGCGCCGAGGAGACGCTGATGGTCGGCGACAGCGAGGAAGCCGACGGCGGGGCCAGGGCGCTGGGCTGCGAGTTCGCGCTGGTCGACCCGCTGCCGACGACCGAACGGCCGGACGCCCTGCTCGGCGCGCTGCGAGCACACGGGCTGCTCTGACCGGCCTTATCCCGCACTGCCACCTTGCTGACCGGTTGCGACATCGACCACAGCGACCCCGTACCCTTCGAGGGGTGACCCTCCACCTTTTCGACACCGCGACCCGGAGCGTGCGGGAGTTCCATCCCGTCCGTAGCGGAACGGCGTCCATCTATGTGTGTGGGGCCACCGTGCAGGGCATTCCGCACATCGGGCACGTCCGCGGCTCGCTCAACTACGACGTGCTGCGCCGCTGGCTCGTCCACAGTGGACTCGACGTCGTGCTGGTCCGCAACGTCACCGACATCGACGACAAGATCCTGACCAAGGCCGCCGAGCACGGCAGGCCGTGGTGGGAGTGGGCCGCGACGCACGAGCGCGCGTTCGAGGACGCGTACGAGCAGCTCGGCTGCCTGCCGCCGTCGATCAACCCGCGCGCGACCGGGCATGTCACCCAGATGGTGCAGCTCATGGAGCGCCTGATCGAGCGCGGCCACGCGTACGCCTCCGACGGCGACGTCTACTTCTCGGTCAAATCGTTCGACGCGTACGGCAGCCTGTCCGGGCAGCAGCTCGACGACGTCCAGCAGGGCGAGACGCCGACCAGGGGCAAGCGTGACCCGCGCGACTTCACGCTGTGGAAGAGCGCGAAGCCCGGCGAGCCGTCGTGGCCGACGCCGTGGGGTGACGGCCGTCCCGGCTGGCACCTGGAGTGCTCGGCGATGGCGACGACGTATCTGAGCGCCGAGTTCGACATCCACGGCGGCGGCGTCGATCTGGTGTTCCCGCACCACGAGAACGAGCGGGCGCAGTCGAACGCGGCGGGCGATCCGTTCGCGCGGTTCTGGCTGCACAACGCGTGGGTCACCATGTCCGGCGAGAAGATGTCGAAGTCGCTGGGCAACACCGTGTCGATCCCGCAGATGCTGAAGGACTACCGGGCGCCCGAGCTGCGGTACTACCTCATCCAGCCGCACTACCGCTCGACCATCGAGTACTCCGACGGCGCGTTGTCCGAGGCCGCGCAGGGCTACCGGCGCATCGAGCAGTTCCTGCGGCGAGCCGCGAGCCAGGCCGGGGTGGTGCCGATCGGCAAGCTCCCCGCCGACTTCGCCGCCGCGATGGACGACGACCTCGCCACCCCGCAGGCGTTCGCCGTGGTCCACAACACGGTCCGCGACGGTAACGCGGCGCTGGACGCGGGCGACACTCCCAAGGCACTCGAAGTCGCCGCCGCCGTGCGCGCGATGACCGACGTGCTCGGTCTCGACCCGCTCTCCGCGCGCTGGTCCGAGGCGGGCGGCTCCGAAACGCCCACCCGGCAGGCGCTGGTCGAACTCGTGGAAGGGCTGCTCGCCGAACGGCAGCAGGCCCGTGCCGAGAAGGACTTCGCCCGCGCGGACGCCGCCCGTGACCGCCTCCAGCAGGCGGGCATCGTGGTGGAGGACACCCCGAACGGTCCACAGTGGACTGTCAGGAACTCCTGACAGTAACTCCCAACTGCGGCTCGGCCGTAACCGAGAACAAGGATCTTCAGCATGGCAGGCAACTCCCGGCGCCAGGGCGCTATCCGCAAGCCCGGCACCAAGAAGGGGCAGGTCGTCGGCTCCGGCGGCCAGCGCCGGAAGGCCCTCGAGGGCAAGGGCCCGACGCCCAAGGCGGAGGACCGGCCCGGGCACAAGGCGTACCGCGCGGCCAACGCGGCGAAGCGCCGTGACGACCAGCGCACGAAGAAGGCCGACAAGCCGGAGCTGATCGCCGGGCGCAACCCGGTCGTCGAGGCGCTGCGTGCCGACGTACCCGCCGTCGCGCTGTACGTCGCGCTCAACATCGAGATCGACGACCGCGTCAACGAGGCCGTCCGGCTCGCGGGCGACAAGGGCATCTCGATCCTGGAGATCCCGCGCGAGGAACTCGACCGCAAGACGAACCGCGCGATGCACCAGGGCCTCGGCCTGCAGGTGCCGCCGTTCGAGTACGCGCACCCGGACGACCTGATGGCGGTGGCACGGGACTCGGGCCAGACCCCGCTGTTCGTCGCGCTCGACGGTGTCACCGATCCCCGGAACCTGGGCGCGGTGATCCGCTCGGCAGCGGCCTTCGGCGCACAGGGCGTGCTGCTGCCGGAACGGCGCAGCGCCGGGATGACCGCTGTCGCGTGGCGGACCAGCGCCGGGACGGCGGCGAAGCTGCCGATCGCGGTGGCGACCAACCTCACGCGTCAGCTCAAGGCGTGGGCTGGTCAGGGGCTGATGATCGTCGGTCTCGACGCCGATGGCTCGGTGGACATCGACGAGCTTGCGCTGGCGGCCGACCCGCTGGTCGTCGTGCTCGGGTCGGAGGGGCGCGGGCTGTCGCGGCTCGTGCGGGAGACGTGCGACGCGACCGTGTCCATCCCGATGGCCGCGGGTGTCGAATCGCTGAACGCGTCGGTCGCGGCGGGCGTCCTGCTCGCCGAGGTGGCGCGGCGCCGCCGTATCGCCGGACGGGTCTGAGTTCGGGGCGGACGAGCGACCCCGGGGACGGGAGCAAGGGACCTTTACTACCGCTCCCGCCGCGCGGCGGGAGCGAGGGACCTTTGCTCTCGCTTCGGCACCCGACCAGCGGGAACGTGACGCTTCTCGCGCGGCGATGACCGGGCTTCGGCCCACCGGCCGGGGCTAGCAGGTTAAGGTCACCAGCGGATAACCGAGGGGGTCCGCGACCGTGTCGTTCATTTCGCCACTGTTCCTGTGGTACTTCATGCCGGCGGTGCTGCTCGCCGTCCTGGTGTGCCCGCGGAGCTGGCGCAACGGCATCGTCGCGGTCGGCAGTCTGCTGTTCTACACCATCGGCGCCGGGTCCTGGCTGCTCCTGCTGCTCGGCTGCATGGTGGTGAACTTCTTCGCCGGGCCGCTGCTGGAGGCGAGCCCGTGGGACATGCACGGGAAGCGGCGCAAGCGGATCCTGATCACCGTCATCGCGTTCGACGTGACGATGCTGCTGATCTGGAAGTACGCCGGGTTCGCGACCCAGCAGATCGCGGCCGTCACGCACTGGTTCGGCGGCGACTTCCCGGTGGCGAACCTGGTCGTGCCGATCGGGATCTCGTTCTACACCTTCCACCACATCTCCTACGTGGTGGACATCTACCGCGGCGAGCGGCACGCGCTGCGGAACCCGGTCGCGTTCGCCGCGTACATCGCGATGTTCCCGCAGCTCGTCGCGGGCCCGATCGTGCGCTACCGCGAGATCGCCGACCAGCTTCCGCAACTGCGTTCGCACCGCCTCGACGACATCGCCGCCGGATTCCCCCGGTTCGCGCTCGGGCTGTGCAAGAAGGCGATCATCGCCGACTCGCTCAGCCCGATGGTCGACGCCTGCTTCGCCACCCCGAGCGAGCACATGACGTTCGCGACCGCGTGGCTCGGCGCGATCGGCTACACACTCCAGCTGTTCTTCGACTTCTCCGGCTACTCCGACATGGCCATCGGGCTGGGCCGGATGCTGGGATTCCGGCTGCCGGAGAACTTCGCGCGGCCGTACTCGTCGGTGACGATCACCGAATTCTGGCGACGCTGGCACATGTCGCTGTCGCGCTGGTTCCGCGACTACGTCTACATCCCGCTCGGCGGCAACCGCAACGGCGCCGGGCACACCTACCGCAATCTGTGCGTCGTGTTCGTGCTGACCGGTTTCTGGCACGGCGCGCAGTGGACGTTCCTGGTGTGGGGCTGCTTCCACGGCGCCCTGCTGGTCATCGAGCGCGCGTTCGGCTTCGACCTCGAACCCGCGAACCGCTGGACACGCATCGCCCGGCGCGCGCTGACAATGGTGCTCGTCGTGTTCGGCTGGGTGTTCTTCAAGTCGGCGGATCTGCCGCGCGCGCTGAACATGATCGGCCACATGCTCCTGCCCGACTTCGGCGGGCTCGGCGACGCCGTCGAGAGCGCGCTGACCAACCAGCGGCTCGTCATCCTGATCGCCGCGCTCGCCGTCGTCTTCCTGCCTTCGCATCCGGTGACCGGACCGCTGCTGGAGTCCTCCCGCAGCAAACCCGCCAACGCGCTGCGCTTCGGGATCATGACCGTCGGGCTCGTCTACGCCGCCATCCTGGTCGCGACCGGCACGTTCAGCCCCTTCCTGTACTACCAGTTCTGAGCAGCCAATCCCGCCGGGTCGACGAGCCCAGGTCGAGTGCGGTGGTCAGACCACGGTGATCCGGTCGGCCACCGAGTCCCCCGCCTGCTGCCGGATCCACGTGACGAGCGGGGCGGCTCTCACGACGACGACCGGGCTCGGCACGCAGTAGACGACCTGGGCGTAGCTCATCACCCCGTAGAGGCCGCTGACCTTTCCGTCGTGGAACCGGATGACCGGCCCACCCGAGTCTCCGGAGCAGGCACCGGCATCCAGCTGTGGTTGCCGGACGCAGAACGCGTCCGTGGAGTTCATGCCCGATCCGGCGCAGTGGTCGAACGACGACACCTTCGTGTCCAGGTACCGCAGCATCTTCGGAATGGGTTGCAGGCACTGCCAGTCGCACTTCCTGCCCCATCCGAGCACTCGCACGTCCGTCGAGTCGCCGAGCAGGCGGAAGGTCGTCATCGGGCGCTTCGATATCGGGTCGTCCAGCTCCATCAGCGCGACGTCGAGCCTCGGGTGCAGGACGAACCGCCGTGGGTCGACCGGCTCTCCCCGCCGGGTGCGGTTCTTGCTCCCGAAGCGGAGTTCGACGTCGCTCGGTGATTCCCTTGTGAGGCAGTGTTTCGCGGTCAGCGCCCACCGTTCGTGGATCAGGATCGCGCCGCAGAGGTACAACTGGTCGCTGCGCCGTGCCATGGCCCCCATGAAGGTGTAGCTCTTGGCCGCCTGCTCGCCCCCGATGATGTTCTCGGATTCCGGGCTCGCGACCGCAGCGGTGGCCGGGGCAACCACCACCAGTGCGGTGATCACGGTGGTGACCAGCGCGATGAGCGGACGGCGGATCGGTGCTCGCATGGCTCCGAGTCTCCGGCCGTCTCCGTGGCCGCCACAACTCCCCTCCCACGATGGGACAGCCACCCCACTGGCGTGGGGGACGCGACGTGACGGCAGGTCGCGAAAACGGATTCGTGGCATACCTACGACGGGCGCCGACTGATCGCCGCCGGATTTCCACGCGGTACTTGTCCGTCGCCGGTGGCGTGCCACAAACTGGACACGGGGTGATCAGGTCTGGTGAACACCGGCACGCGGCCTTGCGGCTTGGTGGTCGCGTCGGGGCCAACCGGTGCATGAGACGTGATGATCCCTTGTGGTTGCCGGCCGGCCCGCCCGCAGCCCCCGGCAGCCCGCCGGGGGCTGCGACTGCACGCCGCCGCGGGCGTGGTTCTTTCTGGATACGGAAAAACTAGCGTCTTGCGCCGCTTTTCGGCTGGTGAGACCCAGCACGGAACCTGGCTACGCCGCCTGAGGGTTTCGCACATTTGATGGTTAACTACTGACCGGATACGCTTGCACAGCGTGACTTGGTCACTGTCCGGCGTTCCCCCGAATTTCTTATTTCGCCGTTCACTTCGGGCGCGTAAAGTAACTCCCCGCGCTCGAACAGATACGCAGTGCACATTTCGTTCGAGCGATCCGAGGAGGTGACCTGTGGCTGCGGATGCCGGGCGGCTCCGCCGTACTCCACTGCACGAGATTTTCTGGACGAGAACGAGTCTCCTGCTGTTCGTTCTCGTCGTGGTCGCTGGCCTCAGCCTGTGGATAGCGAGCACGATGGACGCCGGCGCGGGCAAGACTCTGCTCACGTCGCTCGGAAACGGCACATTGATCTCCGCCGTGGTCGGATTCGGCCAGACCTTGATCACCGCGAGCGCTTCCCAGCGCGCGCTGGTGACGCCGGTGATCGAAGAAAGCCGCCGGGCGATGGAGGATCTCAGCGCCGAATACCGTTCCCTCAACAAGGAGTTCTTCCCCACGCACGTTTTCGAAGCGACCACCGACCCGGATCCCGCGTTCAACCGGGTGCTCATGACCGATCTGGACGCGACGCGGCAGTACTTCTTCCGCGGCTTCTCCGGACGGCACGCGGCGGCCCGGTTGTTGTTGTCCCGCACGGAAAGAGAGTTGCGGGCCGTCATCGCCGACCCCCGGGACGCCGGGGCGATCAGCGGGCGGGCCCGCTATCTGCTGCGCCGTGAAGCGGGCGGCGTCGACCTCGAAGACATCCAGAGCAGGCTCGACGAGGAAATCCACATCGGCCTAGCCGGACTGTTCCTCGCCCGCAGCCGATGCGCGCAGGTCGACATCACCGTGATCGCGGACCCGCCGCTGGACCGGCTGGAGATGTTCGACGACAGCGTGTGGGTGACGCTCTACAGTGACATCCGCGGCGCGACCAAACTGTATCCGCGCACGCTGCGGTTCACCGCGGGTTCGTTCCTGTACAACATGGAACGAGCCGAGTTCCTGCGTGTCTCGCAGGCGCGCAGCGGACGCCAGTTCCGCATCACGCCCGCCACCACGCGGGCGGATTTCCTTGCCCTGTTCGAAAAAATCACCGGATCCGCGTTGACGCCGGAGCATTTCCGCGAGCTGGAAGACAAGTTCCACGCCTTCCGGGCGGAGTTCTCCGCCGCGGCCGAGCTAGGGAGCTGACCGACTTGCTCACCCGCTTGTCCCCTCTGACCGAATTGGCCACGCAGTTGCGCTCGGCGGCGTTCCCGCTGACACAGGACTGGGGCACAGTGGACACGTGGTTCCGATCCTGGGTGGCACAGACCGGCCTGCGCACCGAACTCCGCGACTGGTTGCGCTCGCTGAACCACAAGACGGCCGAAGCGATCCTCCGCAGTTCGCGGGAAACGACCACCCACTTCGCCTGGTGCCTGCGTGATTCGCCGAACGAACCGTTTTCGTTCTGGCTGCACGAATACAAACCGCTGGAAGACTGGCGCGAGGGTTACGCCGATTCGGTGCACAACCACAGGTATCACTTCTGCACCACCATTCTCCGCGGCAACTACCTCCACGAGCGCTACACCACGACCCGGGACCGGTACACCGGGTTGATCACCGCGGTGCAGCTCAGGCGGCGCACGCTCTGCCAGACGGGTTCGTGCGCGGTGATGCACGCCGACGAATTCCACCGCATACCGGAGGCAGCCGAGCAGACGATGACCTTCCTGGTGAAATCACGACCGGTGTCCAGTTCCAGTCTTTCCTTCGATCCCGCCACCGGTATCGGGCACCGTCACGTTCCGGTCGAGGTCCGATTGGGGGAACTGGCCACCCGCCTCTAGCTACACACCGACGTCAAAGACGCATACCATTACTCCACCCGTCTTATCCGGAAGCCGGGATCGGAGAGGTGTATGCGCACGCATCAGATTCCGTCACAGAATCGGACTATTCCGCCGTCGATCGTCGCCGCGGTCGAACACCGAGTGCAGCAGTTGTGCTGGCGTTACGCCAAGCAACTTCCCTTCCACGGCTGGCATCACGTCAGTTTCGTCCGCGCGAAGGCACTCGGTTTCGCGGGGCACAACGGCGCCGACAGCACCGTCGTGGAGGTGGCTGCCCTCGTCCACGACGTGAACTACCTCGTGTTGCGGAACTCCCCTGCCGCCGCGGGCCGGAAGCTGCGGCTGGGCATTCTCGCCGAGTGCGGGGTCCCGGACGACGTCGCGCGGTGGATCGACGAAATCGTCGACGAGGCCGAGATGGCCACCCGTGGCCGTGACATCTCGCTGGAGGCGCAGGCGCTGAGTGACGCCGACACGTTGTTCAAGGCGCTCCCGGTGACCCCGGTGGTGCTGGCCCACCGCTACCTCCGCGAGAACGGCCTGAGCCTCCGCGAACTGGCCCACAAGATCGTCGGCGAGCAGTGCGACGTCCACGACGAGGGCTACTACTTCTACAACCCGGAAGCCGCCGAGACCTACTCGCGGTGGGCGATGGCGAATCTTCAGTTGTGGCAGTGCATCAAGGAAGCCGTCGACGATCCGACCGTGGCCGAACTGCTCGACGCGGTCCACGCCGTGGACACGGCGGCGGCCGCGTCCTGACGCCCGGCACGGCTATTGGCCGTAGCCACGCAGTTTCTCGACCACGTGCTCGATCTCCGCGGGCGGCAGCAGGCTCGGGCTGCCCGCGGAGCGCGCGAGCAGCCAGAGCTGGCACACCCATTCCAGTTGCTGTGCCCGGTGGTACGCCGCGCCCAGCCCGTCGCCGTAGGTGATGGTGCCGTGGTTGGCCAGCAGGCAGCCGCGGCGCTCGACGAGCGCCTCGAGCATCGCCTTCGCCAGCCTTTCGGTGCCATACGTGGCATACCGGGCCACCCGCGCTGTCGGCCCGATCGCCGCCAGCATGTAGTGGATCGGCGGGACCTCGTTGACCAGCGTCGACACCGCCGTCGCGTACACCGAGTGCGTGTGCACGACCGCGGTGACCGGTTTGCCGTCCGGATCGGCGGCTTCGTTGTACACGGTCAGATGCATGGGGAGTTCGCTGGTGGGCTTGAGTTCCCCGTCCACCGGCGAACCGTCGAGCGCGACCACCGGGATGTCCGCCGCGGTGAGTTTCTCGTAGTCGACCCCGGTCGGGGTCACCGCGACCCGATCTCCCACCCGCACGGACACATTGCCCGAGGTGCCGACGACCAGACCGTCCGTGGTCATCCGGCGTGCGTACGCGCAGACTTGCGCCCGCTCCTCCGCCAGGATCATTCAGAGCCTCCAGAGCCCGCGCGCGGCCGCGAGACTCGCTTGGTAGTCGGCGTATCCGCGCTCGTAGATCTCGACGTTGCCCGGCCGGAACTCCACAGTACGCGCGTTGTCCGCCCAGCGATCACGGTCGTACGGCTGCCCGAGCGCGTCGGCCGCGGTGAGCACCGCGCCACGAGCACCGACACCCGGATCGCCGGGAATGACGATCGGACGGCCGAGCACATCGGCGAAGATCCGGGTCCATCCGGCCGAACGCACCCCACCGCCGCAGGCGTACAACCGACCGGAAAGCCCGGCCGCCTCGAAACAGTGCCGTGCCGCGTACGCGACCGACTCGCAGAGCGCGCGCACCAGCTCCGCCCGCCCGGTTTCCAGGCTCAGCCCGGAGAACTGCGCCCGCGCCGTCGCGTCGACGAACGGGGCACGTTCCCCGGACACGGACAGGAACGGCAGCGCCTGCACCCCACCGGCGCCTGGCGTCGAACTCGCGAGGAGCGGGTCGATGTCCGCCACGTCGATACCGAGCAACTGACACACCCAGTCGATCCCGGCCGTGCCCACCATCGCGGGCATGGCACGCAGGTACTCGCCGGGTTCCGGCGTGCACAGGAACATCCCGGCGGGTTCGCCGTCCGGATCGAACGTCGCGTCCCTGGTCAGCACCTGACAGGCGAGGGTGGTGCCCGCGGTGAGGATCCCGTCGCCCGGCTCGCGCACGCCCGCACCGATCGCGCTCGCGGGCAGATCGAACGGGCCCGCCGTGACCGGCAGCCCTGCCGGAAGGCCGAGCAGCTCCGCGCCTCGGGTGTCCAGGCGGAAGACGGTTTTCGCGGGAGCCGGTTCGGCGAACAGCGCACGACGGTGGGTGAGGCCGCACGCCGCGATCGCGCTCTCGTCGTACTTCCTCGTCGCCGGGTCGAGGAAGGGAAGCGACGCGTCGGAGACGTCGACCGTGATCTCACCGGTCAGCCGCTGCAGCACCGCGTCCACGCAGTACCCGGCCACCACTGCCCGATCGAGCGTCTCCGGCCCGTGAGTGTCCAAAAAGGACATTATGGCCGCAGCGCAGCCGGGGAACATCCCCGAACCCGTGCGCCGGAACACCTCGCGGGTGACACCGTCCGCCTGCCATTTGGCGAGCAACGCGTTCGCACGCCCGTCGAGCCAGGAGACGGCGGGACGCACGGCATCGCCGGACTCGTCCCGCAGCCACAGCCCGTCCCCCTGACCGGTGAGGGCGAGCGCGGTGACCGGTTCCGGCAGCTGGGCGGTGACCTCGCGGACGACGGTGGCGACGGTGCCCACCACCTGGTCGAGATCCTGTTCCACCCGACCACCGGACAGGTGGTGCACCTCGGACCGGGTGCACGCGGTCGCGACCGACACCCCGGCCTCGTCGAAGACCACCGCCTTGGTCAGGGAGGTGCCGATGTCGACGCCGACGATCATGGCCGCTGCCCGAGCACCTCGGGGTTGGCGAGGTTCGCGAGGGTCTCCCCGCGCGCGTACCGGCCGACCTCGGCGGCCACGATCGCGGCGGCCCGCTCGGCGGTCTGCCTGCTCGCCCCGGCCAGGTGCGGGGTGGCGACGACGTTCGGCACGTCCCGCAGGGCCCAGTCCGCGGGTGGCGGCTCGACGTCGTACACGTCCAGCGCCAGCGCGCCGAGCTTGCCACTGCGCAAGGCCTCCGGGAGCGGCGCGTAGTCGAGCAGACCACCGCGCGCGGTGTTCACCAGGATCGCGCCGTGTGGCAGCAACGCCAGCTTCTCCGCGTCGATGAGGTGCCGGGTCTGCTCGGTGAGCCGGGCGTGCAGGCTGACGACGTGGCTGTTCCGCAGCAACTCGTCCAGCTCGACGACGCGGGCGCCGTCGACCGCCACCGCGGCGGGGTCGGCGTACGGGTCCGCGACCAGCACTTCGGCGCCGAACGCGCCGAGCACCTTGGCCACCCGCGAACCGATCGCGCCGTAGCCGACGAGGCCGATGGTGGTGCCGTTGATTTCGAGGCCAGCCTGGTCATAGGCGTAGTAGTCACCGCGCCAGGTACCGCCGAGCAGCTCCGCCGAGGACGTCGAGATCCGGCGCATCGCGGCGAGGATCATGCCGATCGCGAACTCGGCCGCCGCACCGGCGTTGCGGCCGGGCGCGTAGGTGACCGCGACGCCGGCCTCCGTCGCCGCGGCGAGGTCGACGTTCACCGGCCCGCCCCGGCACACCGAGACCAGCTTCAGGTTCTCCGCCGCCGCGAAGACCTCCTTGGTGAACGGCGCCATCTGCGTGACGACGACCTCCGCGCCGCCGAGCGCGTCGATCACCTGCTGTTCGGTGCCGCTGGCCTCGTGCACGGTGCCGACGGGGCCGAACGGCTCGACCGGCCACGGCAGCTTCAGCTCGGTGATCTCGTGATCACCGTCCAGCTCCGACCGGACCGCTCCGATCAGCAGATCGGGGCCGACGAAATGGTCTCCCGCAGCGAGAATGCGCAACGCTGCTCCTTCCCTCGCTGTTCCAGTAAGAACCCGTGCCGCGTACTCGTCAACCGCGCGGCGAACGCTTCAGTGAGCTTTCTCGTACTCGGTGATATGCGCGACCTTGCTCGCGCTGGGCGAGCCGGGATCGAAGCGGTACCCCACCCATTCGGTGACGATCTTCTTGGCCAGCTCGGGGCCGATCGCGCGGGCGCCGAACGTGATCACCTGGCAGTCGTTCGACTTGATCGACCGCTCGGCGGAGTAGGAGTCGTGCGCGACCGTCGCACGCACACCGGGCACCTTGTTGGCCGAGATCGCCATGCCGATCCCGGTGCCGCAGACCAGCACCCCGCGATCGGCCTCGCCGCGGGCGATCGTCTCGGCGGCCGCCAGCCCGAGCAACGGGTAAGCCCGCTCGTCGGCACCGCTGGCCACGCCGAGATCGGTCACCTCGTCGACGCGTTCGTCGGCGAGCAACAGATCCCGCAGCTGGTCCTTCAGCCCGACCCCGGCGTTGTCCGCCGCCACCACGATCCGCATCAGTTCTCGTCCTTTCCCACAACCTCGCCGACAGCGGTGACCAGCAGCGAGAAGGAGACGGCCCCGGGATCGGGGTGTCCCTTGCTGCGCTGCGCCAGCCGCGCGGCACGTCCCTTGGCGGGCACCAGGTGCGCGGTCGACTCGGCCGCTGTCACCGCCGCCGAAGCCGCCTTCCGCCAGGCCTGCGCGATGCCCGCGCCCTCCTCCGCCTGTTCCCGCAGTACCGTGCGGAAGGGCTCGATCGCATCGAGCATCGTCTTGTCACCGGGCTCGGCCTTGCCGAGTTCGACGAAGGCACGCACGGCTTCCTCCACTGCCGCCGCAAGGCTCTCGGCGGTGATTTCGTCGCCGTCGAGACCGCTCAGCCCGGCGCCGGTTTCCGCCAGCAGGACGCCGTACAGCGCGCCGGACGCACCACCGGCGGCGTCGGCGAACGCCGTGCCCGCCGCGAGCAGCGCGCCGGAGATCGTCTCGCTGTCCCGCCGCGCCGCGGCCACCGCCGCGCGCATCCCGCGAGTCATGCCGAGCCCGTGGTCACCGTCCGCCGCGACGGCGTCCAGCCTGCCCAGTTCGTCTTCGTTCGCCTCGATGCTGTGCAACGCCGCCGTCAGCGCCCTGTCCACCACGGTGCTGCCCGGCTGTGTCTCGGCCAGCAGTTCGTCCACTGTGGACTCCAGGTCGACCTTCGCCAGCACCGAACCGGTGTTGCGGTAGCCCGGGGTGTCACACGGTGCCGCGTACAGCTCCGCCAGTTCGTCGTCCAGCACCATGACCGACAGCGAAACGCCCGCCATGTCCAGCGAGGTCACGAACTCGCCGACCTCGGTGTGCAGCGGGCTCAGCCCCGCCGCGGCCAGCCGCTCGTGCACCCGGGTGTAGGTGACGAACATTTCCTCGTACTTGGTGCGGCCGAGACCGTTGAGCAGCACCACGATCCGCCCGTCACCCCCGGGAAGCTCGGGCAGCAGCCCGTCGACCAGCTCGTCCGCCAGTTCGGCCGCGGACAACCTGCCGACCGTGCGCACGCCGGGCTCGCCGTGGATCCCGAGCCCGAGCTCCATCTCCCGCTCGCCGACGGTGAACAGCGGCTCGGCCGCGCCGGGCAGGGTGCAGCCGCCGAACGCGACACCGAACGTCCTGATCCGCGAGTTCGCCTTCTCGGCCGCCGCGTACACCCCGGCGAGGTCGTCACCGCGCTCGGCTGCGGCTCCGGCGATCTTGAACACCAGGAAGTCGCCCGCGACACCACGACGACGCTCGGGATTCTCCGCGGGACCACTCGCGATGTCGTCGGTGACCAGGATCGTGCGGCTCTCGACGCCTTCGGCGGCCAGCCTGCGCGCGGCCAGTCCGAAGTGGAGCACGTCGCCCTGGTAGTTCCCGTATCCGAAAAGGACTCCGGCACCGCTTTCGGCCGCCCGCGCGGTGCGGTACACCTGCTCGGCGCTCGGGCTGGTGAACACGTCACCCACCACCGCGCCGTCGGCGAGGCCAGGCCCGACCAGCCCGGCGAACGCCGGGTAGTGCCCGCAGCCACCGCCGATGACCACCGCGACCTTGCCGGGCCGCGTGTCCTCGCGGCGCACGACGCCGTAGGCGCCGGGCACCTTGCGGACCGTGCGGCCGTACGCGGTGGCGAACCCGTCCAGCCATTCGCGCTTGAACGTCTCCGCGGTACCGAGAGTCGTCATGTCATTCTCCTGCCGCCACCGGGTCGCCGGCCAGGTAGGCCAGCAGCTTCCGGCGTACGTCGTCATTGCTTTCCGCCACCGCGCTGGCGAGTTCCAGCGCGTCCGGCTTCGGCGGGTACGTCGGGTTCGGCAGCGCGATCACGGTCAGCCCGGCGGCCGCGGCCGCGCGGATCCCGTTGCTGGAGTCCTCCACACCGAGACATTCCGCGCCGGACCTGCCGAGCCGGGACGCCGCCTCCAGGTACACGTCCGGGCTTGGCTTGCCCCGCGCCACCTCGGCGCTCGACACCGTCGCGGTGAACTCGCCGGTCAGCTCGTGCTTTTCGAGCACCGCGTCGATCACCCGGCGGGCCGCGGACGACGCGAGCGCGACCGGCACCCGCGCGCTGACCTCGCGCACCATGGCGCCCGCACCCGGCAACAGCGGCGCCTCACCTGCGTCGATCGACGCGATCATGCCGTCGACAACGGCCTGCTCCACTTCGCGCGCACGGCCCGGTTCGCCGCACCGGCGCGCCAGGTAAGCAGCCCATTCGGGGGCACTCATCCCCTGCACCGACGCGGTGTCCTCAGCCGTCCACTCGATCTGGTGCCGGGCCGCGTAGGCGACCCAGTTCTCCTCCCAGAGGTGTTCACTGTCGACCAGGACGCCGTCCA
Source organism: Amycolatopsis sp. NPDC058986 (assembly GCF_042741125.1). Lineage (NCBI taxonomy): Bacteria > Bacillati > Actinomycetota > Actinomycetes > Pseudonocardiales > Pseudonocardiaceae > Amycolatopsis > Amycolatopsis sp. NPDC058986. Next base: position 66,757 of record NZ_JBHYJW010000043.1, on the reverse strand, counting down.
GGTCGAATACCACCGCACCGAGCCCCATCAAGATCCCCTTTCACGCGGACCATGTTAAATTAACATCGTCGATGAGATATTCGCAAGAGCGAGGAGGAACAGTGGTCACACGACTGCTGCTGGCCAGGCACGGTCAGACGGAGTGGCACGCGGAGAACAGGTACGCGGGCAGCAGCGAGGTGGCGCTGACCGCGGAGGGGCTCCACCAGGCGGAAGCGCTGGCGGGTTACGCGCGCGACGCGAAGCCGACGGCGTTGTTCTGTTCTCCTCAGCAGCGCGCGATCCGCACGATGGAGCCCACGGCGACCGCGCTCAGGATGACCCCGACGATCGTCGAGGGCCTGCGTGAATCGCACTTCGGCATCGCGGAGGGCCGGACTCGCGAGGAGCTGCGGGAGACCGATCCCGTGGCACTGGAACGCTTCCTGGCGAATCCGGTGGACGGCGCGTTCCCCGGCTCCGAACCGCCCGCCGAGGTGACGGCACGCGGGGTGGCCGCGCTCCGCGAGGTCGCCGCGGCGGCCGACGGCGGCACCGCGCTCGTCGTCGCGCACAACACGCTGCTCCGGCTGGTCCTGTGCGCGATGCTAGGCATTCCACTGAGGACGTACCGCACGGTGTTCCCCCGCGTGGACAACGTCGCGCTCACCGAACTGCGGATCGACGGCGGAAACACCGCCCTGCTCCGCTTCAACACTCCGGTGAACGCGCGATACTGAACCCATGTCCAGCGAGAAACCGACGAGCGGCAGCGCCCACTCCCGCGACCGCCGCCAGCAGATGCTGGTCGACACGATCTTCTCGAAGGGTTCGGCGTCGATCCTGGAGCTGGTGCGACTGTCCGGCGTCAGTCACATGACCGTGCACCGGGACGTGGACGAGCTCGTGCGCAAGGGGTTGGTGCGCAAGTACCGCGGCGGGGTTTCGGCCATGCCCTCGACGGTGTTCGAGAGCAACGCCGAGTACCGGATGCAGGCGCACGCGGAGGCCAAGGCATCGATCGCGCGGCGGGCACTGGACGAGGTCGAGCCGGGGATGTCGGTCCTGCTCGACGACTCGACCAGCGCGCTGGCGCTGGCGAAACTGCTGGGCGACGTCGCGCCGCTGACCGTCGCGACGAACTATCTCGGTGCCCTCGATCTGCTGAAACAGCTCGACGAGGTCCGGCTCATCTGCATCGGCGGCGACTACTCCAGCACACACGACTCGTTCCTCGGGATGCAGAGCCTGGAGGCGATCGAGCGGCTTTCGGTGGACGTCGCCTTCGTCTCGACGTCGGCGATGAACACCGAGCAGACGTTCCACCAGGAGCCCGAGATCGTGATGATCAAGCGGGCGATGCTGGCGAGCGCGCGGCAGAAGGTGCTGCTGATGGACTCGAGCAAGATGTCGCGCGCCGCGCTGCACCGGCTCGCCCCGCTTTCCGACTTCGACCTGCTGATCGTCGACGCCGGCACGGACCGGCACGTGCTCGACGAACTGCGGAACCGGGTGAAGGTCGCCGTCGCGGACTGAGTTCGCCGGGGCCGATGAGCCGAGGGACGCCCTGGGTGCACTGAACGCACCGAGGGACGCCCTCGTCGCAGCCAATGCACCGAAGGCGTCCCTCGGCACTTCCCAGCGGCACGGACGGACCGCTCAGACGCCCCAAACCCCAGCGCGACGTCGCGAACGACGCGATGGAGACGTTCAACGTCGCGAAAGCGTCGTTCGCGACGTACTCGACGCTCCCCGACGACCGATGTGCTGAAGGACGCCTTCAGTGCGCTCGATGTACTGAAGGCGTCCTTCAGCACGGCCAACGCACTGAAGGCGTCCTTCAGGGACAACCCAAGATCGACGCGGTGGGTAGCCGCGCGACGACACCCCGAGTTAACACGAAGAAGTTCGAACTAACATCTTGTGTGCGAAGTTAACACGGTCCATGATACGTTGAACTCGACGCATGGAGGCGTGCATGAGCCAGACAACATCGGGGTTGTCCCCAGCGCGGAGCGGCGGATTCGCCCGTGTGCTCACGAGGTGGGGGCTGCCCGCACCCCTGTTCTGCGGGTACGTCGGCCTGCTGCTGTTCATGATCGGTGACGGGGTCGAATCCGGCTTCATCGCGCCGTTCATGGCGAGCAACGGCGCCGGCACGGAGATCAGGGCGTCCTATGTGATCACTGTGTACGGCGTCGCGGTGATGCTGGCGTCCTGGCTGTCCGGCGCGCTGTCGGATCTGTGGGGGCCACGCCGGGTGATGATGGCCGGGCTCGCCATCTGGCTGGTGTTCGACGTCCTCTTCCTGGTCGCTGCGGTCGGCACCGAGAACTATCCGCTGATGCTGGTCTTCTACGGGATCCGCGGCTTCGGCTACCCGATGTTCGCCTTCGGCTTCCTGGTGTGGATCACCGCGGTGGCACCGGTCGCGCGGCTCGGCGCGGCGGTCGGCTGGTTCTACTTCGCCTTCACCGGCGGGCTGCCCACGCTGGGCGCGCTCGTCGCCAGCTTCACCAACCCGCTGCTCGGGCACTACGGAACGCTGTGGGTCTCGATCGGCCTGCTCGCACTCGGCGGCCTGATCGCGATCTTCGGCGTCCGGCAGCGCACCGGGTACTCGCGGCTGGCTCCGCCGGAGGTGAAACCCGTGCAGAGCCTGGTGTCCAGCGTGTCGATCGCGTGGAAGAAGCCCCGGGTCGGGATCGGCATGATCGTCCGCGTCATCAACACCGCTCCCGAGTTCGGCATGCTCGTGTTCTTCCCGACGATCTTCATCAGCCAGATCGGGTTCGGCGAAAGCCGCTGGCTGCTGCTGGTGTCGGTGATCTACGGGACGAACATCTTCTTCAACCTGATCTTCGGCGTGCTGAGCGACAAGATCGGCTGGCGCACCACGATCTTCTGGTTCGGCGCGGTCGGCTGCGCGATCTCCATCCTGCTGCTGTACTTCGTCCCGGTGGCGATGGGCGCGCAGTACTACTGGCTCGCACTGATCGTCGGCGCGCTGTACGGCGCGACGCTCGCCGGATTCGTGCCGATCTCGGCGCTGCTGCCCTCGCTGGCACCGGACCACAAGGGCGGCGCGATGGCACTGCTCAACCTCGGCGCGGGCGCTGCCGCGTTCGTCGGCCCGGCGATCGTGAGCCTGTTCCTCGGCCCGGCCGGGGCGGCGGGCGTGGTCATCATCTTCGCGGTGCTCTACCTCGTCGCCGCGGTGCTGGTGCGCTTCCTGAAACTGCCCGAGGAAACCGAAAAGGCGATCGCGGAGGACGCGAGCCTGCAACAAGTCGGAGAGAAGGTCGCGACAGCGTGAACGAGCTGGTCACCATCGGCCTCGACGTCGCCACCGCGGGGGTCCGCGCCCTCGCGGTGCGCGGCGGCACCGTGCTGGCCTCCGCCGCCGAACCGCTGGCCGCGCCGGTCAGGGACGGGAGCGGACGCAGCGAGCAGGACGCGAGGTCGTGGTGGCCCGCCGCCGAGGCGGCACTGGGGCGGGTCACCGCCGCACTGCCCGGCCACGGATCCGAGGTGTCCGCGGTGGCGATCGCGGCCACCTCGGGCACCATCGCCGGAGTCGACACCCGCGGCGAGCCGATCGGCCCGGCGCTGATGTACGACGACCGGCGCGGCGCCGAGTACAACGCGAAAGCGGCGGAGCTGGGCGCCGAACGCTGGCGGGCGCTCGGGTCCGGGGTGTCGGCGACCTCGGCGCTCGGCCGGATCGCCTGGCTCGCCGAGCACGCACCCGAGGTCACGAAGATCCAGCACACCGCGGATCTGATCGCGGCGAAGCTGACCGGCGGCCCGGTCGCGGCCGACTGGTCACACGCGTTGAAGAGCGGTTACGACCCTCGCGCCCGCGAATGGCCACACGAGGTGTTCGCGGGGCTGGGCGTGCCCGAAAGCTTGCTCCCGCCGGTGGTCGCGCCAACCGCTGTGCTCGGCCGGGTCCCCCAGCCCGTCGCCGGGCTTCCGGCGGGATGCGAGGTGGTCGCCGGGATGACCGACGGCTGCGCCGGACAGCTCGCGGCCGGTGCGGTCGCGCCCGGCCAGTTCGTCGGGATTCTCGGCACCACGTATGTCCTCAAGGGAGTGACGGCCGAGCTGGTCCCTGATCCGACCGGAGTCGTCTACAGCCACCGCCATCCCGACGGCTGGTGGTTGCCGGGCGGGGCCTCGAACACCGGTGGCGAGGCCGTTTCCGGCGAACCCGATCTCCCCGCACTCGACGCCGCGGCGGCCGCGCGCGGGCCCGCCGGGATCATCGCCTACCCGTTGCGGCGCACCGGGGAACGCTTTCCGTTCGGCAGCGCGGAGGCCGAGGGGTTCGTGCTCGGCACCCCGGCGGACGAGACCGAGCTGCACCGGGCGCGGCTCGAAGGGGTCGCTTTCCTCGAACGTCTCGCCCTGGACCATCTACGCCGGCTCGGCGTGGAAGTGACGGGCCCGTTGCTGGCGGCGGGCGGCGGCAGCCGCAGTCCACTGTGGACACGTATCCGGGCGAGCGTGACCGGGCTCGGCCTGCGCGTCGCCCCGAACGCCGAGACGGGCTACGGCGCGGCGTTGCTCGCCGCGGCCGGGGTGCTCCCGGGCGGTCTCACCGCGGTGTGCGGGGAGCTGCCCGGGGGCACCCTGATCGAACCCGAGATGGCCGAGCAGGATGCGCTTTTCGCTTCCTACCAGCGTTTTTGCGCAGCACTGCATGAACGCGGGTGGATCGACAGCGAGCTGTACGCCACCACGCAACGCTGACCCGCGCGTTCAGCCTTCCCGCGGCGTGGGGCTCGGCGCGTTGTCGTCCGAGGCGGAAGGCTCGGGCTCGGCGGCCTCGTCCGACGGCGTCAGCAGCCGGACAGCCTCCTGCACGGCGGCGTCGGTGGCGGCGAGCCGCTCGGCGACCTTCGCACGCAGTTCGAGCGCCAGCGTCCGCTGCTTGTCGGCCTCGGTCTGCTTGGCGGTGGCGTCGGCGAGGGCGGCGTCGGTCTGCGCCTTCTTGGCCGTGATCTCCTCGCCCGCGATCCGGTCGGCCTCGGCGCGCTTGGCCGCTGCCTCCTCCTCGGCCTTCTTGTCCGCCTCGGCGCGGGCGTCCTGCGCGGCCTTGTCGAGCTGCTCGCGCTTCTTGCTCGCCTCGGCTTCGAGCCGCTCGATCTCCGCGCGGGTGTCGGCAAGCAGCTTCTCGCGTTCGTCCTGCGCTTCCTTGGCCAGCTTGTCACTCGTGCGCTGGGTCTCGTGGGCGTACTTGTCCGCCTCCTCCCGCGTCGACGTCGCGTCCGCTTCGGCGGCGGTCCGCAGATCGGCGGCCTCCTCCTCGGCGAGCTGCATCATCATGCGGACACGCTCGGCCATCGCACCGGCGCCGGTGGGGCTGGAGTTCAGCCGCACCAGTGCGGCCTTGGCCTCCGCCAGCTCCTGCTGCGCGTAGCTGAGTGCCTTCGAAAGTTCTCCGGACGTCGCGACGGCCTCGTCGCGACCGCGAGCCGCCTCCTTGAGCTGAGCGATCAGCTCGGTGAGGCGCTCGTCGACCTGACGCTGGTTGTAACCCCGGACGGTGACGGCGAATTGGGCGGTCTTCGGGGTGGGCTCGGACTTCTCGGGAGCGACCATTGCGCCACCTTAGTGAGCGCGGGTCCGCGCGCAAATACCGCCGAACGGCTTCATTACGATATTTGGACCCCCCGGTCACGCATGGCATCCTGCTTTGTTGACAGGGCGTTAGCAGCGGGAGGCCAAAGTGGACATTCCGGCGATCCTCGCCGACATCCGCGCCCACTGGCACGTCTACGCCACGATGCCGCTCATCGCCGCGCTGATCGGCTACCTGACCAAGCGGGTCGCGATCGAGATGATGTTCCGGCCGCTCGAATTCGTCGGCATCAGGCCGGTCTTCGGCTGGCAGGGCGTGATCCCGGCGAACGCGCGGCGGATGGCGACCACCGCCGTCGATCTGCTGACCAAGAACCTCGTCAACCCGCGAGAGATCTTCGCGCGGCTCGACCCCGAGGAGATGGTCAAGGAACTCGAAGAGCCACTGCTGAAGGCGGTCGACGACGTCACGCGGGAGGTGATGGAGCAGTACCAGCCGCGGCTGTGGGAACTGCTGCCCACGCAGGCGCAGCGGATGCTCGTCGATCAGGTCCGCGCGCAGGCGCCCAAGGCCGTCAAGCGGCTGATGCGTGAAGTCTCGACGAACATCGACGAAGTCCTCGATGTCAACGACATGCTGATCAACGCGATGGTGCGGGACAAGTCGCTGACCAACCGGCTCATCCGCGAGGTCGCCGCCCCGGAGTTCAAGTTCATCGCGCGGTCCGGGATCTACTTCGGATTCGTGATCGGACTCGTCCAGTTCGTCGCGTGGGCACTGACGAAGCAGCCGTTGATCATGCCGCTTTTCGGCTTCGTCACGGGGTTCGTCACCGACTGGCTCGCACTCAAGATGATCTTCTATCCCCGCGAACCGCGTGGTTTCGGTTTCTTCCGCTGGCAGGGGATGTTCCAGAAACGACGCCGTCAGGTGGCCGCCGACTACGGCGCGCTCATCGCCGACGAGGTGCTGACCGTGCGCAACGTGATGGAGGCCGTGCTCGCCGGGCCGAAATCGGACCGGCTGTTCGCGATGATCACCCGCGAGGTCCAGCGCACCATCGACACGCAGACGAGCATCGCGAAGCCGCTCGTCGCGCTGACTGTCGGCGGACGCCAGTACCAGGAGATGAAACGCGCGGCCGCGGCGAAGGCGATCGCGTATCTGCCGGAGACCGTCAAGCACGTCGAGAGTTACGCCACCGGCGCGCTCGACGTCCGGAACACCATCGTCGAGAAGATGCAGCAGCTCACCCCGATCGAGTTCGAGGGGATCCTGCGGCCCGCGTTCCGGCAGGACGAGTGGAAACTGATCGCCGTCGGGGCGATCATCGGCGGTCTGGTCGGTGAACTCCAGGTGCTCCTGCTGCTCCACTGACCCGCCGACGAGCCCGAATCCGGAGTGTCCGCCCCGCACGGGATAACGTTCCGGGCGTGGACGCCGTCATCGCCGACCTGCACCAGCACTGGCAGGTCTACCTCACGATGCCGTTCATCGCGGCCTTGATCGGCTACGTCACCAAGCGGGTCGCCATCGAGATGATGTTCCGGCCGCTCGAATTCGTCGGCGTCAAACCGGTCTTCGGCTGGCAGGGCGTACTCCCGGCGAACGCCGAGCGGATGGCGACCACGGCCACCGACATGCTGACGACGAACCTCGTCGACCCCCGGGAGATCTTCGCCCGCCTCGACCCCGGCCAGGTCGCCAAGGAGATCGAGCAGCCACTGCTGCGGGTGGTCGAGGACGTCACCCGCGAGGTCATGGAGCAATACCAGCCCCGGCTGTGGGAAATGCTGCCGAACACCGCGCAGCAGTTGCTGCTCAAGCGCGTCCAGGCCGAGGCGCCGAAGGCGATCACCAAGATCATGCGGGAGATCGCGGAGAACATCGAGGACGTCCTCGACCTCAAGCACATGGTCGTGGAGAACCTGGTCCGCGACAAGGCCTTGCTGAACCGGCTGATCCGGGACATCTCGCGGCCGGAGATGCGGTTCATCGCCCGCTCGGGCATCTGGTTCGGCTTCGCGCTCGGCTGTGTGCAGCTGGTGGTGTGGGCGCTGACGAAGTCGCCGATCGTGCTGCCGCTGTTCGGGCTGGGCATCGGCTGGGTCACCGACTGGCTGGCGCTGAAGATGATCTTCCTGCCGCGCGAGCCGAAGCGGTTCTTCGGCCTCTACACCTGGCAGGGCATCTTCCAGAAGCGCCGGGACGAGGTCGCCGCCGACTACGGCGACATGATCGCGCGCGAGATCATCACGATCCCGAACCTGCTGGAAGCGGTGCTGCGCGGGCCGAAGTCGGACCGGCTGTTCACCATGATCACCCGCGAGGTCCAGCGGACCATCGACCAGCAGGCCAGCGTCGTCAAGCCGTTCGTCGCGATCGCGGTCGGCACGAAGCGGTTCCAGGAGATGAAGCAGGTCGCGGCGGCGAAGGCGGCGGAGCGTGTTCCGGAGACGATCCGGCACGCGGAGGCGTACGCGGTCAACGCGCTCGACGTGCGCAACACCATCGTCGATCGCATGCGCAGGCTGACCGCGCTGGAGTTCGAACAGCTGCTGCGCCCGGCGTTCCGGCAGGACGAGTGGAAGCTGATCGCGGTCGGCGCGTTGATCGGCGGCCTCGTCGGTGAGCTGCAGGTTCTCGCCCTGTTGCACTGACTCGTGTGATGTCCCGGTGACCCGCTAGTGTTCGGGTTGTCGACGAGAGGGAGGTCGCGTGGGCGCTGTCCTTGACGACCTCGCACGGCACTGGCCGCTCTACGCCGCGATGCCGTTCATCGCCGCGCTCATCGGCTACGTCACCAAGCGCGTCGCCATCGAGATGATGTTCCGGCCACTCGAATTCGTCGGGGTCAAACCGGTCTTCGGCTGGCAGGGCGTCGTGCCGAAGCACGGCGGGCGGATGGCCGCGGTCGCCACCGAACTGCTGACCGCGAACCTGCTCGACGTCAAGGAGATCTTCGCCCGCATCGACCCGGTGATCATCACGCGCGAGCTGGAGCAGCCGCTGCTGCGCGCGGTCGACGACATCGCCCGCGACGTGCTCGAAAAGCACCAGCCGCGGTTGTGGGAGGCGATGCCGACGCTGGCGCAGGATCTGCTGATCAAGCAGGTCCAGGCCGGGACGCCGCGGCTGGTGCGGGACTTCCTCGACGAGGTCCGCGAGCACCTCGACGACGTGCTCGACGTGCAGCACATGACCGTCGAGCGGCTCACCAGGGACAAGGCGCTGCTGGTGCGGCTGATCCGCGAGACGTCGCGGCCGGAGATGGCGTTCATCGCGCGGATGGGAATCTACTTCGGCTTCGGGCTCGGTCTCGTCCAGACCGTCGTCTGGGCGCTGACCCGCGAGCCGTGGGTGCTGCCGGTCTTCGGCGGCTGCATCGGGCTGTTCACCGACTGGCTCGCGATCAAGCTGATCTTCGTCCCGCGCGAGCCGGTGCGTGTCGGGCGCGTGATCTTCCAGGGCAAGTTCCAGCGCCGTCGCGCCGAGGTCGCGCGCCAGTACGGCGAGCTGATCGCGAACGAGGTCCTGACCGTGCCGAACCTGCTCGACGCGATCCTCCGCGGCCCGAAGTCGGATCGGCTCGTCGCGCTCGTCGAACGGCTGGTCGCCCACGCCATCGACGAACGCGCCAGCGTCGCGAAGCCGATGCTGGCGCTGGCCGTCGGCGGACGTCAGCTGCGGGAGATCAAGCACGCCGCCGCCGAGAAGGCACTCGTCCAGCTGCCTTCGACGGCGCGGCACGCCGAGGGTTATCTCACCGAGGCGATGGACGTCGCGAAGATGGTCGAACAGCGGATGCTCGCGCTCACCCCGATCGAGTTCGAGGGCTTGCTGCGGCCTGCTTTCCGCCAGGACGAATGGAAACTGATCGCGGTCGGCGGCGTCATCGGCTTCGTCGTCGGTGAGCTGCAGGTCCTGCTCATGCTCGGGTGAGCAGCTCGCCCACCGGCTCGGGCTCGGACGTCGCCCGCACGTCGGAACGGCGGTCGCGGGCCCACGCGACGACCCGGCAGATCACGTAGATCAGGAACGAGATCGCGGTGACGAACGCGCTCACCGGAAGTCCCGGTGCGAGCGAGAGCACGATTCCGCCCAGCGCGGCCACTTCCGCGAAGACGATCGAGAGAACCGTCGCCTTCCACGGGCTGGCGGTGATCCGCACGGCCGCGGCCGCGGGCGTCACCATCATCGCCACGACGAGCAGCGAGCCGACGACCTGGACGCTCAGCGCCGTCGCGACGCCGACCAGCACCGAGAACAGCACGGTCAGCAGCGACACCGGGACCCCGCGCGCGACGGCGACGTTCCGGTCGACGCTGGCGAACAGCAGCGGCCGGTAGATCAGCGCGAGCACCAGCAGGATGGCGGCCGAGGCCACGATGAACATCGTGAGGTTCGTCGAGTCGATGGTGATGATCTGCCCGGTCAGGATGCCGAACTTGTTCGCCGACCGTCCTTTGTAGAGCGACAGCAGCAGTACGCCCATGCCCAGCCCGAAGGACAGGATCACGCCGATCACCGAATCGCGGTCGGCGTCGCGGGTGCCGAGGATGCCCAGCAGCAGCGCGGCGACCACCGCCCCGGCGAGCGCGCCGTACTCGACGCCGACGTCGAGCAGCAGCGCCGCGGCACCACCGGTGAGCGCCAGCTCCGAAGTGCCGTGCACGGCGAACGACATCCGCCGCATCACGATCAGCGGGCCGAGGATCCCGGCCACGACGGCGAGAACCGCCGCGGCCAGCAACGCGGTCTGGACGCCCTGAACCTCGGTGATCAGCAGCCAGGTCTTCTCGAAGTCGAACAGGTTGTCCACGCTCAGCTCACCCGCTCGTGCTCGTCGTGGTGCGGCTGGTCCTCGCACAACGCGCTCTGCGCGCCCGCGATGTGGATCTGCCCGCCGACCTTGAGCACCTCGATCCGCGTGCCGTACAGCTCCGACAGCGTCTCGGAGTTCATCACCTCGTCCGGCTTCCCGATCCGGAACTGGCCGTTGACCAGGTACAGCACGCGATCGACGAACCGCAGCACGGGATTGATCTCGTGCGTCACGAACAGCACCGCGGTGCCCGCCGTGCGACGCCGTGCGTCGATCAGCTCGCTCACCGCGCGCTGATGCGCCAGGTCGAGCGAGAGCAGCGGCTCGTCGCAGAGCAGGACCTCGGGATCGCCGACGAGCGCCTGCGCGACCCGGAGCCGCTGCTGCTCGCCGCCGGACAGCTTGCCGACCGGCTGCCGGGCGTACCGCTGCGCGCCGACGGCCTCGACCGCCTCGGCCACGCGCGCGTGCCGGGCGCGGATGCCGAACAGGCCGGTGCCCCAGCGATGTCCGTCGAGACCGAGGCCGACGAGGTCGACGCCGCGCAGGGTCAGCGAATCGTCGATCGCCCGCTGCTGCGGGATGTAGCCGACGTGCCGGTTCGCCCCGCCGGGGCGGCCGCCCGCGATCTCGACCGAGCCCGAGGACAGGCCCTGCACGCCGAGCAGCGCCTTGAGCAGGCTGCTCTTACCGGAACCGTTGGGCCCCAGCACGGCGAGGAACTCGCCCGGTTCGACGTCGAGGTCGAGACCGGACCAGAGGGTCCGGTTCCCGAAGGCGAGCCCCGCCCCGCGGATGCTCACCGCGCGACGGACCGCCGAACGAACACTGCCGGCTACCGCGGACACAGTTACTTCACGGCTCCCGCCAGCGTGTCGACAGTCTTGGACATCCAACCAATGTAGTCGGTCACACCGGCGGGAAGCGTCTCGGCCACATCGACCACCGCGACGCCGGCGCCCTTCGCGTCGGCCACCACCTGCTTGGTCACCGGCGTCTCCGTCTGCACGTTGTTGACCAGCGCCTTCACCTGCTTGCCGGTGATCAGCTTGCGGAACTGGTCGAGCGCCGCGGCGGGCACGTCGGACTCGTTCTCGACGGCCTTGGAGAACTCCTCCGGGGTCGCGTCGGTGACCTTCGCGGTCTGCAGCAGATAGCGCGCGACCGGCTCGGTCGCGACGACCTTGGTGTCCGGGTGCGCGGTGCCGATCTCCGCGGCCTTCTTGACCAGCTCGTCGATCTTGCCCTTGAACGCCTTCGCGTTGTCGTCGAAGGTCTGCTTCGAGGCGGGCTGGATCTCGCCGAGGCCGGCCGCGACCTGGTCGGCGATCTTCCCGACGCCCGGCAGGTCGTACCAGACGTGCTCGTTCTCGTTGCCGGTCGCGGCGATGTCGTAGGCGACCAGCTTCTTGGCGCCGGCGGCCTGGCCGGCGAGCTTGTCGAAGAACTTGTCGTACCCACCGCCGTTGGCCAGCGTCAGTTTCGCGTTCTTCGCGGCGAGCGCGTCGTCGGCAGTGGTCTCGTAGGAGTGCGGGTCGGCCGACGGGTCGTGGATGATCGAGGTGACCTGGACCTTGTCGCCGCCGATGGCGCTGACGACGCTGCCCCAGACGTCGGTCGAGGCGACGACCTTCACCTTGTCCGAGGCCGAGGACGCGGCGGACGGGCTCGCCGGCTTGTCACCGCTGGAGCACGCTGCCGCGCCCAGGGCGAACACGGTCAGCGCCGAGGCGGCGGCGAGCACTCTCGTGGTGCGGCGGGAACTCATCGAAAACTCCTGCGGGGGTGAGCCGTACAGCTAATGGAAACCGTTGTCAGATTCACTTTACCCCATCCGAATGATCATGGGTCCTTCGTCCGGAGTGGCCCAGCACACGGAGTAGCGGAAAACAGCCGACAGGACTCACATGGGGTGTCGCTTCTGCAAAACGATCTGAACCGTTACGGTTTGCTGATGGGCCGTCCTATTCGCACCAGGAGGCAGGCGACGCTGGCGTCGCTCGCGGCGGAACTCGGTGTGTCCAGGACTACCGTGTCGAATGCATACAATCGACCGGATCAACTGTCCCCGGAACTCCGCCGCCGTGTGCTCGAGACCGCCCGGCGGCTCGGCTACCCGGGTCCCGACCCGGTGGCCCGCTCGCTGCGTACCCGCAAGGCGGGCGCGGTCGGTCTCCTGCTGACCGAGAACCTCTCCTACGCCTTCCGTGACCCCGCCGCCGTCGGCGTTCTCGAAGGGCTCGCGCTCGCGTGCGAGGACGCCGGGGTCGGGCTGCATCTCGTCCCCGCGAGCCCCGGCCGTGAGGACGTCGCCGCCGTGCATCGCGCGGGCGTCGACGGGTTCGTCGTCTACTCGGTACCCGACGACGATCCGCACCTCGGCGCGGTGCTGGAGCGCCCGGTGCCGACGGTGATCATCGACCAGCCGCGGGTCGAGGGCGTCGACAGGGTCGGCCCGGACGACGCGGCAGCGGTGACCGCGATCGCCGAGCACCTCGTCTCGCTCGGGCACCGCCAGGTCGGGGTCGTGTGCATGCGGCTGGCCCGCGAGCGCAACGACGACTTCGTCAACGCGGAACGGCAGAGCAGCGCGCACTTCCACGTCCAGCGCACCCGGCTGGAAGCGCTCGCAACAGCGTTCTCCGCGGCGGGTGTCGACTGGGCGGGCGTGCCGGTGGTCGAGCGGTTCGACCACACCGTGGACGACGGCGCGTCGGCCGCGCGGCAGCTGCTCGACGCGTACCCGCAGATCACCGCGGTGATCTGCACCTCGGACATCCTCGCGCTCGGCGCGCTGGCCGAGGCCGAACGCCGGGGCCTGCGGGTACCGCAGGACCTGACGGTGACCGGCTTCGACGGGATCGCCGAGGCGGAACGCGCCGGGCTGACCACGGTCCACCAGCCGGTGCTGGAGAAGGGCAAGGTGGCAGGACGGCTGCTGCTCGGGTCGGCCGAGCGGGTCGGGCCGAAGGTCATCACGCTGCCCACCGAGCTGCGGGTCGGCCGGACGTCGGCGCCGCCACGCACGGTCGAGGAGCCCTGGTTCGGCGGCTGAGCACGTTTCGACCTCGTGACGTGCGACCGAAAACATTGCCGTGAGGGGTGCCGGGCGGTTCCAATGTGAGGGACCGCCCGCGCTGCGGGGACCCTTCAAAGGCCGAAGGAGGCCTCGATGACCTCCATCGACATTCTGCTCAAGCGGAACGAAGAGCTGGGCAATGTCGTCCCCGGTGACCGTTCCTCGCCCCGGCCGTCGCTGCAGGTGGCCATCCTGACCTGCATGGACGCCCGAGTCCGGGTGTTCGAGATCTTCGGCCTGATCCAGGGCGAATCCCACGTGCTGCGCAACGCCGGCGGCGTCGTCACCGACGACATGATCCGCTCGCTCGCGCTGAGCCAGCGCAAGCTGGGCACCCGCGAGGTGCTGATCGTGCAGCACACCGACTGCGGGCTCTCGATGGTTACCGAGGACGACTTCAAAGACGAGCTCGAGGACGCGACGGGGCTGCGGCCGACCTGGTCGGTCGAGGCGTTCCGGGTGGTCGAGGACAGCGTCCGGCGTTCGGTGGAGCGCGTCCGGCGCAGCGACTTCCTGCCGCACCGCGACAACGTGCGCGGCTTCGTCTACGACGTCAAGACCGGGAACCTGACCGAGGTCGCGCAGCAGTAACTAAGCTCCTGCAGGTGCCCGTAGACGCCGAAATCCTGCTCGACTGGTTCTCCGCACACGGTCGCGAACTGCCCTGGCGCGAGCCGGACTGTTCCGCTTGGGGCGTGCTGGTCAGCGAAATCATGCTGCAGCAGACGCCGGTTTCCCGCGTCCAGCCGATCTGGCTGGAGTGGATGACACGCTGGCCGGTGCCCTCGGCGCTGGCCGCGGAGTCGCAGGGCGAGGTCGTGCGGGCCTGGGGCAAGCTCGGGTATCCGCGCCGCGCGCTGCGGCTGCACGAGGCCGCCGGGGTCATCGCGGCCGAGCACGGCGACGTCGTACCGTCCGATGTGGACACCCTGCTCGCGCTGCCGGGCATCGGGGCCTACACCGCACGCGCGGTGGCGGCGTTCGCTTACGGCAAACGCGCCCCGGTCGTCGACACGAACGTCCGGCGCGTGGTGGCGCGGGCGGTGCACGGCGCCGGGGACGCCGGCCCGGCCTCGAACACCCGCGACATGGCCGACGTCGAGGCGTTGCTGCCCGACGAGGACGCGCCCGCGGCGAAGTTCTCGGCGGCGTTGATGGAGCTCGGCGCGTTGATCTGCACCGCGCGTTCCCCGCGCTGCGCGGACTGCCCGGTGCACGCCGAATGCGCGTGGCAGCACGCGGGAAAGCCCGCCTACGCCGGGCCCGCCAAGCCGGTGCAGAAGTTCGCCGGCACCGACCGGCAGGTGCGCGGCCTGCTGCTCGACGTCCTGCGCGGCACCGAGGGGCCGGTCGAAAAGGCCAGGCTGGACATCGTCTGGCACGACGCGGGCCAGCGCGACCGCTGCCTCGATTCGCTGCTCGTGGACGGGCTGATGGAGCAGACGCGGGACGGGCTTTTCGCACTCCCTGGCGAACACTGACGCACTACGACGAAAGTCGGTGAACAATTGCCCCTGACGCATGGGCGGGCTAGCTTCTGCTGAACGCGTTTCGGCGAGGGAGGTCTATCCATGACCGAGTCGGGTATGGGCCGTCGTTCCTTCTTCAAAGGGAGCCTGACGGTCACCGCCGTGGGGGCGCTCGGACTGGCCGGGGCGGGGCGAGCCTCGGCGGCCGTGCCGACACCGCGGATCTACAGCACATCGGACTGGCACGCGCGGCCCGCGTCCGGCGCGATCACCGTGGAGAACCACAAGCCGACGTACATCGTCGTGCACCACACGGTCGATCCTGGCAACAACACGGACACGTCGCTGGAGCACGCCCTCCAGATCTCACGCGACATCCAGAACTTCCACATGGACACCCGGGGCTGGATCGACACCGGGCAGCAGTTCACGAACAGCCGAGGCGGATTCGTCACCGAGGGCAGGCACAGAAGCCTCGAAATCCTGCGTGGCGGCAGGCAACACGTCCAGGGCGCGAACGTCGCCGACCACAACAGCGAGTGTCTCGGCATCGAGAACGAGGGGATCTACAGCAAGGAGGACGTCCCGCCCGCGCTGTGGAACTCGCTGGTGAACCTGGTCGCCTACATCGCGCACCAGTACGGCATCGCCCCGGCCATGATCAAGGGCCACCGGGATTTCAACTCGACCGAGTGCCCCGGCACGGTGCTCTACAACCGGCTGCCGGAACTGCGGGACGCCGTCGGCAAGATCCTCGGCGTGACGGTCGATCGTGAGGAATCGGCGTGGCCGCTGCTCAAACCGGGTGATTCCGGGCGAAACGTCCTTCGCGCCCAGCGGTTGCTGCGAGCCAAGGGCGTCGACGTCCCCGCCGATGGGGTGTTCGGCGCGTCCACTAAGGACGGTGTCGCGGCGTTCGCGGCGCGACACGGGCTTTCGTGCGACACCTGCACCGCGACGGCGGCGACCGACGAGACCGGCTTCCTCGGCTCCGACGTCTGGCCGCTGCTGGTCCCGTCCGGCCAGTCGGCGAGCGTGCTGCGCGCCGAACTCAGCGGCTGAGGACTCCGGTGAGGAAGGCTTCGACGGCGCCCCGGTAGGTCTCCGGGGCCTCGTCGTGGACGATGTGGCCGGAGTCCGGGACGACCAGGTGACGAGCGCCGGGAACGCGCGCGGCGACCTCGGCCTGCTGCCCGGCGGGCATCGCCGTGCGCTCGCCTTCGAGCACCAGCAGCGGGCAGCGGACGGCGTCCACAATGGACCAGTAGTCGCGGCGGCCCCATTCGGCGGCGATCTCGTACAGGGTCTCCATGTCGGCGATGAGGCGGTAGCCGTCTTCGCGTTCCTCGACGCATTCGACGAAGTAGTCCCCGACCTCGCCGAAGAAGTCCCGCACGTGGGCGAGTGATTCGAACGGCGTCGGCCAGGTTTCGAAGTACCCGCGCCAGGTCTCGACGGTGCGGCCGCGCTGATCCGGCGCGAAGTCCTCGGACACCACCGCGCGCACCAGCTCCGGATATTTCGCCGCGGTGGCCCAGGCGTGCAGCCCGCCCATGGAGTGTCCGATCAGCACGGCCTGCTCGCCACCGAGCGAGCGCACCGCGCCGGCGATGTCCTCGGCGAACCGCTCGGTGGTCCACGGCCCGGTGCGTGCCGCGCGGCCGTGCCCGCGCGCGTCAAGTCCGTACACCCGCCCGTATGGCTTGAGCCATTGCGCGACACGCCACCACGTCCGCGCCCGGCCCATCAGGCCGTGCAGCAGGACAACGGGCACGTCGCCCGCTCCGCCGAAGTCGACGAGCATCCCGCCTCCCGTCCTGATCATCGCCACCGACGGTACCCGGTCGGCCGAACGTGACCGGCCGACCGGGAACCACCACCCTAAGGTGGCTCCTATGCGCCGCCGCGGAATCGCCCTTCTCGCCGGCTGTGTGGTGATGCTGGCCGCGGGCTGTACCGCCGCGGACAGCCATCCCACGCCGCCACCGCCGCTGCACCCGGTTCCGGGTGCGGCCACCGCGGGCGATCCGTACTACCCCGACGACGGCAACGGCGGCTACGACGCGCTCGACTACCACGTCGACGTCGGCTACGACCCGGCGAACGGCAAGCTCGACGGCGACACCACGGTCACCGCGAAGGCGACCCAGGACCTGAACCGCTTCTCGCTCGACCTGCGCGGCTTGGACGTCCGAGGCGTGGACGTCGAGGGCAAACCGGCGACGTTCACCAGGGAAAAGGGCGTCAAGCTGGTCGTCACGCCCGCCGAGCCGCTGCGCTCGGGCAGCACGTTCCGCGTGCGGGTGCGCTACGGCGGCGATCCGTCCGCGACGCCGCACGGCGGCGGGAGCGAGAACGGCTGGCAGCGCTCGAAGGACGGCGGCGCGTACATGGTGGGCGAGCCGCACTCGGCCGCGTTCTGGTACCCCGTCAACGAAACCCCGCGCGACAAGGCGACCTTTTCGGTCACCGCACACGTTCCGGACGGCTGGACGGTGATCTCGAACGGCCGCGAACAGGGCAGCAGCTCGGCGGACGGGAAGACGACGACGTCCTGGGCGGAGCCGAACCCGATCGCGAGCTACCTGACCACGATCGCGATCGGGAAGTTCACCGTCGACCGGATGGCGCTGCCCGACGGCACGCCGATCGTCAACGCCTACGCGCCCGAATCGGGCGGCCACGGCGAACCGTCGATCCGGCTGCCGGAGATCATCGCGTTCCTGGCAGGCAAGTTCGGGCCCTACCCGCAGAGCGCCGCGGGCGGCATCTTCCTCAACGAGGACATCCACTTCTCGCTGGAAACCCAGGGCAGGCCGACCTACGCGAAATGGGCCGAGCTGCTGACCGTCGTGCACGAGACCGCCCACCAGTGGTTCGGCGATTCGGTGTCCCTGAACTCGTGGTCGGACATCTGCCTCAACGAATGCGTCGCGTCGTACGCGCAGTGGCTGTGGGCCGAGGCCAAGGACAACCAGAACCTCGACGAGCGCTACCGCACGGCGGTGGAGATCTTCGGGAACAGCACGGATTTCTGGACGTCGAAACTGGTCGACATGGGCAGCGGGCACGAGTTCCAGGGCGTCTACGGCAAGGGGATCCTGGCCGTCCACGCGCTGCGCCGCAAGATCGGCGACGACGCCTTCAACCGCGTGCTGCGCGAATGGCCGGACGCGCATCGGCACGCCAACGCGTCGTGGGCGGAGTTCGAGGCGCTGGTCGGCAAGGCATCCGGGCAGGATCTACGCGCCTTCTTCGACGACTGGTTCCGCGGCACGAAGAAACCCGCCGACGAGAACCTCTACCCCGGCTCCCTGAAGGGCTGAGCAGGTGAGGCGCTTCGAACGAGGGGCGGGTGTGCTGAAAGCACCCTTCAGTGCATCGGATGCACTGAAGGCGCCCTTCAGCACGGCTAACGCACTGAAAGCGCCCTTCAGCAGGGTGGGGGCGCCAGAGACCGCGAGGGGAACCTTTGTGGTGTGTGACGTGACGACGCGCGGCAGCAGGTCGGCGAACGAGCAATCCGGGCGAACGCGACGTAACAGGCGGCCTCGCCAGCACGAATGTCCTCTGTGGACATGAGCTGCGGTCCGGGCTACGAGTCCCGGCTGCCCAGCAGGGAACGCGTCAGCGCGCCGCGCGCGTCGTTCATCTCGGCCAGCGCCCCGGTCAGCTCGGCGTCGCCGACCACGATCTCGCCGTCCGCCGGGCGTTCGGTGATCGCCCGCAGGGACGCCCGGCGCAGCAGTTCCTTGACGAACGAGGCCGTGACACCTTCGGTGCCCTCGACGATCGGTGCCAGGTCCGCGGTCAGTTTCAGCCCGCGGCCGTAGAGCCGCAGCAGTGCCTCCCGCCCCGCCGCGTCGGGAAGCGGGATCTCGACGGCCAGGTCGACCCGGCCCGGCCGGTCGGCCAGCGCGCGCTCCAACTCGCCGGCGCGGTTCGTGGTGAGCAGGAAGGTGACGTCGGCGTCGCGGCCGATGCCGTCCATCGCGTCGAGCAGGCTGAACAGCAGCGGGTTCCCCATCGGCGTGTGGCCGCGGTCCTGCGCGATGAGGTCGACGTCCTCCAGCACCACGATGCTCGGCTGCAGGCGCCGCGCCAGGCTCGCCGCGCTCGCGATGAACCGCATCGCGACGCCGGTCAGCACCACCACCGTGTTCCCCGGGAGCCTGCCCATCAGGTAGCGCACGGTGTGCGTCTTACCGGTGCCCGGCGGGCCGTGCAGCAGGAGACCGCGCTTGAGGTGCTGGCCCGCCGCGAGCAGCCGGTCGCCGTGCTCGGCGATGCCGACGATGTGCCGCTCGATCGAGTCGAGCACGCCGTCGGGCAGCACGACGTCCTCCCCTGCCAGCTCCGGCCGCGGCAGGAACGTGAGCAGTTCGTTGCCGCGGTTTTCGCTGATCCCGAACGCGAGCACCTGGCCGCGCAGCACGTCGTGCTCGGCCATCAGCTGTTCGATCCGGTCGCGGACGGCGGTGGCGATGGCGCGGTCGGCCGCGAGCACCTCCAGCCGGCACTGCTGCTGGCCGTACTGCAGGTTCGCGCCGCGGACGCCGAGGACGACCGGTTCGCCGCCGGGCGCGGTGGTCGCAGCGAGACCGAGCTGGACGACCTCGGTGACCTCGTCCGGCCCGATCGCGACGGTGGTGAAGTCGACGGCGCCGAGTTCGTAGAGGCCCTGTTTCCCGGCGGCCACCAGCATGCCGACGAGTTCCTCGTGCCCGCGGTGGGTGCCGGCGATCCCGAACCAGTCCGGCGTCGTCCCGCGCTCGGCGAGGTACGCGTCGACACCGCGCTGGACGTTCGCGTGCTCCCAGGCTTCCCACGCCTGCCCGACCACGGTGACCTTCGGCAGCGTCACACCGAGATGCCCGGCCACCTTGTCGACGAGTTCGTTGCCCTCCCCGCTCGCGCCCACCGAATCGGCGGTCGCGCGGATGATCCGGTGCAGATCCGCCGCCAAGGCGGCACTGTCCCCGTATCCGTCAGCACTCCCCATTACCCCAGCATGGCACGAAAAGGGTGATCAAGCCGCTTCGTCGGCGAGCAACGCCCCTGATGAGGTTTTCTCACTAAGGGTTCCGGGGCGGGGAGATGTGCCGGAGGCGCTTTCAGTGCGCTGGCCAGGGATGCGACAAGGACGTCCCTCGGACTCTATCCGCCACGCCGACAGCCTCCCCCGACGTCGCGAACGCGTCGTTGCCGACGATCAACGTCTCGAACGGAGCGTTCGCGAACCGCACAAACCCCCACCGGCCCACCGAATACCGTGAAGGCCTCCTTCACTGCCCTGAGCGCCGGCAAGGAGGCCTTCACGGCACCACCAAAGCGGGCTCCGGCCCCATCGGCTGTGACGGCCGCCAAACCGTTTTCGGGCCGGAGATCAGTACGCTGGGGACATGACTGTCGTGAAGATCAACGCCATCGAGGTCCCCGAGGGCGCGGGCCCTGAACTGGAGAAACGCTTCGCCGCGCGGCTGCACTCGGTCGACGACCAGCCCGGCTTCCTCGGGTTCGAGCTGCTCCGCCCGGTCAACGGGGAAAGCCGCTACTTCGTCTACACGAAGTGGGAGACCGAGGAGCACTACCAGGCCTGGGCCGCCGGGCCCGCGCGCGAGGCGCACGCCGGCGAGCGCGCCAAGCCGGTCGCCTCCGGGGCGAGCCTGCTGGAATTCGAGGTCGTCACGGCCAGTAAGCCGGGTGAGTGACCTCGGCAGAGCCGCCGAACTGATCGCCGGTGCCGGTGCGCTGCTCGTCTGCGCCGGTGCCGGGATGGGCGTGGACTCCGGCCTGCCGGACTTCCGCGGCGGCGAAGGATTCTGGCGCGCCTATCCGCCCTACTCCCGGCTGGGGCTGCGGTTCGAGGAGCTGGCCGACCCGCGCCACTTCGCCGACGATCCCGAGCTGGCCTGGGGTTTCTACGGCCACCGGCTCGATCTGTACCGGCGGACGGCACCGCACCCGGGCTTCCGGCTGCTGCGGGCCTGGGGTTCCCGGCTCCCCGGCGGCGTCCGGGTGTTCACGTCCAATGTGGACGGACAGTTTCAGCGCGCGGGGTTCGGCATGGTGGCGGAGGCACACGGGTCGATCCACCATCTGCAGTGCCTGGACGGCTGCACCGACGAGATCTGGGCGGCCGACACCGCCGAGGTCGACGTCGACGCCGGCACCATGCGTGCCCGCCCGCCGCTGCCGCGCTGCCTGCGCTGCGGTGGGCTCGCCCGGCCCAACATCCTGATGTTCGGCGACTTCTCGTGGCAGCCCGCCCGCAGCGAGGCCCAGCTGGCGGAACTGACCGCGTGGCGACGCGCCCACCGCGACGTCGCGGTCGTCGAGCTGGGCGCCGGGCAGGCCGTGCCGACCGTGCGCCGCTACGCCGAGCTGGCGAGCGCGGCGAGCGGCGCGCTGATCCGGATCAATCCCCGCGAGCCCGAGATCCGGCACGACCGGGGCGTGTCGATCGCCGCCGGCGCGCTGGAAACCCTCACCGCCCTCGACGACCTGCTGAGCTGAAGGGGACTTTCCTCGCATCGCATGCGACGAAAGTCCCCTTCAGCTCATGTCACGAGACGAAAGTCCCCTTCAGCTCGCCTGTCACGGGAGCTGGATTTCGGCGTAGACGGCGCGGTGATCGCTGCCCGGCACCTTGAACACCCGGAAGTCCCGCACCGCGGCCCGCCGATCCACCACGACGTGGTCGAGCGCGACGAGCGGCGCCGCGGTGTGCCAGGTCGGCGTGAGCGACTTGCCGCACTGCTGTGCCGCGTCGAGGTAGCCCCTGGCCAGCACCGTCCGGAAGGCGGCGTGATCCAGCGTCGCGTTGAAGTCCCCGGCAAGGATCCGGATGCCGTGCTCCCCCTCGGCCGCCGACAGATCCTTTATCTCCTGTTCCCAGCGCCGCGAGTCGACGTCCGGGGAGATCGGGTGGACCGCGACCAGCTCGATCACGACACCGTCGCCGAGATCGGCACGCGCGCCCGGCTGTTTGGCGGCCGATTCCCCGGTCAGCTGCGTCTCGGTCAACGGAAAGCGCGACACGATCCCCGAGCCCTCGACACCGGGGTCCGTGTGCACCACGCGATACGGCAGCAGGGTGAACAGCCCGGCCTGGTCCAGCCGCCGGAGCGCGTCCGGGGTCAGCTCGACGAGGTTGAGCACGTCGACCTGGTTCGACCGGACCAGGTCGACGATCTCCCGTGGATCGGCCGAGCCGACGTACAGATTCGAGGCGAGCACGCGCAGTGTCCGGCCCTGCACGGCGCGCTGATCGACGACGGAGAACCGCGGCACCACCAGCACCGCCACCGCACCGGCCACCACCAGCGCGAGCACCCCGAGCGTCCAGCGGCGGAGCACGAGCGCGAGCACCGCCACCAGCACCGCGAGCGGCGCGACGTACGGCGTGAGCGACAGCGGGGCGAGCGTGTACCAGTTGCCGTCGAAGCCCAAGAGCCGCAGGGCGGCGACGCAGACCAGCGCCAGCACCACGAGCGCCAGCAGAAAGGTCACCCACCCGCGCCGCGCCCTGACTTCCCCTTCAACCACCATGCGGCCGAGTATGCCGATCCCCGGTCCGGCACCGGCGGACGCAGGACGGACCTCCACAAGACCTCCACACGACACGCACCGCTGACACCTCCGCACACGCCCTGGCAGGGACGGCCCCCGCCTGACAGCGCGCTGTGCGCGGCCTGCCAGCGCGTCGGTCCACTCTGGTCGCAAGCGACAGCGAAGGGAGACGTGATGTCGCACGCGATCCGGGCCGAAGGCCTGGTCAAACACTTCGGGGAGACGAAGGCGCTGGACGGGGTGGACCTCGAGGTTCCGTTCGGCAAGGTGGTCGGGGTGCTCGGGCCGAACGGCGCGGGGAAGACGACGGCGGTCCGCATCCTGGCGACACTGCTCAAGCCGGACGCGGGCCACGCGACCGTCGCGGGCTACGACGTGGTGAAGGATCCGGTGCGGGTCCGCTCGATGATCGGGCTGACCGGGCAGTACGCCTCGGTCGACGAGGACCTGAGCGGCACCGAGAACCTGATGCTCATCGGCAGGCTGCTCAACCTGTCCCGCGCGAACGCCCGAACCCGTGCCGAGGAACTGCTGGAGCGGTTCGAGCTGACCGACGCGGCGAAGCGGCCGATCAAGACCTACTCCGGCGGAATGCGGCGGCGGCTGGACCTGGCGGCGAGCCTCGTCGGCGGGCCCGAGGTGATCTACCTCGACGAACCGACCACCGGACTGGACCCGCACGTCCGCAACGAGGTGTGGCAGGTCGTCCGCCAGCTCGTCGGTGAGGGCGCGACGGTGCTGCTCACCACGCAGTACCTGGAGGAGGCCGATCAGCTGGCCGACACGATCACCGTGTTCGACCACGGGCACGTCGTCGCCAACGGCCGCGCGGACGAGCTCAAGCGCCGCGTCGGCGGGCAGACGCTCCAGGTGCGCCCCACCTCGCTCACCGATCTGGACTCGGTGCAGCGCATCCTTGGCGAGCTGACCGGCGTCCGTCCGCATCGGAACGACGACACCGGGCTGCTCACCGCGCCGGTGTCCGACCCGGTCCTGCTGTCCACTTTGGTCCGCAAGCTGGACGAGGCCGGGATCACCGCGGACGAGCTGGCGCTGCGGTTACCCAGCCTTGACGAGGTGTTCCTGGCACTGACCGGGCACGCGGCCGATGAGTCCACTGAGGACAAGAAACTGGAAGGGAGCCTGGCATGACCACGCTCACCGCGAGCGCCGGGATCCCGCCGGCACACGTCAGCGTCGGCAGGGGGCTGCAACACGCGCTTTCCCTTGCCTGGCGCGGAATCCTGAAGATCCGGAAGAACCCGGAACAGCTGCTCGACGTGACGCTGATGCCGATCGTCTTCCTGGTGATGTTCACCTACCTGTTCGGCGGTGCACTGGGCGGCAACCCCGAAAACTACCTCCAGACGCTCGTGCCGGGCGTCATGGTGATGAACATCCTGCAGGCCAGCATGACCATCGGCACGCAGATGAACACCGACATCACCAAGGGTGTGTTCGACCGGTTCCGCAGTATGCCGATCGCCCGTTCGGCGCCGCTGATCGGCGCGGTACTCGCGGACATCGTGCGGTACCTCGTGTGCCTCGCGGTGCTGATGGTCGTGGCCACGGTCATGGGCTTCCGGGTCACCACCGGTCCGGCGGAGTTCGTGCTGGGCATCCTGCTGGTGCTCGCGTTCGGGCTGTGCTTCTGCTGGCTCTCGGTGTTCGTCGGGATGGCGATGCGCAGCAGCGGCGCGGTGACCGGTGTGATGTTCATCTTCATCATGCCGCTGACCTTCGGCAGCAACGTGTTCGTCGCCAACACCTCGACGATGCCGGGCTGGCTCCAGGCCTGGGCGGACATCAGCCCGGTGAGCCAGCTGACGAACGTCCTGCGCGGGCTGTTGACCGGCGCACCGATGGGCAGTTCACTCGCCGGTTCACTGGCCTGGATGGCCGGAGCCGTGCTGGTGTTCTTCCCGCTCGCGACGTGGGCCTATCGCAAGCGGGTCTGAATAAGGGGAAGAAAAGGGGGTGGCGCCGCGAGTGGGACGATGTCCTACTCGCGGCGCTCCGCCGGCGCCAGCAGTCGCTCGAAGGCGTCCTTTTTGGACACACTCCGCGCCTCTTCGATGAGTTCTTCGTAGCGCGATTCGGAAAGCTCCTCGCGAAGCAAACCGACGAGCCGGCGTGTTTCCGGATCGCCGTGGTCGAAAGTGCCACGGAGCCGCGCGGCGAGGCCGAGCACGGTCGCCGCTTCCTCCGGCTGTCCCTGCCGCAGGCGGATCACGGCCAGCAGATCGGCCGACGCCGCCAGATCCGGGAAGTCCGGGCGGCCACCGCTCTTCCGCATCGCGGCCAAGGCCCAGCTTTCCGCCTCGTCGAGCCGTCCGTCCGCGATGTCGAGGCGGGCCGTGATGGTCCCGGTCCATTCCTGCAGGATCTCGCGCGGGATCGCGAGCACTTCCGACCGCTCCCTGATCGCGGGGATCTCCTCCCGCGCGGTCGCGTATTCGCCTCGCTGCACCAGTATTTCCAGTTCACCGAGCATGGTGATGACGTCCAGCTGGCGGTTCCCCGCCCCCGCCGCGTACCGCCGCGCGGCTTCGATTTCCCGTTCCGCCGCGACGAGGTCACACGCCCTTACGTGTTCGAGGATCAGCCGCCACCACTGCTGCGCGACGTCGTCCGGCGACTTCAGTTCGAGCGCGAGGCGAAGACCTTCCTGATAGGACGCTATCGCCTCCGCGCTGTTCCCCCGCTGGGAAAGGTTGAGCGCCTGGAAACTGCGAGCCATCGCCGTTCCCCAGCGGTCCCCGACCTCCTTGAACCCGGTGAGGGCGCGTTCGAGGGCGGCGTCGGCGGCGTCCAGCTCCCCGGAGTCGATCAGCACGAAACTCTCGGCCCAGCACGCCGCCGCGCGCGCCCACGGGTCGGGCAAGCCCTTGGCCCGTTCGATCTCCCGTTGCGCCACTACCTTGTCGCCATTGAGAAAGGCCAGCATCGGCATCGCCAGGGCGAAGGCGGGGAACCGCTCGATCGCGTGCGAGTCCAGGCAGTCCTCCACCAGCTCCCGCACCCGCTCGGCCGAGGGCATCTCCGACGGCATCTGCATCATCGCACCGATCATGCGCATGGCCGCGCGGAAGTCGGGACGCAACCGGTCACCGAACTCGAGCACCTGCCCGACCAGGCTTTTCGCCAGCTCCCCCTGGCCGAGGGTTGACATGTACCAGAATATCCCGCCGAGCAGCCGCGACGCTGTGTCCACTTCGGACAATTCAATCGCCGAGCGCAGCGCGGCGAGCATGTTGGCGTTCTCGTCCTCGTAGCGAGCGATGGTGTCGAGCTGTTCCCGGGAACGCAGCTTCGGCTCCAGCCGTTCCACGAGTTCGACGTAGTAGCCGAACATCCTGGCCCGCACCATGCCTTCTTCGTCCGCTTCGGACAGTCGCTCACGGGCGTACACCCGGATCGTTTCGAGCATCCGGTACCGCTGCTCGCCCCTGCTGTCCTCCACGGCATCCACAATGGACTTCTCGACGAGCGAGCCGAGGACGTAGAAGATGTCCGCCTCGGCGAGCGCGTCGTCGGCGCAGACGGCCTCGATCGCCTCGACGCAGGCACCGGTGGCGAACACCGACAGGCGTCTGGCCAGCATCAGCTCGGCGTCGGTGAGCAGATCCCAGCTCCACTCGACCACCGCGCGCAGGGTCCGCTGACGTGGCAGCGCCGTGCGGCTTCCCGAGGTGAGCAGCCGGAAGCGATCGTCGAGCCGGCGGGCGATCTGCGCGACGGTCATCGACCGCAACCGCGCCGCGGCCAGTTCGAGCGCGAGCGGCATCCCGTCGAGACTGCGGCAGATCCGCGCGACATCGTCCACAGTGGACGCGTTGAGCACGAAGTCCGGCCGCACCGCGACGGCCCGGTCCAGGAACAACCGCATCGCGCCCAGCTCGCCCGCTTCCTCGACGGAGGCCTGTTCTCCTGGTACCGGCAGCGGACCGAGCGGGCACAGCACCTCGCCGGTGATCGCGAGCGGCTCCCGGCTGGTCGCGATCACCCGTACCGACGGCACCCTGGTGAGCAGCGCGTCCACCAGCCGCGCGGCGGCGTCGATGACGTGCTCGCAGTTGTCGAGCACCAGCAGCGATTCCGCACCGCCGAGGATGTCGACGACGTGCTCCATCGACGTCTCGACCGTTCTGCGCCGGATGTCGGCCTCGTGACTGCGCAGATCGCGGACTTCCAACGCGTTCACCAGCGCGCCGAGGACGTCCTGCGGATCGCGGACGCCGGCCAGCGGCACGAACCACACCCGGCCCCGGGGCTGGGCGGGGTGCCGCGACGCGGCTTCGATGGCGAGCCGGGTCTTTCCGGCGCCACCCGGGCCGGCCAGGGTCACCAGCCGGGCCCCGTCGAGCAGTTCGGCGAGCAGTTTCAGTTCGTCGTCCCTGCCGACGAAGCTGTTCAGCCGGGTCGGGAGCCGATCGGTGACCGGCGCGAGCGGAGCGAACTCGCCCCGTAACGCGGCGAGGTGGATCTCCTGCAGTTCGGCGGACGGATCGACGCCGAGCTGATCGGCGAGCGTTTCCCGGATGGCCGCGTACACGGCCAGCGCGTCGGACTGCCTGCCCGCCGCGCACAGCGCCCGGACGCGCAGACCGGCCAGTCGCTCCCGCAGCGGATGTTCGCCGGCGAGCGCGGTGAGGTCGGCGAGTACCTCGGCGTGCTGTCCCACGCGGATCCGCGCGTCGTAGAGATCCTCGGCCGCCTCGATCCGCAGTTCTTCGAGCCGCGCCGCGGGCGCACCCGCGAAGGGCGCGTCCAGCACATCGGCAAGCGCGGTGCCCCGCCACGACTCCATCGCGTCGGCCAGCAGCTCCGCCGCCCGCGTTTCCCGGCCCGCGGTGAGTTCACGACGGCCGTCGGCGGCGAGCCGCTCGAAACGGGACACGTCGACGTCGTCCGGCTGGAGCGCCAGCCGGTATCCGGCGGCGCCGGATTCGACGCTCCCGGCGCCCAGCGCCTTGCGCAGCCGGGACACCAGCGACTGGAGCGCGTTGGCCGCGTCGGCGGGCGGCGTGTCACCCCACAGACCGTCGATCAGCGCCTCGGCGGAGACCGGGCGCCCGGGGTCGAGGGCCAGCCGCGCCAAGAGCGTGCGGAGCCGGGCGCCGCCGATCTCGATCGGGGTACCGTCGTCCTGCACCGCCCGCAATGGGCCCAGCAGCGCCACGCGCATGACTCCAGCTTTCCAGAACCGTGCGGGCCACCATGCCCGGACGTCCCGGAAGGGTGTCCGAATGGCCCGACGTAGGTGTGAATTTTCCGGACAAAACGGGCCGCCACCAGTGAATCATGCGGGTCGGCAGATACGTTGCAGCGAGTTCGTGTCCAAGTAGACCGACGGGAGCTTCGATGAGGGGTCAGCACCACTGGCGTAAACCGGTTGTGGCCGTAGCGGCCGTGCTAGCCGGAATCACCCTGAGCAGCGGGGTCGCGGCCGCGGGCGAGGACGGCTGGGGGCAGCCGACGCCGGGCAGCGACGGAGCGGGGGACAGTTACTACCCACAGGACGGCAACGGCGGCTACGACGTCGCCGACTACAACCTCAAGGTCAGCTACGACCCGCCGACGCGTCAGCTCACCGGCGTCCAGGACATCTCGGCGCGGGCGACGCAGTCGCTCAGCTCGTTCAACCTGGACCTGCAGGGCCTCACCGTCGACTCGGTCGAGGTCAACGGCCGCGCGGCGAAGTTCGCGCGCACCGGGGAGCACGAGCTCGTGATCACCCCGGCGAAAGCGCTTCACCGCGGCCAGCCGTTCGGCGTCAAGATCGCCTACCACGGCGTTCCGGCCGCGATCAACGATCCGAAACTGGGGCCCAACGGCTGGCAGTTCGGCAAATCGGGCGGCGCGTTCGCCGCCGGTGAGCCGAAGTCGGCGTCGACCTGGTACCCGGTCAACGACACCCCGCTGGACAAGGCCACCTTCCACCTGGCGATCACCGTGCCCGACGAATGGGGCGTGATCTCCAACGGACGCGAGCGCGGAACCCACAAGACGCCGCAGGGCACCACGCACGTCTGGGCGGAAGAAACCCCCGTCGTGCCGTACATGACGACGGTCGCGATCGACAAGTGGACCTTCGAACGCTCGAAGCGTGCCGACGGAACGCCGATCGTCAGCTCGTACGCGCCGGGCACGCCGGATTCCACCAAGCAGGCCGAGGCCAAGCTCCCGGAGATCCTCGACTTCCTGGAGTCGAAGTTCGGGCCGTACCCGGTGGACGCAGCGGGCGGGATCTTCCTCGCCGAACCGATCGGGTTCTCGCTGGAGACGCTGAGCAGGCCGATCTACTCGGGCCGGGCGGGCAACGTCCAGACGATCGTGCACGAGAACGCCCACCAGTGGTACGGCGACTCGGTCGCGGTGAAGCACTGGAAGGACGTCTGCCTCAACGAATGCTTCGCCTCGTACGCGCAGTGGCTGTGGTCCGAGGCCAAGGACGGCCAGGACCTCAAGGCGCGTTACCTGAACACGGTGAAGGGCGCGACGCCGGCGTTCTGGGCGGGCAAGCTGTACGACATGGGGCCGGGCAACGAGTTCACGTACGTGTACTCGAAGGGCCCGCTCATGCTGCACGCGCTGCGGAACACCATCGGCCAGCAGGCCTTCGACCGGGTGCTGAAGAGCTGGCCCTCGGCACACCGCGACGGGAACGCGAGCATGCAGGAGTTCCAGCGCTTCACCGAGCGGTTCGCGCACCAGAACCTGCAGGGCTTCTTCGACGCGTGGATCTACGGGAACGGCAAGCCCGCGGATCAGTACCTCTACCCGGGCGACCTGAAACCCGCCGCCTGATCGCGGTCCGCAATGCCGTCAAGGCCACCTTACGAGCTCCATCCATGCCCCCGCCGCCGCCCTCAACGGACGCGCTGCGCGACTGGACTGGATTCAACGCCCGTAAGGTGGCCTTGACGGCATGAGGAGGCAGGAACGTGGTGAAGGTGCTGGTGACGGGGTTCGCGCCGTTCGGCGGCGAGGCGGTGAACCCGTCGTGGCAGGCGGTGTCCGCACTCGCGACAGGCCGTGACGACGTCGTCGCGGTCGAGCTGCCGTGTGAGTTCGACGCCTCGCTTCCCGCACTGCGCAAGGCAATCGAGCAGCACGGCCCGGCCCTCGTGGTGTGCGTCGGCCAGGCGGGCGGCCGTCCGGACGTCACGCCGGAGCGGGTCGCCATCAACCTCGTCGACGCGCGGATCCCGGACAACGCGGGCGCCCAGCCGGTGGACGTCCCCGTGATCGCCGACGGCCCGGCGGCGTACTTCAGCACGCTGCCCGTCAAGGCCTGCGTCGCGGCGATCCGGGAGGCGGGCGTGCCCGCCTCGGTGTCGCACACGGCCGGAACATACGTGTGCAATCAGGTCTTCTACGGCCTCATGCACCTGCTGGCCACGGAGTTTCCCGGGGCGCGCGGCGGTTTCGTGCACGTGCCCTACAGCCCGGAGCAGGTCGCCGCCGCGGGGACGGCCGCGCCGAGTCTCGACGTGTCGCGCACGGCCGAGGCGCTAGCGGCACTCGTCGACACCGCCCTGGCGGTGACCGAGGATCTCGCCGTCCCCGCGGGCGCCCTGCACTGACGCTCAGGCCGGTTTGACCTGTTCGGTGAAGTATCCGGCCATACTCGCGGCGGTCGGTTTGCCGGCCCGATCGAGCAGCACGACGACGCCGACCGCCGGTTTCCCGTCGACCTGGAAGAGCACGAACCCCGCGTCGCCGCCGGTCGCGCCCGCCACGTAGCTGCCGCGCTGGCCGCCGCCGGTCCAGGTCCCGTTGACGTTCTTGGCCGAGTTCAGGTCCAGGTTCGCCCGCGCGGCGACCGCGGCGGTGTCGATCCCCTGGTAGTAGCTGATCGTCGTGACCCGGTCGACCTTGCCCGAGAGGTCGGCCCGCACGGTGCAGTCGACCGCCGCGACGGCGTTCAGCGTCTTGGCCGCCGCCGGGTTGCCGGAGCACTGGGTACGGTCGGGCACGGTGCCGGCCAGCGAGCGCAGGCACGGCGTGAACCCGGACTGGTCGAAGGTGGACGCGGCGGTGCAGTTTTCCGCCGGGGCCGCCGCGGGTGTGTCGCTCTTGCTCACCAGGAGCACGGCGGTCACGACGACGGCGATCACCACCAGCACAGCGGCGCCGATGAGCAACGGCTTCTTCGCCGAACGCCGGAGTTCCGGCTGCGGCGCCCGCCACGCCTGCCCCATCGTTCCTGGCTGTGGCGGCGGTCCGGGACGCTGCGACATGGGCGGTGGGCCGGGCCAGGGTTGTCGTGCCGGTGGCGGTGCCACTGGCGGCCGAACCGGCGCGAAGGCGGGCACGGTGAGATTCGGGTCGGCGCCGCCGAGCGGCACGTGGTGCAGCCCGAACGCGACCGCCGTCTCCGGCTGGTCCTGCGTCGTCGGCACGACGCCGAGCTGCTGGGCGAGCAGTCCGGCGAGCAACGGCATCCGGCTCGGCCCGCCGACGAGGTAGATCCCGCCGAGCCGGGCGGGCGTCAGCCCGGCCCGCCGGACGGTCGCGGCGAGCAGTTCGGCGCTGCGCAACAGGCTCGGCCGGACCAGCGCCTCAAGCTCGTCCCTGGTCACCAGGACGTCCCCGAACGGCTCCGGCATCGGCACCTCGGTCCGCGGGTGCCGCGACAGGCTTTCCTTGGCGTCACGGACATCCTGCAGCAGCGAACGGCGCAGCCTGCGGTCGGCGGTCGTGTGCGGGCGCAGCAGCCGCTGCCACTGCGCGGGATCGGCGTGCGACACCGACCGTCCGATGTGGACAAGCAGCGCCTGGTCGATGTCGAGGCTGCCGAGATCGGGCAGCCCGTCCTCGGCGAGCACCGCGAAACCGTGTTCGGTGATCCCGACGACCGAACAGTCGAAGGTGCCCGCCCCGAGGTCGTACACCGCGATCGGGCCAAGGCGGCGCGACGGCTGATCGCCCAGCGCCGCGTAGTGCGCCGCGGCCGCCACCGGCTCGGGAATCAGCCGGACGTCGACCAACCGGGCCTTGGCCGCGCTGCGCCGCAACACCTCCTGCCGCGTGGCGCCCCAGCCGGCGGGGTGGGAGATACGCACCTGGTCCGGCGGCCGGTTCAGCTGCCGCTCGGCCTCCTCGCCGATCCGCCGCAACACCGCCGCGAACGCGTCGGTCACCTCGACGACCGCGTCACCGAGCAGCAGCGTGCCCTCGTCGATACGGCGCTTCGGATTGGGTTCGAACCGGCTCGGCTCGAGCCGAGCCCGGCGTTCCGCGTCCTGCCCCACGACGAGCAGCCCGTCCTCACCCGCGTACACCGCCGACGACATCGTGACCGACCCGTCGATCTCGATGGCACGAGGTCCACGACCGAACGCGGACAACACGCCCACGGTGCTCGAAGTGCCGAAATCGATCGACAGAACGTCCACGCCTCCCCCTCCCCGGACCGGCCAGCGCATCGTCTCACGCCGGATGAGGCGGAACGTGCCGGAGTCAGGCGCAGGCGTCGCTGTGATCGTGCTGGCTGGCCGACACCGTGACGTCGTGGTCCTCGAAGTCCGCGACGACCCGCATGCGACCGCCGAGCGCCACGATGTACCGGCGAATGGTGTCCAGCTCCATCTGACCGGGGTCGCCCTGCTCCAGCTGACTGATCCGAGGCTGGCTCACACCCATGCGCTTTGCGAGTTCGGTCTGGCTCATCCCGACATCCTCGCGGAGCTGCGCCAGCCGGAAACCGAGCACGTACGCCTCAGTGGCCTCACGAGCAGCGGTACGGGCCGCTTCGATGTCGCGACCGGCTTCCCGGTCACGAGCGAGCTTCTCCGCTTTTACGTCCTTCCACGACCGGCCCATGCTTCAGCCCTCCTTCAGCGCCCTCAGATGTCGTTCGTATCGCTTCTCGGCGATCGGGATGTTGATGTCGTACCACCGCTTCCAGTTACCGGCTTTGTCACCGGCGACCAGGAGCACCGCCTTCCGCACCGGATCGAACGCGAACAGGATCCGGATCTCGGTGCTACCCGCGGAGGCCGGACGCAGCTCCTTCAAGTTGTGCTGTCGTGAGCCCTTGACCCGATCAGCCAACGGCCGCCCTAGCCGCGGCCCCTCCCGCGCCAGAACGTCGATGGCCTCTTCCACCCGGTCCGCCGTGATCGGGTCGTTCTCGCACAACGACGTGAACCAACGGTCCACCTCCTCGTGGAGCTCGATGTCCCACTCCATCGGG
This sequence comes from Amycolatopsis sp. NPDC058986, assembly GCF_042741125.1. Lineage (NCBI taxonomy): Bacteria > Bacillati > Actinomycetota > Actinomycetes > Pseudonocardiales > Pseudonocardiaceae > Amycolatopsis > Amycolatopsis sp. NPDC058986. The sequence continues at coordinate 34,042 of NZ_JBHYJW010000043.1, read as the reverse complement.
CAACTATAATGTACACCTTATGACGCCCGCTGTCAGGGCACCAGGGCCACAACGAGCTGAATACGGCAAGAGGGCGGCTCCCCACCGGGGAACCGCCCTCTCGTCAGGCTCTAACCGAGATCAGTCGTTCTCGGCCTCGTTGGCGTCGTCACCGCTGCTCGCGCCGATGCTGACCGGCGGGGCGTCGGGGACGGACGTCGGCTTCTTCTCACCGCGGAAGGTGAAGTGGGCCTTGTCGTCCTTCTCCTCCGGGTCGCCGTTCCAGCCTTCGACGTCGACCAGGATGATCTGGCCCGCCTCGACCTCGCCGAAGAGAATCTTCTCCGACAGCTGGTCCTCGATCTCGCGCTGGATGGTCCGGCGCAGCGGCCGGGCACCGAGCACGGGGTCGAAGCCACGCTTGGCCAGCAGCGCCTTCGCCTTCGAGGTCAGCTCCAGCTCCATGCCCTTGACCTTGAGCTGGGTCTCGACCCGGCCGATCATCAGGTCGACCATCTCGATGATCTGTTCCTGCGTCAGCTGGTGGAACACGATGATGTCGTCGATCCGGTTCAGGAACTCCGGGCGGAAATGCTTCTTCATTTCCTCGTTGACCTTTTGCTTCATCTTCTCGTACCGGTTCGTCGAGTCCGAACCGGAACCGAAGCCGAGCGACACGGACTTCGAGATGTCCGAGGTACCCAGGTTCGAGGTGAAGATCAGCACCGTGTTCTTGAAGTCGACCGTGCGGCCCTGGCCATCGGTCAGGCGGCCGTCCTCCAGCACCTGCAGGAGCGTGTTGTAGATCTCCTGGTGCGCCTTCTCGATCTCGTCGAACAGCACCACCGAGAACGGCTTGCGCCGCACCTTCTCGGTCAGCTGGCCACCCTCTTCGTAGCCGACGTAGCCCGGAGGGGCACCGAAGAGCCGCGAAGCGGTGTAGCGGTCGTGGAACTCACCCATGTCGATCTGGATGAGCGCGTCGTCCTCGCCGAACAGGAACGACGCCAGCGCCTTGGACAGCTCGGTCTTACCGACACCGGACGGACCGGCGAAGATGAACGAGCCGGACGGGCGCTTCGGGTCCTTCAGGCCGGCGCGGGTACGGCGGATCGCCTGGGACACGGCCTTGACCGCGTCCTCCTGGCCGATGATCCGCTTGTGCAGCTCGTCCTCCATGCGGAGCAGACGCGTGGTCTCCTCCTCGGTGAGCTTGAACACCGGGATACCGGTCCAGTTGGCCAGGACCTCGGCGATCTGCTCGTCGTCGACCTCCGCGACGACGTCCAGGTCACCGTCCTTCCACTGCTTCTCCCGCTCGCCCTTCTGGCCGAGCAGCGTCTTCTCCTCGTCCCGCAGCCGGGCGGCGCGCTCGAAGTCCTGCGCGTCGATCGCGGACTCCTTGTCCCGGCGCACGTCGGCGATCTTCTCGTCGAACTCGCGCAGGTCCGGCGGCGCGGTCATCCGGCGGATGCGCATCCGCGCGCCCGCCTCGTCGATCAGGTCGATCGCCTTGTCCGGCAGGAACCGGTCGTTGATGTACCGGTCGGCCAGCGTCGCCGCGGCCACCAGCGCCGAGTCGGTGATCGAGACGCGGTGGTGCGCCTCGTACCGGTCGCGCAGGCCCTTGAGGATCTCGATGGTGTGCTCCAGCGACGGCTCGCCGACCTGGATCGGCTGGAACCGGCGCTCCAGCGCGGCGTCCTTCTCGATGTACTTGCGGTATTCCTCGAGCGTGGTCGCGCCGATGGTCTGCAGCTCACCACGCGCCAGCATCGGCTTGAGGATCGACGCGGCGTCGATCGCGCCCTCCGCGGCGCCCGCCCCGACCAGCGTGTGCAGCTCGTCGATGAACAGGATGATGTCGCCGCGGGTCTTGATCTCCTTGAGGACCTTCTTCAGCCGCTCCTCGAAGTCACCGCGGTAGCGCGAGCCCGCGACCAGCGAACCCAGGTCGAGGGTGTAGAGCTGCTTGTCCTTGAGCGTCTCCGGGACCTCGCCCTTGACGATGTTCTGCGCCAGCCCCTCGACGACGGCGGTCTTGCCGACGCCGGGCTCGCCGATCAGCACGGGGTTGTTCTTCGTCCGCCGCGAGAGGACCTGCATGACCCGCTCGATCTCCTTGCCGCGCCCGATCACCGGGTCCAGCTTGCCCTCGCGGGCGGAGACGGTCAGGTTGCGGCCGAACTGGTCCAGCACCAGCGACGAGGACGGCGTGCCCTCACCACGGCCGGAGCCGGTCTCGGCGGACTCCTTGCCACCCTGGTAGCCCGAAAGCAGCTGCAGCACCTGCTGGCGCACCCTGTTCAGGTCCGCACCCAGCTTGACCAGTACCTGCGCGGCGACGCCTTCGCCCTCGCGGATCAGGCCGAGCAGGATGTGCTCGGTGCCGATGTAGTTGTGGCCGAGCTGCAGCGCCTCACGCAGCGACAGCTCCAGCACCTTCTTCGCCCGCGGCGTGAACGGGATGTGCCCGCTCGGCGCCTGCTGGCCCTGGCCGATGATCTCCTCGACCTGCTGGCGCACGCCCTCGAGGGCGATACCCAGCGACTCCAGCGCCTTGGCGGCGACACCTTCACCCTCGTGGATCAGACCCAGGAGGATGTGCTCGGTGCCGATGTAGTTGTGGTTGAGCATCCGGGCCTCTTCCTGGGCCAGGACAACCACCCGCCTCGCGCGGTCGGTGAACCTCTCAAACATGTGCACTCCCTCGACTGCTGCGCCGGCGGCCCGTTTCCATCGCGTGCTTGCACCGCGATGGATTCAGCACCGTGAGACCACTCTAGTAGCCAAGTCGTCGCGCTGGCGTACCACTACGGCTGTTGGCGGCCCGATCGCACCCGTACGGCTATCCGCACGGACATCTCTCATCATCCGGTTGCCCTGCACCTTTACGTCAAGCACAACGTGTGTCCGGCCATCCGGATTCCTCCGGACGGGCCGTGTCCGCTCACCGCGAACAGATGCGCAACCTGGAAGTTCCCACTTCCTGGTTACCCGATTGGCGCAACGCCGAAAAGTATGTAAGGTTAGGCACGCCTAATCAACACGTGTGTCGCAGCGCCGGTAAGGAGGGCCGCGGGTGAACCATCAGCGGTCCTTCCGCGACGCACGCGAGGTCGGCGACGGCCTCGCGGCTTCGCTCCTGCGAGTCGGGGGGCTGCAGGAGCGGGGCGAGATCCGCCGGGACGTCCCCGCGGGCTGGCTGCGCTGTTCGGATCTGCTGGCCGATCCAGAGCGGTTCAAGGACTGGCGGAAGCTGCTCGGCGACTGGCTGTTCACCGAGTACGGCGAAGCCCCGGAGCGCACTACCGCGAGCTACGTCATGTCGTGGTACCTGCACGTCCCCGCCTACGTCGGCGCGCTGTTGCTGCACCACGAGCGCAGAGTCCCGTCGCTGAAGCCGGCGGAACTGGCCTTCGAGCTGGGCGACGACCGGCCGCATCCGGTCGGGATGGCCGTGCTGGGCGACGACTTCTACTGCCTGCCGACCGACCCCGGTTCCGCGCTGCCGGAAGCGACGGTGGTGCCCGACGAGCGCGCCCTCGCCGCGGTGCTGCGGGCGCACTACATCGCCCACGCCGCGAAGTTCGTCCGCGCGTACGCGCCGGGCAGCAGGCTCGGCCGCCGGATGCTGTGGGCCGCCGCGACCGACGCGCTGGACAACTCCCTCTGGTGGGCGGGCAAGCAGGGCGGCACGGCCGAGGCCGAAGGCGCGGGCGTCGCCGACGCGGCCCTCGTGCTCGACGCCCGGTTCCCGCCGCTGACCTCGCCCTCGACCCTGCGGCTGGACACCGGCCCCGACGGACACCGCGAGTGGACCCGCCGCCGCGAAAGCTGCTGCTTCTCCTATCTCCTGCCCGACGAAACCGAATGCGCGGAGTGCCCCCGCACCTGTTCCCGCTGAGTTCTCCACCCAGACACGCGAGATACGCGCCCAATCACGCGAGTCGCGCGTTCAGGCACGCGAGATGCCCATCCGGACACACTCAGGTTTCTCACCAAGGGGTCCGGGGCCGTGGGTCCCGCCGGATGTGCCGCAGGACGCCTACGGTGCGCTGCCCTGGGGATGCGACAAAGGGGGCCCTGGGTGCGCTGAATGCGACCAGGGCGTCCCTCGGACTTCCCCTGCCCAAACCGACAGCCTCGCCCGATGCCGCGAACGCTCCGTTGCCGACGATGAGCGTCCCAAACGGAGCGTTCACGACATCCCGGGCCGCGGCGCGAAACCGCAGCCGCCACGACGAGCCCGCGGACCCACGCACTCAGGGCTTCCACAGCGGGTCCCGGCCCGTCGCTCCCAGCGCGCGGTCGAGCATCGGCGCGGACTCGGGAACGGCGACCTCGGGGCCGTACACGCCCATTTCCCGCGCCTGCGCGCCCATCGCGACGGCACCGGCGTGCACCGCGGCGGCGATTTCCGCCGCACAGGCGAAATCCCGGCCGACGGCACGCGCGAGATCCCAGCCGTGCAGCACGAACTCGCCGAGCACCATCTCACCGACGACGCTCGACGGCATTTCAGTGCGTCCCAGGGACGTCATCCCCGTCCAGGCCGCCGACGCCGAGAAAACGTGCACCAGCGTCTTCGTCTGGTTCTCCAGCGCCGCAGCCCAATCGCCGGTGACCAGGTCCACATCGGTCTCGCCACCCGTGACGGCCGGCGGTTCCTCCTGGCGCCCAGCGGCCAGCAGCCACGGGCCCCAGTAGAGCAGGTGATTGAGCAGACCTCGCACGTCGAAGGCCTCGCACGGCGTGCGAACGGTGAGGTCATCCGGAGTGAGCGATGCGGCGACACGCTGGAATTCGGCCGCTGCCGAAGGGACGAATGCGGAGTGATCAGCCATGACTCCATCCAGCCACCGCGGAGAGCGAAAGGTATAGAAGGAACGCGACAGCTATCGTGATCCGGTGCCCGATCGCCGGATCCCCCGGGGCATCATCAACGAGCGCGTTGCCCGAACGAAGTTCACGCTGACCCGGCATCCGCCCGCGTCCGCTCTGACGCCATTCGTGCAGTACTACTGGATACTGCGCTGGGATCTTCGCGGGCAGCCGCCGTTCGAACAGCGCGTCCTGCCGAATCTCTCGGTCCACGCCGTGTTCTTCCCCGGCGCCGATGGCGTGTACGGACCGATGCACGACGTGTTCTCCTATCGCCTCGAGGGCAGGGTGCACGGTCTCGGTGTCCGGTTCCGGCCGGGATGTTTCCGGCCTTTCCTTCGTCAGCCGGTCCGCAATATCACGGACCGCTCGATCCCGCTGGCCGAAGTCTTCGGCCCGGCGGCCGATGCGGCGACGGAATCGATCCGGAACGTGAACGGAGATCACGAAATGGCCGAAGTGGCCGACAACCTGCTGATGGCAAATCCGCCCGTTCTTCCCCCGGCGGCGGCCCATGCCGCCGAGGCGGTCGAAACAATCGACGCCGACCCGGGAATTACCCGGGTCGCCCAGCTGTGCGCGGCCACCGGTCTCGGGCTCCGTTCCCTGCAACGGCTGTTCGCCGAACACATCGGCTGCACCCCCAAGTGGGCCATCCGGGTATATCGGCTGAACGACGGGGCGCGACGGATCTCGGGGACGACCCGGCCGGATTACGCCGGTCTGGCGGCACAACTGGGCTATAGCGACCAGTCCCACTTCACCCGCGATTTCCGCACAGTAACCGGCCTGTCGCCCGGTGAGTACGCCAGGGCCGCCCGCGAAGATCGTGAACATCCCCGGACATGAAGAAAGCCGCCGGGGGAATTCCCCGGCGGCTTGGCGGCGAACTACGCCGTCAGTTCTTCTTGTGGTAGGCCTCGACCACCTCGGACGGGATGCGGCCGCGGTCGGAAACCGCGTACCCGTTCTTGCGGGCCCAAGCGCGAATGGCCTGGTTCTGCTCGCGGTCGACGGTCGCCGGGCGAGCCGAAGCCTTGGCGCCGACGGCCGGGCGAATCGGGGCGCGCTTACGACCACCGGCACGACGGGCGTGCTCTACATACTGCGCCAGGACGTCGCGCAACTCCTCGGCGTTTTCCGCGGAGAGGTCGATCTGGTAGGCGACACCGTCCAAACCGAACTCAACGGTCTCCTCCGCCTCGGTACCGTCGATGTCATCGACCAGCGAGACGAGCACCTTCTGTGCCATCTGTTTCCTCCTGGGCTTGCTACTCGAAACGATCTGGTTACGGGGCGAGCCCCGGAACAGAAGACTTTGTCTAGCACATTAATACCCGCTGATCCGGGCTAACGCAAATCTCGTTTGAGATAACCGTCAGCTATCCGTCACACGGGCGGGTTATTCGGGCCGCACGAGGGGGAAGAGGATCGTCTCCCGGATACCGAGGCCGGTCAGCGCCATCAGCAACCGGTCGATCCCCATTCCGACGCCGCCGCTCGGCGGCATTCCGTACTCCAGGGCGCGCAGGAAATCCTCGTCGAGCCGCATGGCTTCGCTATCACCCTGTGCGGCGAGCTGCGACTGTTCGGTGAGGCGTTGCCGTTCCACGACCGGATCGACCAGCTCGGAGTAACCCGTGGCCAGTTCGAATCCGCGGATGTAGAGGTCCCACTTCTCCGCGACTCCCGGCCTGCTCCGATGCTGCCTGGTCAGCGGGGAGGTCTCCAGCGGAAAATCACGGACAAATGTGGGGGCGTGGAGATGGTCACCGACGAGGTGCTCCCACAGTTCCTCCACCAGTTTGCCGTGGCCGAGCTTCGGATCGACCTCCAGGCCCCTGGCCTCGGCGAACGCCAGCAACTTGCCTGCCGGCGTCTCCGGGGTGACCTCTTCGCCCAGCGCGTCCGACAGTGACTCGTACATTCCGAGCGTCGTCCACTCACCGGAAAGGTCGTACTCCGAACCGTCCGTGAGAGTGACCACCTGGGTACCCAGTACCGTCTCGGCCGCTTCCTGGATCAACTGGCGCGTCATGACCGCATTGGTGTCGTATGTCGCATAGGCCTCGTAGTACTCGAGCATCGCGAACTCCGGGGAGTGCGAGGAGTCACTGCCCTCGTTCCGGAAGTTTCGGTTGATCTCGAAAACCTTCTCGATACCGCCCACGACGCAGCGCTTGAGGTACAGCTCCGGCGCGATCCGCAGATACAGATCGAGGTCGAAGGCGTTCGAATGCGTGACGAACGGGCGTGCCGCCGCCCCACCGTGCAGCGTCTGCAGCATCGGCGTCTCGACCTCGGTGAAACCGCGACGGTGGAACGAGTCGCGCAGCGAACGCAGTACGCCGGCGCGGGTTCGCACGACATCACGCGCCTTCGGCCGCAGGATCAAGTCGACATAACGCTGCCGGATCCGGGTTTCCTCGGCGAGCTCCTTGTGCGCGACCGGCAGCGGGCGCAGTGCCTTCGAGGTCAGCCGCCAGCCGTCGGCGAGCACGGAAAGCTCGCCACGCTTGGAAGTGATCACCTCACCGTGCACGAATACGTGGTCGCCGAGATCGACGTCCGACTTCCACGCCGCGAGCGCGTCCTCACCGACCTTCGCGAGGCTGATCATCGCCTGCAATTCGGTCCCGTCGCCCTCACGGAGGCTGGCGAAACACAGCTTGCCGGTATTGCGGATGAACATGACCCGGCCGGTCACGCCGACCAGCTCACCGGTGGCGGTGTCGGCGGGCAATCCGGAATGCGCGGCACGCACCTCTGCCAGCGAGTGCGTTCGCGGCACCTCGACCGGGTAAGGGTCGATCCCTTCCGCGAGGATGCGCTCACGCTTGTCCCGGCGGACCCGCAGCTGTTCGGGCAGATCGTCTTCGGGTGGCGTGGCGCCGGAAGGGGGATTGGTGTTCATGCCCCATAGCGTACGAACTCACCGCTCGGCTACGCCAACCGGATTACCGTTCGCGGAGCGAACATGAAGGTTTTCCGTCGTTTAACCTGGGCTGGTGAACGAACCGGCAGCTGATCCCGATCAGGAACTGCGGGCCAGGCGGGCCGCGTGGTTCGGCTCTCGCGCGGCCGCATACGCCCGGCATCGCCCCGGCTACCCGCGGAAAGCATTGTCCTGGGGCCTTTCCGGGGCCACCCCGGCACCCCTGCGGATCGTGGATCTCGCCGCGGGCACCGGCAAGGTGAGTATCGGTCTGCTCGAACTCGGGTCGCTGGTCACCGCGGTCGAACCGGATCCGGACATGCTGGCCGAGTTCTCCCGGTTGTTGCCCGAGGTCACCGCGATGACCGGGACCGCGGAAAACATCCCGCTGCCCGATGGTTCCGCCGACGCGGTCGTCATCGGGCAGGCCTTTCATTGGTTCGACGCCGACGCGGCGCTCGCCGAAATGGCGCGGGTGATTCGGCCGGGTGGAGTAGTCGTGGCCCTGTGGAACCACGACGACGAATCCGTGCCATGGGTCGCCAAGTTCCGTGAACTGACCAGGACCGGGGTCAGCCGGGTATGGCTCGACAACCCCGGCGAGGTGCCCACGCATCGAGCCTTCGACCCGTTCGAACGGGAGATTTTCCGGCACTCCCAGCGGCGCACCGCAGAAAGTCTCGTGGAAACCGTGGCCACGCATTCGCATATGCTCGTCGCGTCCCCCGAGGAGGCGAACACCATGTTGAGCGCGGCTCGAGCTTTCCTGGAGTCGAATCCGGAGACCGGCCACGGCGAGTTCGACCTGCCGATCATCACGTCCGTTTTCCGCGCGAGGCGGCGATGACCTCGATGGATCGGATCGACTGGGCGGCAGTGTTCACCGCGGTGTACGGCGCGCCGTCGTCGGCGGTCATGGCACGGGTCCACACCGAGGTGCTGGGCGACGAATATCCGGCGGACCTGGATGTGTACAGCTTCGTCACCAAAACGGATCTGCGGAGATTCACAGCGGATACACAGGTATCGGCGGGTGACACAATCGCCGACATCGGCTGCGGACGCGGCGGTCCCGGCCTGTGGGTTTCCGCGCAGCGGAATACGTCGCTGATCGGAATCGACATAGCGGAGACCGCACTGGACTCGGCGCGACGGCGAGCCGAGACGCTGGGCAGGTCCGATCGGGCGGAATTCCGGTTCGGCAGCTTCGCCGAAACGGGCTTGCCGTCCACATCCGTGAACGCCGTGATGAGCGCGGACTCGTTGTTGTTCGCTCCCGACAAAGCGGTCGCGCTCGCCGAACTGGCCCGGATCCTCGTTCCCGGCGGCCGGTTGGTGGCCACGACCTGGGATTTTCATGGTCAGCCCGTGAATATGCCGCCACAGGTACCGGATCACCGGCCGCTGCTCGAAGCCGCGGGTTTCGACGTCCGCGCCTACGACGAGACCGATGCATGGCGAGAACGGCAGATCCGGATCAACGAATTGATGCTCGAGGCGGTCGACGCACTGGCAGGGGAAAGCGGAGGAGAGCCCGACAAGATCGTCGCGAACCTGATGCAACAGCGGATCACGCTGGATCTGATGACCCGCCGAGTGCTGATCGTCGCCGAACGTCGCTGATTGCAGCCGACGCAATGCGAAACGTATTCGGCATTGCCGCGGGATGGCGACCGAAATCACCAGGCGGCGGGCGCGGCCGGTGCTACCGTCGGAAGTGGCCCCCCGCTCGGGGACGGCCCCGGACGAGAGCGTCGTACCCGGTCAGGACAAGACGACGCAGTGACCATCACTGCGAAGGGTTCCGACCATGTCCTGGCTTGTCCTTGTCCTGTCCGGTTTCCTCGAGACCGTCTGGGCCGCCGCGCTCGGCGCCTCGAAGGGCTTCTCGAAACTCGCCCCCAGCATCACGTTCGGGGTCGCGCTCGTACTCAGCATGTGCGGGCTCGCCTACGCGCTCCGCGAGATCCCGCTCGGCACCGGGTACGCCGTCTGGGTCGGCATCGGCGCGATCGGCACCGCGATCTACGGCATGGTGGCGCTCGGCGACCCGGTCGGCGTCGCCCGTATCTCGTGTCTCGTGCTGATCGTGGCGGGCGTCGTCGGGCTGAAACTCCTGCACTGAAACTCCTGCACCAGAGACCTTGACCTCCAGTTAACTCGACCGTCGAGACTGAGGGAAACCCATCGACGAAGGGGAAACCTCATGCGAGTACCGCGTCTGCGCGGCCGTGGCCTCGGCAGGGTGCTGATCTCGGCCACCTCACTGGCGACCGCCGTCGGCCCCTACAAGGCCGACTGGAACGACACCCATGTGCACAACCCGGCCTGGCCGCCCCACGCCAAATTCCACAACGGACAGACGATGAGCCTGGGACTCGCACTGGGCCTTGGCAGCCTGTACCAGCTGTGGCGCGCGCCGGGCTCGGCCCGCACGAGCCTGGACACCGGTGCGACGCTGGCGTCGCTGTACTGGCTGACACAGATTTCGGCGCTCGCGTACCCGGGCAGCAAGGCCGTCGATCCGCCGGGCACCGCTCGCTTCCCGCAGGCGAAGATCGCCTTTCCCGCGCTGGCCCTCACCGGACTCGGCTACCTGCTCGAACGCCGCAGGCTGGCCCGGCACGGCGGCGGCCGCGACGCCCATTGACTCGCGCCCACCATCACCCCTGACACAAACGCCCCAATGTGGCATTGGGTGCGTGACGCACCCAATGCCACATTGGGGTTTTCTCGCTAAGGATTCTGGGGCCGTGTGTGCTGCCGAAGGTGCTGGAGGACGCCTTCGGTGCGCTGGTCTGGGATGTGACAAGGGCGTCCCTCGGACTTCCCTGCGCACGCCGACACCATTCGCCCGATGTCGCGAACGCTCCGATGCCGACGATGAACGTCCCGAACGGAGCGTTCGCGACACATCCCCGAACCCCGCCGCACGCCGTGAAGGCCGCCTTCACCGCGCTCAACGCCGCGAAGGACCCCTTCACCGCACCACCAAGCCCCCGGGAAAGCGCCCACCAGCAAAGCCGCACCCCCGCACCTACCGAGAAAACCTCATTGGGGCGCTCGTCCACCCCGCAGCCGGAACCGGATCGAGCTAGGACTTGCGTGCGTTGCGTTCGTAGACGAGGCGGAGGCCGAGCAGGGTGAGATCGGGGACGTGCTCGGTGATCGTCTCCGATTCGCTGAGCACCAACGGGGCGAGCCCGCCGGTCCCGAGCACGGCGACCGGCGCCGCCCCGTCCGGCGACAGCTCGCGCACGATCCGCCGGACGAGGCCGTCGACCTGGCCCGCGAAACCGTAGAGAATGCCGGACTGCAGGCATTCCACGGTGTTCTTGCCGATCACCGACCGCGGTGGCACGAGTTCGACCTTGCGCAGCGCGGCGGCGCGGGCGGCCAGTGCGTCGACCGAGATCTCGATGCCGGGCGCGAACGCGCCGCCGAGGAACTCGCCCTTCGCCGAGATCGCGTCCACATTGGTCGAAGTACCGAAGTCGACCACCACGCACGCGGTGTTGTGCAGATGGTGCGCGGCCAGCGTGTTGACCAGCCGGTCCGCGCCCACCTCCTTCGGGTTGTCCACCAGCAGCGCGACACCGGTGCGGACACCGGGCTCGACGACGATCTTCGGCAGCCGCGGGTAGTAGCGCGCCAGCATCACCCGCAGCTCACGCAACACGGCGGGCACCGTCGACAGCGCGCTGATCCCGGTGATCGCGTCGGCGTACGAGCCGAGCAGACCCCGCATGGTCAGCGCGAGCTCGTCGGCGGTGATGTGCGCGTCGGTCCGCATCCGCCAGTCGCCGACGAGTTCCTCGCCCGAGTACAGGCCCAGCACGATGTTGGTGTTGCCGACGTCGACCACGAGCAGCACGAAGTTGTTCCTTTACTCGGCGACGCCGCCGTCCCTGGAGGTGGTTCAGCTCTCCGCGTGCAGCAACGCGTCGAGGCGGCGCGCGTCGGCGGTCTCGGCCACCGGGAACGCGATGGTGTCCTCCTCCGGCAACGTCACGGTGCCGCTGAGCAGGCCGGAACCCTCCGGCGCGTGACCGGCGTCCGTACCGCGTTCGACGATCCGGTTGTCCGCGTCGACGAACACGATCCTCGGCTGGTACGCGGCGGCCTCCGCGTTCTCCATCTGCCCGTAGGAGATCAGGATGACCAGGTCACCGGGGTGCACCAGATGCGCGGCGGCACCGTTGATCCCCAGCACGCCGCTGCCGCGTTCCCCCTTGATGACGTAGGTCTCCAGCCGCGCGCCGTTCGTGATGTCCACAATGGACACCTGCTCGCCCGGCAGCAGATCGGCGGCCTCCATCAGGTCCTCGTCGACGGTCACCGAACCCACGTAGTGCAGGTCGGCCTGGGTCACCGTGACCCGATGGATCTTCGATTTCAGCATCGTCCGGTACATCGTGGACTCTCCCTATTCCCCTGCGTCCAACTCGGCTGCCTCCGGATGCTCGGCGGCCTTGCCGAGCAGCACCGGAACGTTGTCGATCAGCCGGGTGCTCCCTACCCGGGCGGCGACCAGCAACCGTGCTTCTCCGTCGACGGGCGCGGGCCCGAGGTCGGTTCCCCTCAACTCCAGATAGTCGACATCGACCGCGGGTCGCGCGGCCAGTGTCCCGTTCGCGGCGTCGAGCACCGCTTCGGCGCCCTCGCGCCCGACGAACGCCCCCGCGGTGAGGGCGGCCGACAGCGCCATCGCGTCCGCACGCTGTTCCGGCGTGAGATACACGTTGCGCGAGGACAACGCGAGTCCGTCCCGTTCACGCACGGTCGGGACCCCGATCACGCGCGTGGGGATGTTCAGATCCGCCACCATGCGCTTGATCAGCACCAGCTGCTGGTAGTCCTTCTCCCCGAAGAACGCGTAATCCGGACGTACCAGGTTGAACAACTTCGCCACGACCGTGAGCACGCCGGCGAAATGCCCCGGCCGGGACGCGCCCTCCAGCTCGTCGCCGAGCTGTCCGGGATGGACGGTCACCGTCGCGCCCTCAGGATAGAGATCCGACGCCTTCGGTACGAACGCGATTTCGGCGCCCGCCTCTTCGAGCGTGCTCAGATCGTCCTCGAGCGGACGGGGGTAGGCGTCGAAGTCCTCGCCCTCGCCGAACTGCAGCGGGTTCACGAAGATCGACGCCGCCACGACGGCGTTCGGGATCCGCTTGGCGCGGCGCAGCAACTCGCGGTGCCCGGCGTGCAGCGCCCCCATCGTCGGCACGAAGGAGACCTTGCGGCCCACCGCGCGCAACGCGCCGGTGACCTGACTGACGTGCTCGGGCGGCTGGAACGTGTTCAGCCTGCCGCGGGTGAATTTCGGTGTGGTCACTGGATCTGCTGCCCTTCGGCGGGATCGTCGAGAAGGTCGGTGAGCTCGGCGGCCGCGGCGCCGTCCAGCAGCCCGGCGGTTTCCGAGCGCGCGACCGTGCGCCTGGCGAGCGCGCGGTAGGCCGGAGCGACCTCGGGTGCCTGCTCGGTGAGCACGGCCAGATGCCTGCGGACGGTACCGAGGTCACCACGGGCGACCGGACCGGTCAGTGCGCGATCCCCGTGCCGCAGCACATTATCCAATGCCGCCGACAACAACGGTGCGACGAGTCGCTCGGACTGGCCGATTCCGGCCGCACGCAACAGTTCCGCGCAGTCGGCAACCAGCGTCATCAGGTGGTTCGCACCGTGCGCGAGCGCGGCGTGATACAGCGCACGCGCGGATTCCGGCACCCGCACCGGCTCCGCGCCCATCTCGACGGCGAGCGCCTCGCCGACGTTCCACGCGGCCTCGTCCGCCCCCATCGCGGTGATCCCGACGCTGCACGCGGCCAGCCGCTCGAGATCCTCTGACCGGCCGGTGAACGTCATCACCGGATGCAGGGCCAGTGGCAGCACGCCCGCTTCGGCGGCGGGTCCGAGCACCTCGACACCGTGCGCTCCCGAGGTGTGCACCACGATCTGGCCCTGCCGGAGCGATCCGGTGGCGACCAGTCCGCGCACCATGCCTGCCAGCGCGTCGTCGGGCAGCGCGAGCACCACGAGATCCGCGCGCCGCACGACCTCGTCCGGGGGCAGCAGCGGCACGTCCGGCAGCAGGCGTTCGGCCCGGGCCAGCGAAGCGGCGGACAGTCCCGACGCCGCGACCACGGTGTGTCCTGCCCTGGCCAGCGCGGCACCGAGCACACTGCCCACCCGGCCGGCGGACACGACGCCCACCGCGAGTCGGGCGGGCCTCATCATGGCGTACACCCGTGGACGCTCATGGCTGTCTCCCTTTGCTCGTTCCAGTCCCGTTTTCTTCGCACGGGTACCAGACGACGCGGCGAGAGTAGCCCCGATCCGCCCGGAGCACGGGTCTCAGGTGACAAGCTTCACCCGGACCGGGTCACCCTGAGCGGGCGGTCTCCGCGAGGCGGACGGCCTCGGCGCGGGCCGCTTTCAACGTCGCCAGCAGCTCGGCCTGGCGCTCCCGGTCGTCCTCCGTGCGCAGCCCACGACGGTACAGAAAGGCCAATTCGGTCACACTGGCCTGGTAGAGCCCGACCGCCTTGGCGGCCCGTTTGCCGGACTCGCGCCGTGCCTGGCGCCGCCAGTCCCGGCGTCCAGGGAGGCTCGCGAGCAGGTCGACCTCCGAGGGCGCGATCCAGCGGTTCGCGACCATCTTGGGCAGCGCGGCGGCGACGATCCGCTGCTCCCGGCGTCGCTGCAGCACCACGAGGTAGAAGACCCCGATGAACAGCGGGACCATGATCAGGAAGTACACGGTGAGGAACGTCTTCGACCCGCCGATCAGCGCGGCGCCGTTCCACAGCGCGTGCAGGCACACGGCCGCCACGTAACCACCCAGTGGCGCCACGATCCGCATCACTTTGCTCGCGGTGATCGCCGCCACCCCGATACCGATGCCGGTGAGCACCGCGAACAGCGGATGCGTGAACGGCGACAGGACACCACGCAGGAAGAAGGCGGCGAGCACCCCGGCGTTCTGGCCGTTCCCGAAACCGTGGTCGGCGAACGCGCGGCCGAAGTAGTAGATGTTCTCCATGAAGGCGAAGCCGGCCGCGCTGAACCCGGCGTAGACGACACCGTCGACAACGCCGTCGAACTCGCTGGTGCGCCGCCACAGGATGAGCAGGACGAAGGCGCCCTTCAACGCCTCCTCGACGATCGGCGCGGAGACCACCGCGCTGAACGTGCTGCCCTGACCGCTGCCCAGCAGCAGGTCACCGACGGCCTCCGCGGTGCTGTTGATGAGCAGCGCGGCGATCGCCGCCACACAGGCGCCCCAGGCGAAGGCGAGCAGCAGCAGCTTCGCTGGTTCGGGCTCCCAGCGGTCGACCCACAGGAACGTGGCCACGACCACCGCGACCGGCACGAGCGCCGCGAGGGTGCCGATCCCCACCGCGAGCACGCCGACACGGGCCGTGGCGAGGCCGAACAGGAACAGGCCGCACAGGGCGACGGCGATGAGCCCGAGCACGGGCAGCAGGACGGTGATCCGTCGTGGCCTGCGCCCGCGGTCGAGAGTCGTCGCCGTGGAGGGTGGTCCGCTCACAGCGGGTCACCCTACGCACATCGTGCCGGGGCGGGTCCGCACACCCGAACGCCACGCACGAGGTCAGTCCTCGGCACGACGGCGCCGCCGGGGCGTCGAACCGCCGGCACCGTGTGCCGCGAGCAGCTCGTTGACCGAGCGGCCCGCCGCGTGCGAACCACCGGTACCGGTCTCTTCGTGGTCGGCGGAGCGGCGGCCCCGCGACCCGGAACCGTTGGCCTCGGCGTCGTGCTCGGCCTGGTGACTGCCGGAGCCGTTGGCCGCGCTGCCATTCACCGGCTGCATCCCGCGGCGGCTGGTGGACGCGCGTTCGGCGACCAGCCCCTCCCACGCGGGCGGCTCGCCCTCGGGACGTCGGCGACGGCCCCCACCCGAAGCGGGGGCGGCGGACGGTGCCGGCTGGTCGTCTTCCGCACGACGGCGGCGTCCCCCGGTGCGGCCGAGGCCGCGTTCCGAAGGCGGCGGGGCCGGTGTGGTGGACAACGGAGCCGGGGTCGGCGTCGTCGGCTCCTCGGGCGTCTCCTCGGCGGGGGTGCGGTGCGCACCGCGCCGGGCTGCCGGGGTCTCGAGGATCGGCGAAAGATCCGACCGGGAGAACTGCTCCAGCTTGGACGGCTTGCGCTGTTCGGGCTCGGCGGGTGGCTGCGGCTCGGGACGGACCGGCGGCAGATCCGTGCGCGAAGGCTGCCGGGCCGCGCGGGGCTGCTCCGGGGTCGGCTCCGTCGCCGGTTCGACCGGTGGCTGCGGCCGGTTCGGCCGGACCCGCTCGGCGAAGTCGTCGCGGCTCGTGAAGGCGGCACTCAGATCGGACACCGCACGATCCGGCGTCCGGGAAGCGGCCCAGCCCGGCTGCCATTCGGCGGTGTTCTCCTTGGGCGTCTCGGGCTCGGTACGCGGACGCGCAGGGGGCGCGACGCTCGAGGCCGGACGGCCGCGGTCGGACGGCGACATCGCGGGCCGGGTCAGGTCCGCCTGGGCGGGCCGCTGCTCGGCCGGGGGCATGCCTGGATTGCTCTGCTCGGCGTTCGGCCGAGGACCGAACCGGCCCTGCGGCGCGCCCGCGCGCGGCATCTGCGGCCGCGACGCCTCCGCCGGCCGCAGCTGCGGCCGGGAGGCTTCCACCGCACGCATCCCCGGCTGCGAGACCTCGGCGGGCCGGACGACATCGGCCGCGGGCAGCGAGGCTTCCGCGCGGGGGACGTCACGGCGCGTGGCCTCGGCACGGGCGGGCGCCGGCCGGGACTTCTGCGGCTCCGGCGGACGCTGCTGCTCGATGCGTGTGGTGTCCGTGCGCCCGGCCGCGGCGGCCTGCCGCCGCGCGGCCTCGGCCCGCAGCTCGGCGTCCTTCACCGCACGCGCGGCGGCGGTGTCGGCCAGCGGATCCGGCGGTGCCGGACGGGCCGGGGGCTTCGCCTCGGCGCGGGCGGGCTTGGGGCGGGAAATCTGCTGCGTGCGCAGGACGTCGTCGCCGTTTCCGTCGCCGTTTCCGCCGCCGTTTCCGGCGGCGGGCTTGCGACGACGTTCCGACATCGGGACCTTGACGCGGTCGATCAGCTCGGTCGGCCGCTCGGTCTCGGTGGCCTTCTTGGCCTTCTTGCCGCGGCCCTTCCCGGCGCCGTTGCGGCCGCCGTTCCCATTGCCGTTGCCAGTGCCGTTCGCGGTGCCGTCGAGGGTCGCGCTGAGATTGCCGTTGCCACCGGTCCCGGCGAGCAGCTGGGCCGGGGCGGGCTTCCCGTTGCCGTCACCCCCGGTGACGAGGCGGTTCTCGTCGTGCAGCGAGCGCATCCTGGTCGCCTGCGCGGTGAGCGCGACCCGCTCCAGCAGCACTTCGCCGCCGAAGAGGGCCTGCAGGCTCTCCCGCAGGGCGAGGACCTCGGAACGCAGCGCCTCGAGTTCCTCCTGGGACCTCGAGTCGGCCGTGGCCCTGGCCTCCGCCTCCATCTCCAGCTCGTATTCGCGGCGAGCCGCGATCTCCCGCTCGAGTTCGAGCTCGTACACAGCCTGCGCCTCGGCGACCGCGTCCTCGCTGTGTGCCGCGTGCTTGCGGTAACGCACCGCCAGGAAGCCGCCGATCAGGGCGGCCCACAGGGCAGCGACGATGCCGAGCCGGAGGTAGCGAAGGTCATCGCTGAGCACGAGCGCGAGGGTGGCGCCGATGGCGAGGACTAAGCCGACAACTAGCCACGGCCTGCCCAGTAGGCGGCCGCGCGAGTCGTCACCCACGCCGGTCATGCCTGACACCGTACCTTCTAGTAATCCGAACGAGACCTAGTCGGTACTTCGAGCGGTCCGATTCAGGCGTTAACCGGTCGTTCGTCCGGGGTGCTCCCGATCACTGTCCGACGGCGTCCGGCAGCAGTGCTCCAACCACAAAGCCGCAGCTACTAGCACTGCCGAGGAGGCCACGCCGATCACCGCGGCCGGGGTGTCGGCGACCGCGGCAACGAGTTCGTCACGTCTGGGGAAGACGTAGGCGAACGCCGCCAGCCACGCTCCCGCCATGAATGCGCCCGCGAGCGAACTCGCCTTGGCGAGTGCCACCGAACGTGCGATGCCGATCGCGGAGCGTATCCGGCGGTTGCGGATACGGGACCGGACGACGAACGCCAGCACGGTCTCGATCACGGCCAGCACGGCGAACGTGATCCCGGCGAGCGCGGGCAGCTGCGGCAGCGATCCGTAGGCAACCAGGAACAAGAGGTAGACGAGGACCAGGCCGAGCAGCCCGGCCACCACCAGGTCCCGTGGCCGGGTGAAGTGCATGACTCCACGGTACCGAGTCGACGATGAGAGGCTTGACTCTCCACCGACTGGAGACTTCATGATGCGACCCGTGGGTACTTTCACCATCGGCGAACTGGCCAGGCGTACCGGCCTGCCGGTCAAGACCATCCGGTTCTACTCGGACGAAGGCCTGTTGCCCCCGACCGAGCGGACGGACGCCGGTTACCGCCTCTACGACACCAAGGCACTGGCCCGGCTGGAGCTGGTCCGGACGCTGCGCGAACTCGGTCTCGGGCTCGCCGACGTCGAACAGGCGCTGAGCATGCAGGCGACAGTGCGGGATCTGGCGATCCGGCACGTCGAGGCGCTCGACGAGCAGATCCGGCGGCTACGGCTGCGCCGGTCGGTCCTGCGCGCGGTGGTGAAGCGTGATTCCGAACTGGAGGAAGTGAAACTGATGAACCGCCTCGCGTCGATGTCCGACGAAGAGCGCAAGCGCCTGGTCGACGAGTTCTGGGCGGAGGTCTCCGAGGGCCTCGACGTCGATCCGGAGTTCTACGAGCGGATGAGTTCCGCCAAGCCCGATCTGCCGGACGATCCGAGCCCCGAACAGCTGGAAGCCTGGATCGAGTTCGCCGAGCTGATCCAGGACCCCGAGTTCCGGGCGCTGATCCGCGGCTTGAGCACCCGGCACGCCGAACAACGGGAGACCGGCGAGCAGCCAGCGATCGGCGAAGCCCAGCAGGAGCACTGGTTTTCCTGGAGCACACGGGCCCAGGAGTGCTTGGACGGTGGGATCGCGCCGGAGTCCGCGGAGGGTCGTGAGCTGGCGGAGGAAATCTTCGCGGCGTCGGCGCCCGCAGGCCGCGACACGGCCGATCCGGCGTACCGGCTCAAGCTCGCCGAAACGATCGCCGGGGGCGCCGACCCGCGAGCCGAGCGCTACTGGACGCTACTCGGGATCATCAACGGCTGGCCGCCGTTCCCGAGCCAGGCGGCTCCGGCGCAATGGCTGGTCGCGGCGCTCAACGCCCACGCCTGACCGCTGTCTCCTTTGAGCGTCCCACCAGGTTGTCCACAACCACCCTCGTTGTCCACAGATTCACCGAGGACCCGGTTTTCCCAGGTCAACCGCGATACGCTGGTTGCAGGGGTGCCCCCGGGAGGGTGGGGGAATGCCCTGAGGTTCCCCATGGCAGCAGCGGCGATGTGCTGAAGGACGCCTTCGGTGCACTCGATGTGCTGAAGGCGTCCTTCAGCACGGCCAACGCACTGAAAGCGTCCTTCAGCAGGTTGTCAGGCCAGGGCGAGGTCGGGGCGGAGCCGGACACCGGCGCGGTCGGCCTCGGGCAGCGCCGCGAGCAGCTCCGCGACCGGGCCGCGGCCGGGAAGTTCCGCCTCCGGCTCGATCTCCAGCCACGGGATGAGCACACTCGCGCGGTCCGGCGTACCGGGGTGCGGCAGCAGCAGTTCGGGATCCTCCGAGCGCACGTCGTCGACGGTCACTATGTCGACATCGAGCGTCCGCGGCCCCCACCGCTGCTCCCGCACCCGCTCCGCGGCCCGTTCGGCCGCCTGCCCGGCGCGCAGCCAGTCCCAGTGGTCCCGCGCGGGGTCGTCGACGAGGCAGACGGCGTTGAGGAAGTCCGGCTGATCCTCCACACCCCAGGGTTTCGTCTCGTACACACCCGACACCGCGACGAGAGCCGGGCGCACGGCGTCGAGCGCCATCCGCAGGAAGCCGAGCCGGTCGCCGAGGTTCGAACCGAGCGAGAGGACCGCGCGGCTCATCGGTCCCGCCGGACGGTGACGGCGACGTCGTCGAACGTCAGCGGAATCGGCGCGGACGGCTTGTGCACGGTGACCTCGACCGCGTCCAGCCGCTCGTCGCGGATCACCTCGTCGGCGATCCGGCCCGCGACGCTCTCGATCAGGTCGTACGGCTCGCCCGCGACGATCCCCGCGGCGAGCTCGGCCAACTCCCCGTAGTGCAGCGTCTTGGTGAGATCGTCGGACGACGCCGCCGGGCCGAGGTCCAGCCACACCGTGACGTCGACGACGAACTCCTGGCCGTCGCGCTTCTCGTGCTCGAACACCCCGTGGTGCCCGAACACCCGCAACCCGGTCAACGTGATCCGGTCAGGCATTCGCCGTTCCCCTCTGCCAAGCCGCCGCGACGGCGACCGCGTCCAGTGACGCGCCGACCTCGTGCACCCGCACCCCCCACGCCCCGGCCGCCGCGGCCAGTACCGTCACCGCCGCGGTGGCGTCCTCACGGCCGTCCGGCGGGCGCGGCTTACCGTCCTTGTCGGACAGCAGCCGTCCGAGAAAACGTTTTCGCGAAGCGCCGACGAGCACCGGGAATCCCAGTGACAGCAACGAGTCCAGCCCGTGCAACAAAGCCCAGTCGTGCTCCGCGTCCTTCGCGAACCCGAGCCCGGGGTCGAGCACGAGCGCGCTTTCGTCCACTCCGGACGCGAGTGCTTCGTCCACTCTGGACAATAACTCGGCACGCACCTCGGCCACCACGTCCTGATAGGACGCGAGCTGCTGCATGTCCTTGCTGTGCCCGCGCCAGTGCATCAGCACCCACGGCACCCCGGTCTCGGCCGCGACCCGCGCCATGTCCGGATCGGCGAGCCCGCCCGACACGTCGTTGATCACCCGCGCCCCCGCTTCGAGCGCCGCCGCGGCCACCGCCGCACGCGTGGTGTCCACGGACAGCACGAGGCCTTCACCCGCGAGCGTGCGGATCACCGGGAGAATCCGGGAAAGCTCGGTTTCGGCGTCCACACGGGACGCACCCGGCCGGGTCGACTCGCCGCCGACGTCGATCAGATCGGCCCCGCGCGCCCACATCTCGCGCGCATGGTCGAGCGCCTGCCCGACGTCGAGATAACGACCACCGTCGGAGAACGAATCCGGCGTGACATTGAGAACGCCCATCACGGCACAACGGCCGGGCGAAGGCAGCGTGTTCACCGGCGGCCCTTGATCAGTTCGAGTGCCTCGGCCCGCGAGGTCGCCGACGTCTGCAGCAACCCTCGCACCGCCGACGTCGTCGTGCGGGCACCGGGCTTGCGGATCCCGCGCATCGCCATGCACAGGTGCTCGGCCTCCATCACCACGATCACCCCGCGCGGCTCCAGCTTGCGCACCAGCGCGTCGGCGACCTGCGAGGTCAGCCGCTCCTGCACCTGCGGGCGTTTGGCGTAGAGATCGACCAGCCTGGCCAATTTGGACAGTCCGGTCACTTTCCCATGAGCATTCGGAATATAACCGATATGCGCTACACCATGGAATGACAGAAGATGATGTTCACAGGTCGAAAACATCGGGATGTCGGTGACGAGGACGAGTTCCTCGTGCGCCTCGTCGAAGGTCCGGTCGAGGACCGAGTCGGGATCGGCGTAGAGACCGGCGAACATCTCGTGATAGGCGCGGGCGACCCGGGCGGGCGTGTCGAGCAGACCGTCCCGGTCCGGGTCCTCACCGCAGGCGAGCAGCAGCTCGCGAACCGCCTTCTCCGCCCGGTCCTGATCGAAGACCGGGCGGCCGGCGTCACTGCTTCTTGTCGTCTCGTCCATCCGCGTCACGACGGTGCTGCCCCTCGTCCTGCTGCTGACCACCGGCCGGGTCGGCGAACCAGCCGTGCTCGCGCGCGCGGTCGTCGGCGGCAGGGCGCCAGGGCTGGGCGGGCTGGCCGCCCGGCGAGGTCGCCGGTGTCCAGCCCGGAGGAGCCCCGTAGTTCGGTGGGCCGCCCGGCGCACCGGCCTGGCCACCGGGGTGGTAACCGCCTCCCGCCGGACCGCCCGGCTGCTGACCACCATATGCCTGGGGCCAGGAACCGGTGCCGTTCGGTCCGGCATTCGGGCGACCGCCGTTCGCGTAGCCACCGGGCGGCGGCGGGGCGTACGGGTTCGCGTTCGGGTCCGGCGTGACCGGGTACGGCGGCGGCGCGGGCAGCTCGCCGACGGCACCGGAACCACCGCCGACCGGGGTCGGCTCCGGCTGCGGCGCGGGCTTGGGCTCCTTCTCCGGCGGCGGCCACGGCTCGCCGCGCTCCATCGCCAGCTCGCCGGGGGTCTTGATCGGCGGCTTGTCCGACGGGGTCCGCTCACCGAACTCGTTGAACACGGTGATGTGCGGGCGCTTCTCGACGGTGGCGAAGATCCGCTCGAGATCCTTGCGCTGCAAGGTTTCCTTCTCGAGCAGCTCGATGACGAGGTCGTCGAGCACGTCGCGGTAGGTGTTGAGCACGTGCCACGCCTCGGTGTGCGCGGTCTCGATGAGCTTGCGCACCTCCTCGTCGATCTCGTGCGCGACCTCGAGCGAGTAGTCCGCCTGCCGCCCCGCCGACCGGCCGAGGAACGGGTCGCCCTGCTCCTGGCCGTACTTGACCGCGCCGAGGCGGGCGCTCATGCCGTACTCGGTGACCATCGCGCGGGCGATCTTGGTCGCCTGCTCGATGTCGGACGAGGCGCCGGTGGTGGGCTCGTGGAACACGAGCTCCTCGGCGGTGCGGCCACCCATCGCGAAGACCAGCCGTCCGATCATCTCGGAGCGGGTCATCAGCTCCTTGTCGTCCTCGGGGACGAGCAGGGCGTGCCCGCCGGTGCGGCCGCGCGGCAGGATCGTCAGCTTGTACACCGGTTCGATGTCCGGCATCGCCCACGCGGCGAGCGCGTGCCCGCCCTCGTGGTAGGCGGTGATCTTCTTCTCCTTCTCGGAGATGATCCGGCTCTTGCGCGCGGGGCCGCCGACGACGCGGTCGACCGACTCCTCCAGCGCGGCGTCGGTGATCACGTGCCCGTTCTGCCGGGCGGTGAGCAGCGCGGCCTCGTTGATCACGTTGGCCAGGTCGGCGCCGGACATGCCGACCGTGCGCTTGGCCAGCGCGTCGAGGTCGGTGCCCTGGGCGATCGGCTTGCCCTTCGAGTGCACGGAGAGGATCGCGCGGCGGCCGCGCAGGTCCGGCGCGGACACCGGGATCTGCCGGTCGAACCGGCCGGGACGCAGCAGCGCCGGGTCGAGGATGTCGGGCCGGTTGGTGGCCGCGATCAGGATGATGCCGCCGCGGGCGTCGAAGCCGTCCATCTCGACGAGCAGCTGGTTCAGGGTCTGCTCGCGCTCGTCGTGCCCACCGCCGAGGCCGGCGCCACGCTGGCGGCCGACGGCGTCGATCTCGTCGACGAAGATGATGCACGGCGCGTTCTGCTTGGCCTGCTCGAACAGGTCGCGGACACGCGAGGCACCGACACCGACGAACATCTCGACGAAGTCCGAACCGGAGATCGTGTAGAACGGCACACCCGCCTCGCCGGCGACGGCGCGCGCGAGCAGCGTCTTACCGGTACCGGGCGGCCCGTAGAGCAGCACGCCCTTCGGGATCTTCGCGCCGAGTGCCTGGTAACGCGCCGGGTTCTGCAGGAAGTCCTTGATCTCGTACAGCTCTTCGACGGCCTCGTCCGCGCCCGCGACGTCGCCGAAGGTGGTCTTCGGCATGTCCTTGTTGAGCTGCTTGGCCTTCGACTTGCCGAAGTTGAGGACGCGGTTCCCGCCGCCCTGGGCGTTGTTCATCATCCACATCAGCAGCCCGAGCACGAGCGCGAGCGGGATGGCGAAGATCAGCAGCTGGGTCAGGAAGCCCTGCTGGGTCACCTTGGTGGTGAACTTGATCGGCGCGTCACCGTTCTTCGCGGCGAGCAGTTTGCTGTAGATGTCGTAGGTCGCGTCCGAGGGGTACTGCGCGATGATCTGGTCGGTCTGCTGACCGTCGTAGTCGATCTTCTGCGTCAGCAGCAGCTTGACCTGCTGCTCCTTGTCCTCGAGATTCGCTTCCTTGATGTGGTTCTGGGTGATCTGCTGGTTCGCCACCGAGATGGGCACCTGGGTGTACCCACGATCGCTGTCGAAGATCGTGTTGTATGCGAACAACGCCAGCAACCCTGCGACGATCCACAGCAATGGGTTCCTGAGCACGCTCTTCCGGTTCATACGACTCGGCCCTGCTGGCCTCGACCCTCCCTGGTTGGGCGGCTCCTGTGATACCCGCCATGCGATCTTGACAGCCGTGGTGCCTGGACACCCGTCCCATCAGGGTACCGTCCGCCCGGGCGAACGACCCCTGTGAGCCTCCAGGTCAACGGTCCACGCCGCACCCGGGTTCCCTGGCGGGCAGGCTAGCGTGTGTCGACCGCCACGCTGGAGACCATCTCACCGAGGCGAGTCCGCAGTGTTTTCGGGTCCGCCGGAGCGACGGTCACCCACTCCCGCCCGTCGGTACCGGCCCGTGACAGGCTCAGATAACGCCCGGTAGCGGTGTCGAACCAGGCCAGCACCCTCGACCGCTGGCGCGCGCCGACGTGCGAGCGGCTGTTCGCTGCGAGCTGACCGCCGCACAGCCGGGGCTGGCCCGCCAGCTTGGCGTAGGCCTCGCGTGGATCGGCTGTGACGCGCTCGCTCAGTGATGTCCGTCTCGGTGCCTGCGCGCGTTCCCTCCGCTTGCCCTTTTCCGCCTCTTCCGCCGGGGCGGCGCTGACCGGGACCCGCATCGGCGCGGTGCGCAGCGCCTCGTCCAGCGGCAGCGTGATCGAGGCTTCGGAGCCGCGCCTGCCCGCGGGCAGCAGCTCGACGATGGTCGACACGAGCCCGTCGGCCGGGGCGTCCCGCAGCCAGATGCCGTCGGCGTCCTGGATGGCCACGACGCCCTTGCGGCCGTCGCCCGCGGCGAGCAGCCCGACGGTCGGCGCCTGGAACCGCGGGATGTGCAGGGCATCGATCGTCATCGGTGCGCGGGCGAGCAGGTGCAGCGCGTCCTCGACGTCCGGGTCGAGCCTGCCTCGCGAATCACGGAGACCGCGGGCCTTCAGCTCGTTGTCGACGCGGTGACGCAGCGAGACACGCTCGTCTTCGGTCGTGCCGTGGGACGGGACGCGCAGCGGATACGGCAGCTCACCGAGCTCGGCCGACTCCCACAGGAAGTCGAAGGTCAGCGCCGAAAAGAACTCCTGGAACCCCAACGTCACTCTCCACTATCGATCTCACGCACAGCGTAGCGCCGCCACCGCACAGCCAGAAACGCCTTCCACCCGGTGGCCGCCGGGCGTCAGAGCGAGGCGGCGGTGGCGTTCGCGGCCGAACTCAGCATCTCGCCGAGCCGGCGCCGCAGCGTCGCGGGGTCGGCGGGGGCGATGGTGATCCAGTCGCGGCCGTCACGACCGCGAGAAGCCTGCGTGAAGTACCGGCCGGTCTCGGTGTCGAACCAGCTCAGCACCGGAGTCCTGGTCCGGCCGCCGAGGCGGCCGCGCGCGTTGGCGCCGATCTGGCCGCCGCGCAGCCGGGGCTGGGCGTGCAGCCTGGCGAGCGCCTTGCGATCCTCGTCGACGCTCGCGCGGCCGTCGGCGTCGACGTGGTTTCCGCGCCGCTGCAGGAAATCCGCCCCGGAGTTGCCGATGAGCTGCTCCAGCGGCACGGTGATCGACTTCTCGCTGCCGCGCTGCGCGCCCGGCAGCAACGAGATGATCGCGCTGGCCAGGCCGTCTGCCGGGATCGGCTGCAGGTGCAGGCCGCGGCCGTCCTGCACGGCGAGCAGGCCCTGTCCGCCGAGCATGCCGGCGACCGCGAGCAGTGGTTCGCCGTTCGGGTCGAGCAGCTGGACGATGTCGAGGCTCAGGTCCGGCGAGGCGAGTACGCCGAAGTAGTCCTCGAGGTGGGGCTCCGGGCGACCGCGGTGATCGGCGAGCCCACGCCGGGCGAGTGCGTCCAGCGTCTGACGCCGCAGCGCGGCACGTTCGTCGAGGGTCGCCCCGTGGGAACGCGCGCGCAACGGGTAGGGCAGCTCGCCCACGGCGGCGGACTCCCACAGGAAGTCCAGTTCGAGCGGCGTGAGCAGCTCCGCGGCCGGCATCGACCAGCCCCTCCCAGGATTCGGGGCGGGCGCGCGGTTTCCCGCGCGCCCGCTCGGCCTCAGCGGTCGTCTTCGTCCGACCACGCGCCGATGACCGGCGGCGGGGTCGCTTCGTTGGCACCGAAGGTGTCGTCGGGGTCGGGCTCGATGAGGAACGAGGCGTGCGTGTGCTCCTCGTCCTGCTCGGCGTGCGCACCGTGCGCGCCGCCCATGCCCCCCATACCGCCCATCGGGTTCATCCCCGGCGGCGTGGCCTGCCCGCCGATGGTGCCCGCCGACGAGACGACGCCCTGCTGCGGAGCGCCGGCCGAGGCCGCGCTCTGCCCGGCACCCTGGTTTTCGGCCGCCGCGGCGGAAGTGTCCGATTCGGACTTCGCGCCGGACTTGCTGCCCTGGCTCAGCGCCCGGCCACCGGCGAGGCCGAGACCGCCGCCGAGCGCGCCGAGTCCCAGAGCCTGGCCGACGCCGCTGCCCGTGCTGCCGCCTGTCGGCACCGCGGGCGTCGCGGGCGCTGCCGGAGCACCACCCACCCCGACCCCGGCGCCACTGGCCAGCGCGTTGCCGCCGGTGTAGCCGGAAGTCGCGAACGTCCCGGAGTCCGGCACGTGCCCAGCAGGCCCGCCCTGCCCGCCGGAACCGCCGGCGGCGTGGCTGCCGAAGGACGTGCCGCTACCGCTGATGCCGTGCCCGACCGTGGTGGCGTTGATCCCGCCGACGTTGCCGAAGCCGCCGACCGAGTTGTGCGTCGCGGTCGGCTTCATGCCGAGCGATTCGGGGCCGAAGCTCGGGGTCGAGCTGTCCACCTCGCTCATCGCCTTGGTGTACTCGTTGAAGAACCGGACCTGGACGGCCTTGACGTCGCCGGCGGCGTCCGCGGGGCCCTTCTGGTCGACGACCAGCGCGGCGGGGCCACCGGCGAGCGCACCGGCCACACCCTGCGCCGGGTCGTGCTTCTGGCCCTTGGGCATGTTCTTCACTTTTTCGGCCGCGGAGGCCTGCTTGGCCAGCCTGTCCGCCATCGTGTGCGCGGCTTCCGACGCCTGCGAGCCCGAGTTCGCGATGGCGACCAGCGCGCCCTGTGCGGACGCGGCGCCCTCGCCGACCCACACCGCGCCCAGTTCGGAGATCGCGGCGTACAGATCGTTCGACGCCTGGCTCAGCTCACGACCGTGATGGCTCCAGGCGTGCCCGATCGCCACGGCCGTACCGGGCTCGTTGTCGTCGACCGCCATGCTGTGGAGCTTCTCGCTGTCCTGGCTCGCCCAGTTCGGCGGACTCCCGATCGCGCGGTCACCGCCGATCTCGAAGCCGTCCGAACGGCCGCGGGCGGCGTTGACGATGTCCTGCGACGCCGAGTTGTCGCCGAGCGGGACCTTCGACGTGGAAGACCCGGTGGACGACGAAGTGGGAACGGGCGAGGACGAGTCGCCGCCCAGGCCTTCACTGCTGTGCTTGGGTGCCATGACTACGGATTCCCCCTCAGGTGTCAGGCGTGACGGAACGGATCGGCGGCGGCCTGGTCGATCTCGTGGTACTTGGCCATCGCCAGCACGATGCCCTGCTCGGCGGCCTCGTACTGGCTCAGCAGATTCCGCAGGGCGGCAGCGTAGGAGTCGTTGCCGCCCTCGGCGCGCTGCTCGAACTTGGCCGCCATCGCCTGGCCGACCGGGTTGGCGCCGAGCTTCGGCTTTTCGGCGAGCCTGCCGGCGCCCGCGAGCAGTGCCTCGACCGCGTCCTTGCCGGTGCGGATCTTCTTCAGCACCGTCTGGGCCGCGTCGGGATCGATCCCCACCTGACCAGCCACCGCCGCTGCCTTGAACGCGTTCGCGTCAGCCAAGCTGCTGTTGCCCATCTGCCCTCTCTCCGTTCCCCCTGGCAGGCCGCCATCGACACCGTCGGCCCTGTGGCCTGGACTCTTTGCTTAGGTTAACCGACCAGATCGGCACCTATGACGCAATGGCGATGCTCAGGGTTCCGCATCACCGCCCGTGACCGCAAGCAGTTCCGCGAAGAAGGGGCAAGTCCTCGTTCACACGACGAGGTCAGGACGTGTAGACGTGTGGATCCAGCGTCCCGATGTAAGGAAGGTCGCGGTAACGCTCCGCATAGTCGAGGCCGTAGCCGACGACGAACTCGTTCGGGATGTCGAAGCCGATGTACTTGACCGGGACGTCGACCTTGACCGCCTCCGGCTTGCGCAGCAGCGAGACGACCTCGAGCGACGCCGGGTTGCGGCTCGCCAGGTTCTTCAGCAGCCACGACAGTGTCAGGCCCGAGTCGACGATGTCCTCGACGATCAGGACGTCGCGGCCCGCGATGTCGCGGTCGAGGTCCTTGAGGATGCGAACCACCCCCGAGGAGGAGGTCGACGAGCCGTACGACGAGACGGCCATGAACTCCAGCTGCGTCGGCAGCGGCAGCGCCCGCGCGAAGTCGGTCATGAACATCACGGCGCCCTTGAGCACCCCGACCAGCAGGAGTTCCCCGCTTCCGTTGGCCGGGTAGTCGGCGGCGATCTTGGCCGACAGTTCCGCGATCTTGTCCTTGATCTGCTGCTCGGTGACGAGCACGGAGGCGATCTCGCCTTCGTACACGGGTCATTCCCCTCGTGTGGTGGATTGAGGTTTCAGGCAGAGCCTGCCATGTGCCCGGCGTGCCTCCAAGTCGCCGGGTAGCCAAACGCCGCCCTGTCCGCGCCAGCGGCCGATCAGCGCGTCGACGGCCCGCAGATGCGCGTCGGTGAGTTCGCGGACCCCGCCGATCAGCAGCCACCTGCGCAGGACCCGCCGCCGGAGCGCGGGCGGCTCCGGGGCGAGAACGGTGACGTCGAGGCCGTCACCGGTGTCCGAACGGGACAGCAGCGCGTCGGCGAGTGTGTCCAACGCCTCGGTGTCTTCGCGCAGTTGCGCCGCGGTGCGGGCGAGCGCGGCGGCGACCCCGCCGTTGAGGACGTCCTCCAGCAACGGCAGGGCTTCGGTGCGCAGCCGGACGCGGGTGAACCGCGGGTCGGCGTTGTGCGGGTCGTGCCAGGGTTCGACGCCGAGCTCGGCACAGGCCCGCGCCGTGGTCGCCCGGGTGACGCCGAGCAGCGGCCGTCCCCACGGCGGATCGTGCGGGCGCATCCCGGCGACGGACCTCGGCCCCGAACCGCGGCCGAGGCCCAGCAGCACCGTCTCCGCCTGGTCGTCGAGGGTGTGGCCGAGCAGGACGAGCGCGTCGGCGGGAATCGCGCGCCGCAGCGCGTCGTACCGGGCCCGGCGCGCGGCCGCCTCCGGACCACCGGGGCCGCTGACGGTCGCGGTGAGGATCTCGGCCTCGTCGGCGCCCAGTTCGCGGGCGACCGTGACGGCGTCCTCGGCGATCTTCGCCGAGTTCTCCTGCAGACCGTGATCGACCACGAGGGCGCGGACCCGCTGTCCCGTCCGATGCGCGGCGTGCGTGGTCGCTTCGAGCAGCGCGAGCGAGTCGGCACCGCCGGACACCGCGACGTCGACCCGTGCCGGAAGTGGCGTGGCGGCGAGGAAATCGCGGACGGCCAGCCGGACCTCCGCCACCGCCTGCCCGGGGCCGTTCACCCGTGCAGGCGCCGGACCCAGGCCGCGGGGTCGGTGATCTCGGCGCGGGTGGGCAGCGTGTTGGGGGACGTCCAGACGGCGTTGAACCCGGCCATCCCGACCTCGTCGACGACGTACCGGGTGAACTTCGCGCCCTCCTCGTACTGGCGGATCTTCGCGTCGATGCCCAGCAGTGCGCGCAGCAGCCGGTCGAACGGGCCGCCGCCCTTGCGCCGCGCGCTGAACCGCGAGCGGATCGTGTCGACGGACGGCACGACCCGCGGCCCGACGGCGTCCATCACGTAGTCCGCGTGGCCTTCGAGCAACGTCGACAACGCGAGCAGCCGGTCGAGCACGGCGCGTTCGGCCGGGGACTGCAGGAGATCGACGAGCCCGCCACCGAACCGGCCGCGCCCGGCCTGCTTGATCACGTCGGGCAGCTTGCCGACCAGATCGGACAGACCGTCGGCGTCCCGGCCCGCCAGGCCCGCGACGAGCCGCTCGACCTCGTCGGCGAAGTAGTCGCGCAGCCAGGGAACGGCGGTGAACTGCAGGCGGTGGGTGCACTCGTGCAGGCAGACCCAGAGCCGGAAGTCGTGCGCGGCCACGTCCATGGCGCGCTGCGCGGCGACGACGTTGGGGGCGACGAGCAGGAGCTGCCCCGTTTTTTCGGGACCGCCGAAGGGGTCGTACTGGCCGAGGACCCTGGAGGCGAGGAAAGCGAGCACCACCCCGGTCTGCACTCCGGCGCCGGACGCCAGGATCGGGCCGAGCGGACCACCCTGCGCCGCGGGCAGCGCGCGGCCGGTGAGCGCGTCGAGCCCGGACGCGGCGGAGCGGACCCAGCCCGGCCGGTCGACGACCTCGCCGGGCAGCAGCGGCAGGTCGAGCCCGAGCCCGGTCAGCTCGCGGACGTGCCCCTCGGCTTCCGCGGTCAGCTCGCGAAGGTCGGTGACGGCCGCCTCGGCCTCCTCGCGCGGCACCTGCGGGCCGCCACGCACCAGGAACGCGGCGGTCGAGGCGGCGAGGGACCAGTCGACGATCGGGCGACGGCGGGTCTCGGTTTCCTGACTCACCCTTTCGACGCTACCCGTCCGCGGCGGCTTTTCCGCCACGACTTCCGTACCGATCTCCTGCCGATCCGGTCACCTCCGGCGCCGGTGCCGGTGCTCGTGTGGGTGGTGCTCGTGTGGGTGGTGCTTGTGTGGGTGGTGCGGTCGGGGTGGGCGTTCCGGGCGGGATGGAGCAAGGGACCTTTGCTATCGCTTCCGGGGCGACCAGGGCATGCGGCGCGAAGCCGGGATGCTCGCGGCGTCGCGAACGACGCGTTGCGGACGCTGAACGTCTCGTACGCGTCGTTCGGGACGTTCAACGTCGCGAACGACGCGTTCGCGACATCCCCGCCCCCCACTTAACCTCCTACCGCATCCGGGCGACACCGGGCGCTCCGTTCGCGCCCCGGCACCCGAGTTGTCCACAATGGCGCCGCCCATCCACAGATTCGCCGAGCACCCGTTTCCGAGCCCCCAGAGGCGATACGCTGGTTGCAGGGGTGCCCCCGGGAGGGTGGGGGATGCTCTTTGCGGTACAGGGTGGGGGATGCTCTTCGCCGGTAAGGCCGGGGTCAGCGGCAGCCGCAGTTGCGGAGGGTGGCGGCGAGGACGTCGAGGGCGGCGCGGCCGGGCTTTTCGTCCGAGCCCTGGGACATCAACGCGAAAACCAGCACCCGGCCGTCGGCGTCGAGGACGTAACCCGCGAGCGTGTTGACCCCGGAGAGCGTGCCGGTCTTCGCCCGGATCCAGCCCTTGCCCGCCGACGAATCCGGCTTCCCGTACCGCTCGGCCAGCGTGCCGGAGCCGCCGGCGACGGGCAGGCCGGCCAGCAGGGGCCGCAGTTTCGCGGTGTCCGGGTTCTTCCCGTCCGGCTCGGCCGCGCGGGTGAGGATCTGGGCGAGCAGCCTGGCCGGGATCTTGTTCTGCACGGAAAGCCCGCTGTTGTCCGAAAGTTGCACGCCCGTGGTGTCGAAACCGTGCTCCTGCAACACCTTCAGCGTCGCCTCCGCCGCACCCGCGAAGGATGGC
This sequence comes from Amycolatopsis sp. NPDC058986, assembly GCF_042741125.1. NCBI lineage: Bacteria > Bacillati > Actinomycetota > Actinomycetes > Pseudonocardiales > Pseudonocardiaceae > Amycolatopsis > Amycolatopsis sp. NPDC058986. Next base: position 2,421 of record NZ_JBHYJW010000043.1, on the reverse strand, counting down.
TCGGCCCCCTTCGCGATGGCCACCTGACGCGCGACAGCGTCCGCGAGGACGTTGTCGGACAGCTGGAGCAGGTCGTAGGTGAGGTCGGTCAGCGGCGCCGACTTGACCTCGCCGAGCACCTTCGCCCCGGCGGGCGCGGTCGCGGGCCCGCCGGCGTTCGCGCTCAGCTTCTGGGCGATGAGCTGGGTCAGCGCGGTGGCCGGATTCGCCGCGCGCATCGCGGAGTCGCTCTTGGGGTCCGTGCGCCCGCCGTCGGCCATCACCGGCGCGACCTGAGCGGCGAAGGTGGACGGCGCGTCCGACGGGTCCCAGCCGGGCGCGGTCGCCGGACCCTTGTACGCGTTCAGGTCGACCTGCACCTTCTTGACGTTGTTGCCCGCGACCTTCTTGACCTGCGCGACGAGATCGTCCACATGCGCCGCGCCGGGGTACAACGGCGAGTCGGTGCCGAGCGGCAACGTCGTCAGTGTCACGTCCCCACCCGCGACCAGGATCACCGTCCCCGGATCGGCGCCCTGCACGATCTTCGTGCTCAGCTGCTTCTCGTGGTCCAGCGCCAGCAGCGCCGCCGACACGGTGAGCACCTTCGTCGTCGAGGCCGGGGTCAGCAGCTGATCCGAGTTGCGGTCCCACAGGACAGTGCCGGTCACCGGGTCGATCACGCTGCCGGTCAGCTTGCCCAGCGCCGCGTTGCCCGACGGACCGGCGAGCGCGGACTTGACGCCTTCCGGTGTCGGCGCCGCGCCCGAGGTGTCCGGCCCGCGCAACGCGGCCTTCGCGACCGCCGGGTCGGGCATCTGTCCCTTCGGCGCGTTCGGCGCCCACGGCAGGCCGAGCTTGTTCGCGATGCTCGGCCGGGTCGCCGTGACCCCGGCCGCCACCAGCAGCACGACCACCACCAGCGCGCCGATCAGCAGCCCACGGCGGCGTTTACGCGGCGGCTCGGGCTCGGCCGGAGGCTCCTCGCGAGGCGGTTCCGGCGGCGTCGGAGCGGGCTGCTCCTGCGGTGCCTCGGCCCTGGACGTCGCCTCCGCCGGGTACTGGTCCCTGCCGGGCTCGATCCGCATCGGACGCGCCAGCGCACCGGACGACGCGGGCGGTGGCGCGGCACCACGGGGCGGTTCCGGCGGCAGGCCACGGAAGTACTCGGTGGCCTCGTTGTCGGCGGGCGGCTTCCGCACGTCGATGCGCTGCGCCCAGACCGTGTCCGCCTCGGACGCCGCCACCTCTCGCGGCGACGACGGTTGCTGTGGCTGCTCAGGCTTTTCGGCGCGCTGCTGCTCCGCACGCTCGATCGGGACCCATGGCGCCGCGGCGGGCCGCACCGGAAGCTGCTGCGTGCTCTCCTCCGGCTTCCGCTGCCCGGACTCCTGCCTTGACTGCGGCTCGGCTTCGGACGCGGGACCCAGCCGATCGGCGAGCCCCTGCGGACGGCGAGGCGCGGCCGGCGGTTGCGCGGCAGGCACGTCCAGCGGTTCCGGCGGCACCACGGGCCGGAACCACGAACCGGGCCCGTCGTCCGGTGTGACATTCGTCTGCCGCGGTGTGACGTTGGGCACGGGAAGTGCGTCCGTGACGGCGGAATCGGGTTTCGGGAGCGGCAACCGAGCGGTCGCGCCACCGTCGCCGGAAGACCCGTCCTCATCAGCGGAAGGCCACTTCGGCTCGTCGTTTTGCGGCACGCACACACTCCTCACGCGACTGCCCCGGCCGGGTCGAGCACCCCGGACCGCGCGGCCGACATCCGTGCGGCCGCCCCTGGCGGGCGTAGTCCACACTAGTGAGGTCAAAAGTGTCAGCACGGTGGCCGCCCGACGCGTGGGTGGCCGAGAGCGGAAACAGCGAGGACCGGCGTGGAGTTCGACGTCACGATCGAGATCCCCAAGGGGGAGCGCAACAAGTACGAGGTCGACCACAAGACCGGCCGCATCAAGCTGGACCGGACCCTGTTCACGGCGACCCAGTACCCGGCCGACTACGGCTTCATCGACGACACGCTCGGCCAGGACGGTGACCCGCTGGACGTGCTCGTCCTGGTGCAGGAGCCGACCTTCCCCGGCTGCCTGATCCGCTGCCGCGCGATCGGCATGTTCCGGATGACCGACGAGAAGGGCCCGGACGACAAGGTCCTCGCGGTCCCGACCAACGACCCGCGCCTGGAGCACCTGCGCGACATCCACCACCTCAACGAGTTCCACAAGCTGGAGATCCAGCACTTCTTCGAGGTGTACAAGGACCTGGAGCCCGGCAAGAGTGTCGAGGGCTCGTCCTGGGTCGGCCGTTCCGAGGCCGAAGCCGAGATCGAGCGCTCCCTCGGCCGCGAGCGCGACCGCCTCGCCAAGGAAGAGGCGAACGGCGGCTCCGCCCACTAGTCCCGAAATGCCGTCAAGGCCACCTTATGGGCGTCGGACGCCCATAAGG
>NZ_JBHYJW010000042.1:0-91643 GCF_042741125.1 Amycolatopsis sp. NPDC058986 | reverse complement strand
CAACCCCCCCCCCCCCCCCCCCGGGGGCGGCCCGGGGGGGGGGGGGGCCCCCCCGGCCGGCCCCCCCCGGCGCCGCCTGCCGGGTCAGGCTGCCGGGTCAGGCGAACCGCTCGACGATCGCGCGGCAGAACGCGGGCAGGTCGCCGGGGTCGCGGCTCGAGACCAGCGCGTCGTCGACGACGACCTCCTCGTCGACGACCGTGCCGCCCGCGTTGCGGATGTCGGTGCGCACGCTGGGAAACGACGTCAGGGTGCGGCCGCGGACGACATCGGCTTCGACCAGCGTCCACGGGCCGTGGCAGATGACGCCGACCGGCTTGCCGCCGCGGACGAAGTCCCCGGCGAACCGCACCGCGGCCGGGTCGCGGCGCAGGTTGTCCGGGTTCATCGTGCCGCCGGGAAGCACCAGGGCGTCGTAGTCGTCGGCCGACACGTCACCGACGACCTTGTCGACCTCGAACTCGTCGCCCTTGTCGATGTCGCCGTTCATCGCCTGGATCTTCCCCGGCCCGAGCGAGACGACCTCGGCCGTGGCCCCCGCGTCCGTCACCGCTTTCCGTGGTTCGACCAGTTCGACCTGCTCCACGCCGTCGGCGGCCAGTATCGCCACCCGCTTGCCCTGCAACGTCGCCGTCATAACCGTTCCCTTCTTGATTCGTGGGGATTCTCGTCTTCGCCCGGGTACCCACCGGGACCGGGCCGAATCACCCACCGGACCGTCCGGAGTGGACGGTCGGAGAATCGGGCCGTCCGGGGGCGGTTTCGTGCGGTAGGGTCAGGAACGGCCCGGACATCCGGGCCGGAACGGAGTTCGCATGTCCCCGTCCCCCACGGATCGACCTCCGCGAGGCGAGTTCGCCAGGGCAAGGGCCGACGCGGCCGAGGCCGAGGCGACCTTGCGAGCCAGGGCCGTCCGGGCCGTGGCAGGAAATTCCCGCGACGCGCGTGACCGCCACGAGCTACTGGCCATGCTCGGCCTGCCCGATCCCGTCGAGGAGGGTCCGGGTTTCGAAGCCGTCGGCCCGAGCAGGCCGACCGTGACCTGACGTCGATCCGACCGCATCGGCTGGTTTGCCGGTCCGTGCTCCGGGGTATCTAGCGCGGTGATGCGAGGGACCATTTCCGACACCTCCGGAACGGCCGACCGGCCGTGGGCCACGGCCGGACGGGAACCGTTCACGCATCCGGCGCTGTTCTACCGCGGTGAGCGGGAGTACCTGGCGGGCACGGTCCCGTTCGTCACCGGGGCGCTCGCCGGGGGCGAGCCGGTCGCGGTCGCGGTGCCGCCGCACAACCTCGAACTCCTGCGGGGTGCGCTCGGCGGTGCCGCCACCGACGTGGTCATGCTCGACATGACCGAGGCGGGGCGCAATCCCGGCCACATCATTCCCGGAGTGCTGCGTGCCTTCGCCGACCGGCATCCCGGCAGGCGCGTCCGGATCATCGGCGAGCCGATCTGGGCCGGCCGCTCCGCGCACGAGTATCCCGCGTGCGCACAGCACGAGGCGTTGATCAACCACGCCTTCGCGGGCCGTCCGGTCACGATCCTCTGTCCCTACGACGTCGGCACTCTCCGGCCGAAGGTGCTCACCGACGCGCTGCGGACGCATCCGCTCGTCGTCGACGCGCACGGGCAGCGCGCCAGCGATCGGTACGCGCCCGACGACGTCGTCGCCGACTACAACCGGCCGCTGCCCCCGCTCGCCGGCGCCACCGCCGTCACCGTCGATCTGGCCGGGCTGTCCGCGCTGCGTCACACGGCGATCGGGCTGGCGGCCGGAGCCGGGCTCGGCGCCGAGCGAGTCCAGGACGTCGCGCTCGCGCTCACGGAACTCGCCGGCAACAGTCTCGAACACGGCGGCGGGGCCGCCGAGGTGCTGATGGGCACGGACGGGGCGCACCTGGTGTGCCAGGTGCGCGACAGCGGTCAGCTCGCCGATCCGCTCGCCGGCTGCCGCCCCGCCGCGCCGGGGCAGATCCGCGGCCGGGGGCTGTTGCTGGTCCACCACGTGGCGGACCTGGTGCGGACACACACCGGCCCGGCGGGCACGTGTGTCGAGGCGCGTTTCCTGCTCGGCCGCTGACACATCGGCTCACCGGGCCGGTCCCCAGGTCCACAGAGGACGGACTCAGCCGCGCCCGACGTCGCGCAGCGCGCCGGATCTGGACGGGTACAGGTGGAGCTCCCGGTCAACCCCGGTGAGCCGGAGAAGCCGTTGCACGGTATGGGAATGGCTCGCGATCCGGAGGTCCGTGCCCCCGACGATCGCGGCCAGGTTGGACTCGACGAGCAGGGAAAGCCCGGTGCTGCCGAGGAAGCTGACCTCGGTCAGATCGACGATCAGCACCTCGGGTTCGCGGTGCAGCGCGGCGGTGAGCGCGGTGTCGAGGATGGGCCGGGTGGACAGATCCACCTCGCCGATCACATCGAGCAGTACCACGTCGGGGCGCGCGAGTGCGGTACGCACGGTCAACTGCGGCCCCGGCGCGGAACGCGCCTCCGGTGAGAGGAAGTCCATGACGGCTCCAGTGGTGTCGGCTGTGGACCGGACTCCGCTGGGCGAGGGTGCCAGCTACCGAGCCCGGATACGTCCTCGGGTCGGCTGCTGGTTGAACCGGATTCCAGCCTATGGCCCGCACTCGCCGAGCACAACCGGTGGCTCACCGGAACATCCGCAGCCACAGCGGGATGACGAACCACAGCAGCAGGAACACCAGTGCGGTGGCGGCGCTGAGCACCGCGGCCACGACGCCGCCGAAGACCAGGTAGCCGATCATCAGCACGGTGCCGGTCATCGCGGCGGCGAGCAGGACGAGTCCCAGTACGGCCAGTACGGAGGTGCCCCGCACGATCACCTCCCGCATGCCCCGCCGGAAGAGCAGCCGGTGCCACGCGGCGGGCGCGATCAGCAGAGCGACCGCGCCCGCCGCGAGAAGCACCGTCACGACGTGCACATAGTGCAGGAATCCGTCCACCTTGGCGTAGCGTTCGGTGAACGCCAGCGAGAGCAGGAAACCGAAGAGCACCTGGACGCCGGCCTGCGCGACACGCACCTCCTGCAGGAGCTCACTGAGATTGCGGGCGAGTCTTCGCTGGTCGGAATCCTCCGGTTCGCTCATCGGCTCCTCGTCTCCCGGTCAACGGCCGAGTGCCTGCTGGAGCTGCTTCTTCGTCATCTTGGAACGACCGTGGATGTTGCGCTTCCTGGCGTCGTTGTACAGCTGTTCCTTGGTCGGCCCGCCGGGGCCGAGCCGCTTGCCGGACCGGTGGCCGCCGCGCTGCTGCGGCGACTTGTCCCGGGTGGACGTCTTGCTCGCCGAGCGAGATTCACCGGACCGGGCACGGTTCTTGTTGACCGTGCGCGCGGCGATCTCCTCCGCGCGGTCCTCGCCGGTGCCGCGTTCCTTCTGCGACTCCTTGATGTGCTGGTACTGGCGCTCACGTTTCGAATTCCACGCCTGCTGGGGCATGACCTTCACTCCTTCCGGGCGGACCAGGTCCTCCGGTTAACCGCAGGGCATCCGGGATAAACGCGGCATCGCCCTGGCGGGGGCCGTTCAGTGGCCGCGCCGGCGCAGGAGCAGCCGGATCAGGAACACCGCGGCGAAGGCCGTGGCGAAGATCGGCAGCGGATGAGCGCGGACCGCGCCGGCGCCCTGGCGGAACTTCTCGGCGGCCGGCACCGACACCGTCGACGCGATCCGCGCGCTGGCCTTGTCCACCTTGTCGTCGACGTTCTCCCGCACGCGTTCGCGCACATCGAGCTTGGCCGCGAGCGCGTCGAGCGTTTCGGTCAGCTCTTCGCGCGTGACGTCGCGGTCCATCCTGGCTTCCTCGGCGTCGACGGGAAACTTCTCGTGCTCACCCATGCGATCGCCTCGCTTCGCGAGACAGTGTTCGACTCCTTTGGCGCATGATATCCATGATTCGTTCGCAAGCTTCACTCATGTCGCACTCCTCGTTTCACGGTCTCGATGTCTTCCCGCACCGAGCCGACGGTGTCCTCCGGTATCGGCGGGGCCGCCCGGCCGACCTGCTTCTTGCCTGCCAGCCCGGCGAATCCGGCGACCAGCAGCAGGGCCGCGCCGACGATCACCGCGGCCAGCCAGCCGGGCAGCACGAGGGCCAGCGCCAGTACCGCGGCCGCGACCAGCGTCGCGGCGCCGAACACCGCGATCAGTCCCGCCGCGCCGACGAGACCCGCGCCGCGCCCGAAATGCTTGCCCTTGCCGCGCAGCTCGGCCGCCGCGAGCCGGAGTTCGTCGCGGACGAGCCGTTTCAGCTCGTCGGTCAGGTCGGAGACCAGCTCGCCGACCGAACGGTCCTCGGCCGGGGTCCGGTTCACTTCTTCGATCACGGAACACCTCCCGAACGGCTTCCGCACCCGGGTAGCCGCATGTCGGGCACGTCAAACGCGCGGAGGGGAGCAGCGCGTCGTCCACTGTGGACGGGAGTGGACGGCGACCGGATGCCGGGTTTCGGCGTTTCCTGCCGGGGTATGGCACCAGCAGGACACTCGCGAGATCGGGAGGACCGATGAACGGCGACGGACCGCCGGTCATCCCGCGCCCTGCGCGCGTGATGCGGCCGTGACTGCGGAAATTCAGGAGGTCCGGCTGGTGCCCGCGTACCGGTCGGGCTGGACGATCGTGACAGTGACCGGGGTCGTCTCGGCGGAGAGCTATCCCTGGCTGCGGGACGGGCTGCTCCGGCTTGCCGCGGAGGCGGGTGACGGGCTGATCGCCGACATCGACGGGCTGCGTATCGACGGGGCCGGCTTCGTGCACGCCTTCAAACTGGTCGCGACGCGGATCGCCGACTGGCCGGGTGTTCCCTTCGGCATCGTCACGTCCCGGCCGGAACATCGCGCGCTGCTCACCGAACGCTCGATAGGCCAGGCGGCGGCGATCCACCCCGACGCCGACACCGCGATGCGTGTGCTGGACCGCCCCGCGCGGCGGCGTGCCGAACAGGAGCTGCCCCGCTCGGACGGCGCGGCGGCACAGGCACGCGGATTCGTCCGGACGATCCTGCGGGACTGGAACCTGCCGGACTCGGTGCCCGACGCGGAACTGGTCGCCTCCGAACTGGTCGAGAACACGCTGCGGCACACCGGTTCACGCCCTCGGGTGCGGCTCGAACTGCGCGGGCGCCGATGCGCCGTCGCGGTCGCCGACGACGAACCCGGCCAGGCCGTGCTCCGGGAACGGCTGGGAGCGCTCGAACCGGGACTGGGCCTGCGGATGGTCGCGGGGGTCGCGAAACGCTGGGGGAGCAGCAGATCCTGGACGGGCGGCAAGGTCGTGTGGGCGGTCCTCCCCGCGCGGGGCGGGAACGATACCGGCGGTCGCCGCTGGGGGCGGCCGTTCGAGTGACGGGACTCGGCTGGAGGTGTTGCCCGGCCGTGACTCGCGTTGCGCTCGGTCGAAGTCGAACGGGTGGTCGTGGGGCAGCCGGGGCGCGAGGGGTGCGTGCGCAAGGAGAGTGCGTCGCGCCGCTCGGGTGCCCCAGCCGCGTGGAGTACAAGATGGACACTGCTCTGTGGACGGTGGACTGCCCCGGAACGGTCCCCGCGCGTCACCGGACGACGACGGAAGGTGATCCCCGCCCACTGTCCCCATAGGACCGTTTGGGGCTCCTGTGACGTCAGAGGCGTTCCTGGAGCGCGTCCGCGGCGGCGAGCAGATCGGCCGCCCAGCGGGCGCCGGGCTTCCGGCCGATGCGTTCGATCGGGCCCGACACCGAGACCGCGGCGATGACCGTGCCCGAGGAGTCCCGGACCGGCGCCGAGACGCTCGCCACACCGGGCTCGCGTTCGGCGACACTCTGCGCCCAGCCCCGGCGGCGCACCTCGAGCAGCGTGCGCTCGCCGTACACCGCCTCCGACAGGATCGTCCGCTGCGTGTGCGGATCCGACCACGCGGCAAGGACCTTCGCGCCCGAGCCCGCCGTCATCGGCAGCCGGGAACCGATCGGGACCGTGTCCCGCAGCCCGCTCGGCGGCTCGGCCGTCGAGACGCACACGCGCTGGACGCCGTCGCGCCGGTACAGCTGCACGCTTTCCCCGGTGATGTCGCGCAGTTTCGGCAGCACCACACCGGCCGCGTCGAGCAGCGGATCGGTGGAGCCGCCGGCGAGTTCGGCGAGCGCGGTGCCCGGCCGCCACCGCCCGTCCGGCCCCCGGCGCAGCAGGCGATGCACCTCGAGGCCGACCGCGAGCCGGTGCGCGGTGGCACGGGGCAGTCCCGTCCGCGAACACAGTTCGGCCAGGCCACAGGGATCCTCGGCCACGGCCTGCAGCACGGCCACAGCTTTGTCCAGTACTCCGATACCGCTATGCTGTCCCACGACTCGATACTATCTTCCCGCACTTTGGGAAGTCCAGAATCTGGGAAAACCGAACTCGTGCTGCGCCCGCCCGCGGCTTCGCACCGCCCGCGCCCGTTGCCCGAGTTCCGCGTTCGCGACATTCCCGTGGAAGGAGCCGGAGATGACCAGCCCGACCGGTAAGGCCCGCACACTGGCGGAAAAGGTGTGGGAGAGCCACCTCGTGCGCCGAGGTGAAGGCGCCGAACCGGATCTGCTCTACATCGACCTCCACCTGCTGCACGAAGTGACCAGCCCGCAGGCGTTCGACGGACTCCGGCTGGCCGGGCGGAAACTGCGCCGCCCCGACCTGACGATCGCGACCGAGGACCACAACGTCCCGACCGTGGACATCGAGCTGCCCATCGCCGATCCGGTCTCGCGCACCCAGGTCGACACCCTTCGCCGCAACTGCAAGGAGTTCGGTGTCCGGCTGCACCCCATGGGCGACGCCGAGCAGGGCATCGTGCACGTCATCGGCCCGCAGCTCGGGCTCACCCAGCCCGGGATGACCGTGGTGTGCGGCGACAGTCACACCTCCACGCACGGCGCGTTCGGCGCGATGGCCTTCGGTATCGGCACTTCCGAGGTCGAGCACGTGATGGCGACGCAGACGCTGCCGCTGCGTCCATTCAAGACGATGGCGATCACGGTCGACGGCGAACTGCGGCCCGGCGTCACGGCGAAGGACATCATCCTCGCGGTGATCGCCAAGATCGGCACCGGCGGCGGGCAGGGCTACGTCCTGGAGTACCGCGGCAAGGCCATCGAGGCGTTGTCGATGGAGGCGCGGATGACCATCTGCAACATGTCCATCGAGGCGGGCGCGCGTGCCGGACTGATCGCTCCGGATGAGACCACGTTCGCGTACCTGAAGGATCGTCCGCACGCGCCGAAGGGCGCCGACTGGGACGCCGCGGTCGCGAACTGGCGCGAGCTGCGCACCGACGACGGCGCCGAGTTCGACGCCGAGGTGCGGCTCGACGCGAGCGAGCTGACGCCGTTCGTCACGTGGGGAACCAACCCCGGACAGGGTCTCCCGCTGGGCGCCGAGGTGCCCGACCCGGAGCGGATCGGCGACGAGAACGAGCGCATCGCCGCAGAGAAGGCGCTGTCCTATATGGACCTGAAGCCGGGCACGCCGCTGCGGGAGATCGCGGTGGACACCGTCTTCCTCGGCTCGTGCACCAACGGCCGGATCGAGGACCTGCGGGCCGCCGCGGAGGTCCTGCGGGGCCGCAAGGTGGCCGATTCGGTGCGGATGCTCGTGGTGCCGGGGTCGATGCGAGTGCGCAAGGCCGCCGAAGCCGAAGGCCTGGACGAGATCTTCACCGCCGCCGGCGCGGAATGGCGCCAGGCGGGCTGTTCGATGTGCCTCGGCATGAACCCGGACCAGCTCGCGCCGGGCGAGCGCAGCGCGTCGACCTCCAACCGCAACTTCGAGGGCAGGCAGGGCAAGGGCGGCCGGACACACCTGGTGTCGCCGCTCGTGGCGGCCGCGACCGCCGTGCGGGGCACGTTGTCGTCCCCGGAAGACCTGCTCGCCACCGCCGGCCGCTGAGTCCGCACCGAGACCCGAAGGAGACATCGATGGAACCGTTCACCCAGCACACCGGGGTCGGCGTGCCGCTGCGCAGGTCCAACGTGGACACTGACCAGATCATCCCGGCGGTGTACCTGAAGCGCGTCAGCCGGACCGGCTTCGAGGACGGGCTGTTCGCCGCCTGGCGCTCGGACGAGCAGTTCATCCTCAACCAGGAGCCCTTCAAACAGGGCAGTGTTCTGGTGGCCGGGCCGGACTTCGGCACCGGCTCCTCCCGCGAGCACGCCGTGTGGGCCTTGATGGACTACGGCTTCCGGGTGGTCGTCTCCGCCCGCTTCGCCGACATCTTCCGCGGCAACTCGGGCAAGCAGGGCCTGGTGGCCGCGCAGTGCGCGCAGTCGGACGTCGAGCTGCTGTGGAAGCTGCTGGAGAACGAACCGGGCACGGAGGTCACGGTCGACCTCGAGACCAAGACCGTGCGGGCGAAGGACTTCGTCGCGCCCTTCCAGATCGACGACTACACCCGCTGGCGGTTGCTCGAGGGGCTCGATGACATCGCTCTCACCCTCCGACACGCTGACGAGATCGACAAGTTCGAGGCCGATCGGCCTTCCTGGAAGCCGGTGACCACCCCGAGCGCCGCCTCCTAGCCCGGCTCCAGGGTGCGGATTCCCTTGCTGAGCAGGGAATTCGTGCCCCGGAGCCGGGGCGGGAGAACACCTCGAAACCACGCCAGACGGCGGCCGCGCAGGCCCGGAAGAGGCCCCGAGGGGGTCCCTCAAGAGGCGGAACCACGTCCGATACAAGGAAAATTTCCGCGTGCCGTTTGGAATTTGTGCTGCATTAGTAATACCGTGTGCGCAAGTCGGCCGACGTGGCCGTGGACGAAGTAGTTCTTCTTGGAGGACTGGAATGGCCAACAAGGCCCAGCTGATCGAGGCGCTGTCGGAGCGCCTGGGCGACAAGAAGGTCGCATCGGAGGCCGTCGACGGCCTCGTCGACATCATCATCCGGACGGTCAACAAGGGCGAGAAGGTGAACATCACCGGCTTCGGTGTGTTCGAGAAGCGCGCCCGTGCCGCCCGCACCGCGCGCAACCCGCGCACCGGTGAGACCGTGCGCGTCAAGAAGACCAACGTGCCCGCCTTCCGTGCCGGCACGACCTTCAAGGACGTCATCAGTGGCGCCAAGAAGCTGGCGAAGGCCACCCCGGTGAAGCGCGCTTCCGCGAGCACCGCACGGGCGACCACCAGCACCCGCGCCACCACGACGCGCACCGCCGCGTCGCGCACGGCCGCCACCCGGCCGACCTCGACCCGCAGCACCACCACGCGGGCGAAGGCCGCCACCACCAAGGCCGCTGCCGCCAAGGCGGCGCCGAAGACGGCGGCCAAGGCCACCACGCGGGCGAAGGCGACCGCCACCAAGGCGGCGCCGAAGACCGCCGCGAAGGCGACCACGACGCGGGCGAAGGCCGCCGCGAAGCCGGCCGCCAAGGCCGCGCCGAAGGCGTCCGCCGCGAAGAAGACCGCTGCGAAGGCTCCGGCCAAGCGCACCTCGGCGGCCAAGAAGAAGTAGCCACCGCGCGACTTCTCGGCAGGGCCCCACGCGATCCGCGTGGGGCCCTGCCGCACGTTCGGGGCCGGGTGCCCTTGGCATTTCCGCGAATGCGCTTGAGCACCCGTCCGAGTGATGCGACGCTGCCAGCCAGGCAGGCGCGGCGATCGCGGTGCCGCAGGCGAAGGGCGACCACCATCGATATCCGGCTCCTCGGTCCGTTTCAGACGCTGGTGGACGGTTCGCCGGTCGTCGTCACCAGTTCCCGCCAGCGTGCGCTGCTGGCCACGCTCGCGCTCAGCGCGGGACGGCTCGTGTCCATCGAGACGCTCGCCCGCGGGGTGTGGGGAGAGGCACCGCCCGAACGGATCCGGGGCAGCCTCCAAACGTACGTCATGCGGCTGAGGCGGCTGTACGGCGAGGAAACCGTAGCCACCGAACCGGACGGCTACCGCCTGGTCATCGAGCCGGAGCACGTCGACGCGCTGCGATTTCTCGAGCTGGTCGACGTCGCGATGGAAACCGCCGAACCGGATAGCCGTCGCGTGATCCTCACCGCCGCACTCGCATTGTGGCGCGGCGCGCCACTCGAAGGCGCGGGCTCCCCGGCATTGGCGGCGGAATGGGCGCCGTTGTTGACCGAACGCTATTTGTTCGCGGTCGAGCAGCGCATCGATCTCGACTCGGGGCTGGTTCCCGACGCGCGGCTCGTCGCCGAGCTGACCGAACTGGTGGCTCAGCATCCGCTTCGGGAATCGTTGTGGGAGCGGCTGGTCCGGGTGCTCGCGCGGTCGGGGCGGCGGGCCGAGGCGCTCGCCCGCTACGCCGGGCTGCGGGAACTGCTGGCCGAGGAACTCGGCGTCGAGCCGGGGGAGGAGCTGCGGCGGCTGCACGCCGAGGTGCTCGCGGCGGACGAGGCCTCCTTGCCGGGTAACGAATCCGGCAGGCCCCGGCACGGGGGTGTGCCCCGCCAGCTCCCGTTCGACGTCGCCAGCTTCACCGGCCGCGACGCCGAACTCGCCGTGCTGGACGGCTTCCTCGGCGCGGCGTCCGGGGAGAGCTGCATCGTGGTCATCGAGGGCACCGCCGGGGTCGGCAAGACTTCGCTCGCGGTGCACTGGTCGCATCGCGTCGCCGACCGGTTCCCCGGCGGCCAGCTGTTCCTCGACCTGCGCGGACATTCCGCCGAGACGCCGGTCACGCTCCAGGCGGCGCTCGCCGGGTTCCTGCGCGCGGTGGGCGTTTCGCCGGAGTCCCTACCCTCCACAGTGGAGGAACGATCGGCCCTGCTGCGCAGCAGGCTGGCGGGGAGCCGTACCCTGCTGCTGCTCGACAACGCGCGGGACGCCGAGCAGGTCCGGCCGCTGCTGCCGGGGCCGGGCAACCTGGTCGTGGTGACGAGCCGGAACCAGTTGCGGGGTCTGGTCGCCCGCGAGGGCGCGCGGCGGATCGCCTTGGGCTCCTTCGATCATCGGGACACCGTGGCGTTGCTGGCGGGCAGCGTCGGGCGGGCGCGGCTGGACGCCGAACCCGACGCCGTCGCCGAACTCGCCGAACTGTGCGGCGGGCTCCCGCTCGCGCTGGCGCTGGCCGGCGAACGCGCGTCCCGGTTCTCCGGGGTGTCGCTGGCGGGGATCGTCGACGAGTTGCGGGATCAGCGTCTGCGGCTGGACGCGCTGCGCGACCCTCGGGACGCCGGGACCGATCTGCGTGCCGCGTTCTCCTGGTCGTACAAGGCGTTGCGCCCGGCGGCCGCGCGGCTGTTCCGGCTGCTGGGCCTGCATCCCGGGGTCACCGTCAGCCTGCACTCGGCGGCCGCGCTCGCCGGCACCGGGCTGTCCGAGACCCGCGCGCTGATCGATCAGCTCGCCGCGGCGCATCTGCTCAACCAGCCGCGGATCGACCGCTATCAGTTCCACGATCTGCTCCGGGTGTACGCGGCCGAACTCGTCGAAGCCGAAACCCCCGAAGCGGAGCGGGTCTCCGCGTTGCGGCGGCTGGCCGACTGGTATCTCGCGACGGTCGCCGAGGCGAACGAACTCGTGCGTCCCGATCTGCTCACCGAGGACATCGAGCTGGAACCCGTCGGCGGCGAGGGCGTCGGCTTCGTCGACCACGAGGACACGATCGCCTGGTACACCGCGGAACGACCGGCGCTCGTCGCGCTGGTCGACGTCGCCGCCCGGCACGGCTGGGCGGCCCGCGCCTGGAAACTCGCCTGGCTGCTGCGGGGATTCTTCGCCGAACGGCACGACCGCGAGGAGTGGATCGCCACCGGGCAGACCTCGGTCGCCGCCGCGCGGGCCGCGAAAGACCGCCTGGGACTGCAGTACGCGGCCAACAATCTCGGGTCGGCCTATCTCCGTGTGCTGCAGGCCGACAAGGCGCTGGAGGCGCTCGAGGAGGGCAAGAAGGCGTCGGAGGAAACGGGCGGGAGCGCGCTGACCGTCGCGATCCTGTCCAATCTCTCGGGCGCCTACTTCATCCGCTCCGAATTCGCCGACGCCGAGCAGTACGCGCTCGAAGCGGTCCGGCTCGCCCGCGAACGCGGCCAGCGCACTTTCGTCTCACACGCGCTGCTCAATGTCAGCGCGGCCCGGATCGGCCTCGGCGACTTCGACAACGCGGCCGAAGCGGCGATGGCGGCGTTCGACGCCTTCACCGAGCTGAGCGATCGGTACCACGCCGCGCTGTCGCTGGGAAACGCGGCCGAGGCGCTGGAAGGCGCGGGCCGTCGTGCCGAGGCCGAACAACACGGCCTGCGGGCACTCGCCGAACTGCGGGATCTCAACGCCGACTACGGCACGATCGACGTCCTGATCACCCTCGGCAGGCTCCGGCGCGGCACCGGACGGGACCGCGAGGCCGGACTTCATTGGGCCGAGGCGTTGGCTGTCTGCCAACGCCTCGGCGATCCCCGTGCCGGGGACCTCGAAGCACTGTTGGCGACACTGCCAGCAGCCGACCGGCCAGCACCCCGCGATGCGCCGTACCCCTAGCCCGGCGCAGCACACAGCCCTGCCCGGCTCCCAGTACAGCAGCCACCACTGTCATAACTCTGTCGCGCGGAGGCCGGGGTGCTGAAGGCGAGCCGGGGCGTCAGTGCGCGGTGGGGGCGGGAACCGGGAGTGCGCCGGGGAAGTAGTCGGCCGCCATGAGCTTCGGGCCGTGGTCACCGTTGGGCGGCAGGAAGGACAGCACCCAGAACGAGCCCTTCTTGCTGGGCACCACACCCCCTCGCGACGCCGACAGCTCGACGCCGTCGCGGTCGGCCAGCGCGCTCACGATGTCCGGGATCACCCCGCCCTGGCTGCAGATCAACGGCGTCCCGCCGTCGCCCGCGATCGCCAGCAGCCGCGCGACGCCGAGGACCGGATCGGGCCAGTAGCCCTCCTCCGACAGCAACGGCTCGTGCCGGACCTCCGTGCCGAGATCCTCCGCGATCCCGTGCACCGTCTGCACGCACCGCAGCCGTGGCGCGGAAAGCACCCGGTCCGGCCGGTAGAACGCGAGCAGTTCTCGCAGTGCCTGCGCCTGCCGCTGGCCCGCGTCCGACAGCGGACGGAGATCGTCGTCGCCGTTCCAGTCCTCGCGCTTACCCGCCTTGGCGTGCCGGGCGAGGAGCACCGTCGTCAGTTCCGCCGGCAGGGCGCAGAAGTCCCGCAGCACCCGGACGTCGGTGTCGCGGGTGAGCAGCTTCTCGGCGGCCTCGAAGCCGAGCCAGCGCAACTCGTCGACCTCTTCGTTCGGCGTGAAGCCACCGGAAACCGCTTCCGCGCTGAAGTAGTCGACGGTCTTGGGCACGGTGCCGGACCCGTTCCGCGACGGCACCTCGTAGCCGATCTTGGTCAGGTACCGGCCGAGCACCGCGTGGAACCCGGTTTCCTCGTGGATCTCCCGCACCGCCGCGGCCGCGAGGGTTTCGCCCCGGTCGAGTTTTCCCTTGGGCAGCGACCAGTCGTCGTACCGCGGCCGGTGCACGAGCGCGACCTTGATCCCGTCCCCGGTGCGGCGCCACAGCACCGCACCCGAGGCGCGTACCTCCGCGGTCATCCAGCCGCTCCGTGCCGTTTCGCCAGTTCCGTCTGATGGTCGCGCACCTGGGAGCCGTCCGTCGGGAACGGCGTCCACTCACCCGTGGAGGTGAGTACCCAGCACCGGGTCTGGAGGTCGAGCGCGGAGGTGAAGATGTCGTCCAGCTGCCGGGTCAGCTTGGGATCCTTGACCCGCACGAGTGCCTCGATGCGGCGATCCAGGTTGCGGTGCATCATGTCCGCGCTGCCGATCCAATGCGTCCCGCCCGCGCGGAAGTGGAAGATCCGCGAGTGTTCCAGGAAGCGGCCGAGGATCGAGCGCACGTGGATGTTCTCCGACAGTCCTTCGACGCCGGGCTTGAGCGCGCAGATCCCGCGCACGACGACGTCGACCGGGACCCCGGCCTGTGACGCGTGGTAGAGCGCGTCGATGACCTGCTCGTCGACCAGCGAGTTGCACTTGATCCGGATCCCGGCCCGCTGGCCGGCGCGGGCGAGTTCGATCTCCTCGCCGATCGCGCGCACGATGCCGCGGCGGATGCCGTGCGGTGACGTGAGAATCGTGCGGTAGGTGTCCTGGCGCGAGTAGCCGGTGAGCACGTTGAACAGGTCGGTGATGTCCGCGCCGATGCTCGGGTCCGCGGTCAGCAGGCCGAGATCCTCGTACAGCCGGGCGGTCTTCGGGTTGTAGTTGCCGGTGCCGATGTGGCAGTAGCGGCGGATGGTCGAACCCTCCTGGCGCACCACCATCGACACCTTGCAGTGCGTCTTGAGGCCCACCAGCCCGTACACCACGTGCACGCCGGCGCGTTCCAGCGTGCGGGCCCAGGTGATGTTGGCCTGCTCGTCGAACCGCGCCTTGATCTCGACCAGCGCGACGACCTGCTTGCCCGCCTCGGCGGCGTCGATCAGCGCGTCGACAATCGGCGAATCACCAGAGGTGCGGTACAGCGTCTGCTTGATCGCGAGCACCTTCGAGTCCGCGGCGGCCTGTTCGATGAACCGCTGCACGCTCGTGGAGAAGGAGTCGTAGGGGTGATGCACCAGGACGTCGCCTTCTCGCAGCGTCGCGAACACACTCTTCGGCGTCTCCCGCTCGCCGAACGCCGGATGCGTCGCGGGCACGAACGGCCGGTCCTTGAGCTCCTTGCGGTCCACACCGGACAGCTGGTGCAGGCAGGTCAGGTCCAGCAGCCCCGGCACCTCGACGACGTCGGCCGGGTCGACCTCCAGCTCGCGCAGCAGCAGTTCGAGCATGTGCTCGCTCATGTCCTGCGCGACCTCGAGCCGCACCGGCGGCCCGAACCGCCGTTGCGCGAGTTCGCGTTCGAGCGCCTGCAGGAGATCCTCGTCGCGGTCCTCTTCGACCTCGAAGTCGGCGTTGCGGGTGACGCGGAAGACGTGGTGCTCGGTGACCTCCATGCCGGTGAACAGCTCGCCGAGATGCGCCGCGATGAGTTCCTCCAGCGGGAGGAACGTCGCGGTGCGGGTCTCGCGCCGGGTCTCGACGCGGATCAGCCGCGGCACGTTGCTCGGCACCTTGACCCTGGCGAAGCGTTCCGTGCCGCCCTCCGGGTCGCGCACGGTCACCGCGAGGTTCAGCGACAGCCCGGAGATGTAGGGGAACGGGTGCGCCGGGTCGACGGCGAGCGGGGTGAGCACCGGGAAGATCTGCTCGCTGAAGTAGTTCGACAGGCGCAGCTGGTCCGCGCCCTCCAGATCCGCCCAGCCGACGAAGTGGATGTCCTCGGCCGCCAGTTGCGGGCGCAGGTGCAGTTCGAACGCGCCGGTGTGCCGCTCGACCAGGTCCTGGTTGCGCTTGGCGATGTAGGCCAGCTGCTCGCGCGGGGTGAGCCCGTCCGCGCTGCGCACCGGCAGGCCGGTCTCGTCGCGCCGCTTCAGGCCCGCGACCCGCACCATGTAGAACTCGTCCAGATTGGACGCGAAGATCGCCAGGAACTTCGCCCGCTCCAGCAGCGGCTGCGATTCGTCCTCGGCCAGCGCGAGCACCCGCGCGTTGAAGTCCTGCCACGACAGCTCGCGGTTGAAGTACCGGTCGTCGGGCAGCGTTTCGACGGCGGTCGGCGCGGTGACGGCGGGCGGCGCGGACGGAATCGCGCGGAACTCCTCCACCGGCCGGGTGGCCGCGGACGGCCCGGCGGGGGCGGCGCTGCTGCGGGCCGTCGTGGTCGTCTTCCTGGCCCGGCTCGTTCCCGGCTTGGCCGCGGCGGCGCGGGCGGCGGTGGTGCGCGCGCTCGGTTTCGGCGTCGCGGCCTTGGTGTTCCCGTTGGTGTTCTTCTTCGCGGCGGTGTTCTTCGCGGCCGCGGGTTTCGCGGGGGCCGCCTTGCCCGCCGCCGATTTCGCCGCGGGTTTCGCGGCGCTCGTGCGGGTCGCGCGTTTCGCGGAGGCGCTCGTGCGGGTCTCGCTCCCGTCCGCGGGAGCCTTCGCCGCGGGAGTCCTGCGCCGGGGCGTGGCGGGGGTGGTGCCGTCTGTGCTCACGGCCCCATTCTTCACTACGGCGCGCCCGAATGCGCAGGCAGCGATGAAGGTCCGGTGAACATCATTACCCAAGCGAAATACACGGCTCGCCGAGCAAAGCGGCCGTGTGTTTCCCGACACCCAGCGAGCACGCGTGCTCGAGATCGGCGGGCGTGTCGACGTCGCTGCGCAAGGACGTCACGGGCGCGGTGAGCGAAATCGCGCCGCTGTGGGCGTGCGCCCGCGCGGAACCGGTGCCGAACCGCGGGCCGAGCGCTCCGCCGGGCGCGGAGAGCAGAAGCGTCGTGCCGGTTCCCTGGCGGTCCGCGACGAACGCGCGCCGTCCGGCCGCTTCGGCGAGCGCGGTGGTCAGGTCTTCGGCGCGCAGCGCGGGGAGATCCGCCTGCATGGCGCCGATCACCGCGGCCGGATCATCGGCGCGCAGCACGCTTTCCCCGTGGCGCAGTGCCGCGTTCAACCCGCCGTCGCTGGGCTCGGCGACGATCTCGACGCCCAGCTCGGCGAGCTCGGCGACCGTCGCGGGTTCGGCGGCGACCAGCAGGACACGGCGTACGCGCGCGGCCGAGGTCACCGCGGCCAGGGTGTCGGCGGCCAGCGCCAGCACCAGCTCGGCGTGCCGCTCGGCGGCCGTCGCGCCGCGCAGCCGCGACTTGCCGAGGCTGGGGCGTTTCATCGGCACGATCAGGTCCACGTCCACTCCCTCATCTTTACCCGAAACCGGCAGGGGCGGGTGTGAGTGCACCCTCCCTGGACTGCGTGAACCGGGGCGGGGGAGGATCTCCTCCAGCCGGGAACACGCACGTCGGAGGAGGAGAATTGGCCGGGCGGGACTGGGCGGTACGAGAAAAGGGCGGCATCTGGGTGGCGCTGGCCGCCATCGTGTTCTATCCGCTGGTCGCCATCGGCCGCCGGGTCTACGTCGGCGCGGAGAAGGTGCCGAGGAAGGGGCCCGCGCTCCTGGTGCTCAACCACATCTCCCACCTGGACCCGGTGGTGGACGCGGTGTTCGTGCACCGGCAGAAGCGGGTACCGCGGTTCCTGGGCAAGGAGAGCCTGACCAGGACGCCGATCTTCGGGAAGATCTTCGTCGGGTCCGGGCAGATCCCGGTCGCGCGCGGGTCGGTGGCGGCCGGCGACAGCCTGAAGGCCGCGCACCAGGCGCTGGCCGAGGGCAAGGTCGTCGTCATCTACCCGGAGGGCACCATCACCAAGGACCCGGCCGGGTGGCCGAAGGAGTCGTTCACCGGGGCCGCGCGGCTCGCGCTGCAGAACGACGTCCCGGTGATCCCGATCGCGCGCTGGGGCACGCACGAGATCTTCAACGGCTACACGAAGAAGTTCACGCCGTTCCCGCGCAAGACGGTGACGCACCTGGTCGGGGACCCGCTGGACCTCTCGCCCTACCGGGGCGGGAACCCGCGCAGCGCGTCGCTGCTCAAGGAGGTGACCGCGGTGATGATGGACGAGGTCACCCGGCTGCTGGCCGAGATCCGCCAGGAGGAGCCGCCGGTCAAGAAGAACACCGAGCCCGGGGGCAAGAACTGATGGACGTTCAGCGGGTCACCGTGCTCGGGGCGGGTTCTTGGGGGACGACGTTCGCCAAGGTCCTCGGTGACGCGGGCCGCGACGTGACGATGTGGGCGCGCCGCGAAGAGGTCGCCGCGGAGATCCGGGACCGGCACACGAACGGGTCGTACCTGCCCTCGGTGGCGTTGCCCGAGTGCGTGACCGCGACCTCGGACGCGGCGGCGGCGCTGGACGGCGCGCAGGCCGTTGTGCTGGCGGTGCCGAGCCAGAGCCTGCGTGCGAACCTCTCGGTGTGGCGTGAGCTGTTGCCCGCCGACGCGATCCTGGTGAGCCTGGCCAAGGGTGTCGAACTGGGCACGCTCAAGCGGATGAGCGAGGTCATCGCCGAAATCGCGCGTGTCGGCGTCGGCGAGATCGTCGTGGTGTCGGGCCCGAACCTGGCCAGGGAGATCGCCGCGGCGCAGCCCTCGGCGGCGGTGGTGGCGTGCCCCGACCACGAGCGGGCCGTCGCGATCCAGCGGGCCTGCTCCAACCGGTATTTCCGGCCGTACACCAACACCGACGTCGTCGGCTGCGAACTGGGCGGCGCCTGCAAGAACGTCATCGCGCTGAGCTGCGGTATGGCCGCGGGCCTCGGCCTCGGCACGAACACGATGGCGACGCTGATCACCCGCGGCCTGGCGGAAATGGCGCGTCTCGGCGCGAAACTGGGCGCCGACCCGCTGACCTTCGCCGGCCTCGCCGGTGTCGGCGACCTCGTGGCGACCTGCTCGTCCCCGCTTTCGCGCAACCGCACCTTCGGCGAACGCCTCGGCCGCGGCGAAACCCTGGAACAGGCGCAGGCCGCGGCGGGCGGCCAGGTCGCCGAAGGCGTCATGTCCTGCTCGTCGATCCGTGCGCTGGCGCAGAGCCTCGGCGTCGACATGCCCATCACCGACGCCATGCACCGCGTCTGCCACGAAGGCGTCGACCCCCGCCAAGCCGGCACCGAACTCCTGGGCCGCTCCCAGAAACACGAGTGGTACTGACCCCCTCGCCACTCCTGGGCCCCTGCGCTCCGGCGGTCCCGTTCCCCTAGGCATCCCCCACCCTCCCTGGGGGACGACCCCGCAGCAATCGTACCGCCGGGGGCCGACGGGACCGGGGCGAAACGGTGGGTTGTCCACAGGGGGTGAGGGGTGTGGGCAAGTGGAGAAGTGCTGGTGGGGGCCGGGTTCGGGAGTGCGGTTGGTGTCTTGAGGGCGTCGCTGGGGAAGTGGTCGTCCCGGGGCTGAGGATTCTGGGTGCGCGTGGTCCGCGGGTCTGGTTGGGGGATGCGCGATGTCCCGAACGCGTCGCTGGGGACGTTGATCGTCGCGAACGCTCCGTTCGGGACGTGGGTGGTGGTGGGGTGTCGCGGACGCGCCGTTCGGGACGTGGACGGTGCTGGGATGTCGCGAACGCTCCGTTCGGGACGTGGGTGGTGGTGGGGTGTCGCGAACGCTCCATTCGGGACGTGGACGGTGCTGGGATGCCGCGAACGCTCCGTTCGCGACGTGGAACGGTGCCGCACTGTCCCGAACGCGCCGTTCGGGACGCTCAACGTCCGCAATGGGACATTCGCGGCATCGCGCCGGTGTGCCGAGGGACGCCCTGAGTGCGCTCGACGCACCGAAGGCGTCCCTCGGTGCAGCCAACGCACCAAAGGGGTCGCACCCCACCCCCACCGCGCCAAGCCGAGACCCGGCCCACAATCCACATGAGCCCCGCCAACCCCACCAGTCACCAAGAAATGTGTCCAGCATCCGAGACGGGTTGACCGGGGCGTCCGGCGCTGCTGAGATATCCGGCATGTTCGTGCGTCGTATGGCCGAGTCGCAGGGGTCGCCGACCCCGCGCCCCATGCTGCCCGCCGCGAACATGTCGTGTCCGTGTTGTCGGTGAACCCCAGCCCCGGCCCGTAGACACCCATCTCTTCCTCTGAGGACTCCCATGTTCGCCGTTCCGGACAACACGCTGCTGCGTCCCGAAAACCCCGCCCTGCGCCACCCCGTGCGGGTCGCGCTGGAGTACGCCGCCGACCGCGATCGCTGGCGCCACCTCCTGCGCTACGACCCCGACCAGCGGTTTTCCACCCTCGTCGACCGCGACGAGCGGCAGGAGATCTGGCTGATGAGCTGGCTGCCCGGCCAGCAGACCGACCTGCACGACCACGCGTTCTCGACCGGCGCGTTCACCGTGGTCAGCGGCAAGCTGCACGAGACCGTCGCCCGGCGCGCCCCCGGCGGTCGTGCGGTGACCGAGCTGCACGCGCTGACGGCGGGGCAGTCCCGGGTGTTCGGCCCCGGCTACGTGCACCAGGTGCGCAACGAGGGCGAAGACCCGGCGATCAGCATCCACGTCTACCGCGACGGCGGCCGCGAGATGCGGCCCTACCACCACGACCTGCTCAACGGCCCAGTCCAGGACTAGAGATCGCCGCGCAGCCGGAACTGACGCTCGATCTCCGCACGATCGGCGCCGACGGCGAGCAGCGTGTGCAGCAGTACCCGTGACTTGCGCGGGCACAGCCAGCCCGCCATCGTCGCGCCCATCGCGATCAGGCTCGACTCCGAACCGCGAAACCCATACGTGGCACGGAAAGTCGTGCCCGCGCCGGTGCGCGACGCGATCACCACCGGGAGATCGGGCAGCACCCGCTCGATGACGTCCGCGAGCCCGGTCGACACGTGCCCGACACCGCTCGCCGCGATCACGACGCCCTTCGCGCCCGCCTTGACCACGGTGTCGAGCAGCTCACCGGTGTCCGCGAGCCCGGCCTCCAGCACCGGCACGAGCCCCGCGTAGGAAACCGCGTCGAGTGCGGGAACTCGCGGCGCGGACGGGTGGAAGTAGTGCACGGCGCCCTCGGCGATCAGCGCGAGCGGGCCCGCGGGGGCCGAGGAGAACGCTTCCACGTGGCTCGAATGCGTCTTGCGCACCCAGCGCGCCTCGTGGACGTCGTCGTTGAACGCCACCAGCGAGCCGCGGTGACGGCTGCGCGGGTCGGCCGCGACGGTCAGCGCTGCCAGGAGGTTCGCCGGACCGTCCGCGCTGGGCAGGCTCGGGTTGCGCATCGCGCCGGTGATCACCACGGGGGCGTCGTACGGCCAGGTCACCTCGAAGAAATACGCCGTCTCCTCCAACGTGTCGGTGCCCTGGACGACGACGAGCCCGGCCGCGCCGTCCTCGACCTGCTGGGCACCCCACGCCCGCGTACGCAGCAGCGTCGCGAAGTCCATCGACGCGCTGGAGAGCCCCGCGAGCGTCTCCGCGCGGACGTCCATGGGCAGGTCGGCGCCGATCTCGCCGAGCAGGTCGGCGGCGCCGAGCCGGGGGACGACGCCGTCCTCCCCGGCGGCTCGCGCCATGGAAATGGTGCCGCCCAGAGCGGCGACGGCGACAACGGGACGATCGGAACTGGGCATACCGAGCACCTTAGGAACAGCGGCCGCCACGCGAAAGGATCTTTCGGCGCGTCCGTTTTCAGCCGGTTTTCCGGGCATCCAGCGTGAAACTCGCGGCGAGGCGGCGCGGCTCGTCGCGCATTCGCCATTCACTGTCGTTCTCTCGCACCATCTGACCGGGCAGCGCGCACCACGGAGCGCTGTCGTATTCGGTGAACGCCGTCAGCGTGAGCCCGTTGTCCAGCAACGCGGTGATGATTTCGCCCAGCCCGTGATTCCACGAGTGCGTGACGCCGTTGGACAGCCGCGCGTCGGTCTCCACATAGGTTTCCGTCTCGTCGAAGACCAGCGGCTCGGCGTGCTCGAAGTACGGGTAGCGGGGCCACGCGGGGTCGGCCGTTTCGTCCAGCGTCATCAGCATCGGGTGGGCTTCGCGGAGGAACAGACGCCCGCCAGGACGCAGCAATCCGGCCACGATCCGGCCCCAGTGCGCGATGTCCGGCAGCCAGCACAACGCGCCGACACCGGTGTACACGAGGTCGAACGCCTCGGCACCGAACACGTCGAGCGCGTCGTAGACGGGCGCCTCGTGGTACTCGATCGCGGTCCCGGTCCGCGCGGCGAGTTCGCGTGCTTCGGCCAGCGACGCGGGGGAGAAGTCGAGACCGCTCATCCGCGCGCCGAGCCGGGACAGGGAAAGGGTGTCGGTGCCGATATGACACTGCAGGTGCACGCCGCGGACCCCGGAGAGATCACCGAGCCGTGAGCGATCGAACCGCACGACGTCGCTGAGGTGGGCGGGATCCGCGACGAACCGCTCGACGCCGTAGTCCTCCGACTTCGCGTGCATCGGCGCGCGTTCGTCCCAGTTCGCGCGGTTGACCGCCAGGTAGTCCGTCACGACTGCGTGGGTCCTTCCGCGACCTCGGCCAGGCTGCGCAGCACGCAGAACTCGTTGCCTTCGGGGTCGGCGAGCACGGCCCAGCCGGTGCCGTCGGGATTTCGCTTGTCCGACACCAGGGTCGCGCCGATGCCCAGCAGCCGCTCGACCTCGGCGTCGCGAGGTCCTTCGTCGGGACGCAGGCACACATGCACGCGGTTCTTGACCGACTTCCCTTCGGGCACTTGGCAGAACACGAGGTCGACCCCCGAGGACAAGGACACCAGCGCTTCGGGGTCGCCGGGCCGGTCCTCGCCGGAGACCGGGCGGCCGGTGACCTTGCTCCAGAACTGGGCGAGCGCGCACGCGTCGGCACAGTCGAAGGCCACGTTCTGCACGAAGGACGTCATGGAACTCCCCGGGCCGGAAACGGACGGACGCCGCGAGTGTGCCCGATTCGTCCGGCCGCGCGCGATCCTTTTATGTGAACGGCGCGCGGGTGTTCAGGCCAGGGCGAGCCCGGGGGAGCGGTGTACCCGGCGGCCTTCGTCCACGATGAACACGTGACAGCCCGGCCGGTCGGCGGCCCAGGCGATACCGTCGGTGCCCATCGCGAACGCCGCCGTCGCGAGCGCGTCGGCGGTCACCAGGTCCGCGGCCACCACGGTGACGCTGAGCAGCCCGGTGGCAGGGCGGCCGCTGCGGCCGTCGAGGATGTGCTCTCCCCGTTCGTAGGCGGCCGAGGTCGCGACGGCGCCGCCGCGTGAGGCGACCACGGCGCACACGGCGCCGGGCGCGTCGGGATGGCGGATGCCGACCCGCCATGGCCGTCCCGGCTCGGGTTCGCCGGACGTGACCACGTCGCCACCGGCGTTGAGGCAGAACGTTTCCGCCCCGAACGCACGCAGGATGTCCGCGGCGCGCTGCACCGCCCAGCCCTTCACCACCGCGCACGGATCGAGCGAGCGCCCCGGCAGCCGCGCGGAGAACGCGCCGCCGGAGAGCCGCTCGTAGTAGGCACAGAGTTCCAGCACTTCGAGCATGTCGCCGCTCAGGTCCGTTGTGGACAGTTCGCCCCGGTCGTAACGGCAGACCTCGCTGCCGGGCTTGAACGGGCTGAACCGGTCGTCGACGTCGTGCAGCCAGGCGTAGGCCTTCTCGATCGCGGCGGAGAAGTCGCCGGGGTCCCGCAGATCGAGCGAGACGGGCAGGCCCATCACCTGTTCGACGCAGATGGCCATCGCTATCCCCTGGCGTCCAGCGCCGCCTGCAGCGACCTGATGTACGACTCGCTGGTCATGGTCGCCCCGGACACCGTGTCGATGTCCGCGCTCTGCGCCCGCAGTGCTTCCTCACGCAGCAAGGGGATCGCGCGCTGACCGCGACGGCTGTCGGGCTCCTGCGCGAGCTGGACGTCGGTGATCCGCTTGCCGGAGAAGGTGACCCGCACCTGTACGGTGCCGTATTCGCTGCTCTCGGCGGAGCCCTCGGCAGTGGCCGATCCCGAAGCGGACGAGCCGTTCGATGAGGCCGATGTGGACGGTGCGACCGGCGCGGTAGTGCCCATGGGCGAAGGTTCGAACCGCCAGACCGCGATGAACCCGGCGATCGACAGCGCCACCACGAAAATGGTCTTCTTCACGGCTCTTCCTCACGCGGCCAGGCTGAAACGTTCGGCGTGCACCTGGGTGACGGGCACCCGCAGCCGGCGAAGGCCGCGCAGCACCGCCGAGGTCATCCCCGGTGGTCCGCACACGAACACGTCCCGCTCCAGCACGTCGGGGACCAGCGCGCGCAGGCTCTCCGCGCTCAGCAGTGGCCCGTGTGGACCCTCCGCAGTGGACGGTCCACTGAGGACGTGGATCACCGCGCCGCGGGCTTTGGCGAGGGCTCGCAGCTCCGGCAGCAGCACCGCGTCCTGTGGCGTACGCACCCGGTACAGCACCACGACGTGCCCGGCGATGTCCTCCAGCAGCGCGCGGATCGGGGTGATCCCGACGCCGCCCGCGACGAGCAGCGCGTTCGGTCGCTGCTGGTGGATCGTGGTGAACGCGCCGTAGGGTCCTTCGGCGAACACCCGCGTGCCGACCCGCAGCGAGCGCAGCGCGGCACTGGATTCGCCGACCGCTTTCGCCGTCAGCCGCAGCGTCCGCCCGTCCGGCGCGGCCGAGAGCGAGAACGGGTTGGCCTGCCACCAGCGATCGCGCGTCAGGAACCGCCACAGGAAGAACTGCCCGGCCCGCGCGGGAAGGCGGTCGAGGTGCTTTCCGGTCAGGTACACCGAAACGACGTCCGGTGACTCGGGCACGACCGCGGTCACCCGCAGCCGGTGCCGCAGATTCCGCCACAGCGGGAGCAGGAGACGTCCGGCGAGCACCGCCGTTCCGGCGCCGAGCCAGAGCGTCCACCAATAGGCCTTCGCGAGCGCCGAACCGGTGAACGACTGTCCGATCGCGACCTGATGCGTGAAGGCCAGTAACACCGCCGCGTAG
Source organism: Amycolatopsis sp. NPDC058986 (assembly GCF_042741125.1). NCBI lineage: Bacteria > Bacillati > Actinomycetota > Actinomycetes > Pseudonocardiales > Pseudonocardiaceae > Amycolatopsis > Amycolatopsis sp. NPDC058986. The sequence continues at coordinate 67,319 of NZ_JBHYJW010000042.1, read as the reverse complement.
GTATAGAGGTGAACGAAATGCCAGGTCTCATACGACATCCGCCGCCGGGCGAACCGCGCGGAGACCGCGCCGACGACGAGGATCAGCGCGAACGCCACGATCGCGCGCAGCACGCCCTCCATCGTGTTCGCGAGCTCGACGAGCTGATCGGCGGGGCCGTGCTGTTCGAGCGCCGCGTACCCGAAGACGATGAACACGAGATGCGCGACGAGCAGCCACAACACGCCGAACCCGGTCCAGCGGTGCAAAGAGGTGAGCCGGTCCATCCCGAGCCTGCGGTCCAGCCAGGGCAGCCGGGCGACGAGCAGCAGCTGGCACGCGATCGCCAGCGCGGCGTACAACCCGGTCAGCCTGCCGATGCCGATCACCACGCTGTCGGACGCCCCGCCCGCGGCGAACAAGGCGGTGACGGCGACGACGTTGGCGCCGAGGAACGCGAGCAGCCCGGCCTTCGCGGCGACCCGCGGGCGGATCGGCGTCCGGACTGGTACGGCCGTCATGCTGCTCACACGGATGCTCCTTCTCCTCGGTTCACGCAGGCCAGCCTCACCCCGCAACCTGTGGATGATCTGGGGAAAACCTGTCGGCTTCCTGTCGGCCGGGGTCTTGTGTCGCTTGTGAGCCGCCCGTCACGGAGGATGGAGACGTGACAGAAGAGAGCCCGGTGCGCCTGCTCGTCGTCGACGACGAGCCGCACATCGCCGACCTGGTCGCGACCGTGGCCCGCTACGAAGGCTGGCAGGCCGTGACGGCCGGGTCCGGGCAGGACGCGCTCGCGAAGGCCGCCGCGTTCGGCCCGGACATCGTCGTGCTCGACCTGATGCTGCCCGACTTCGACGGCTTCGCCGTGCTGGACCGGCTGCGCGAGAACGGCGACGCGGTCCCGGTGGTGTTCCTCACCGCGAAGGACGCCACCGCCGACCGGATCGCGGGCCTGACCCGCGGCGGCGACGACTACCTCGTCAAGCCGTTCTCGGTGGAGGAGCTGATGGCGCGGCTGCGCGCGGTGCTGCGCCGAAGCACCGGTGCCGTTCAAGCGCCGCGCACCGCCGTGCTGCGGGTCGGCGATCTCACCCTCGACGAGGACACGCGGGAAGTCCGGCGCGGCGACCGGCCCGCCGACCTGACACCGACCGAGTACGAACTGTTGCGGTACCTCATGCGCCGCTCGCCGACGGTACTGACGAAGGCCCAGATCCTCGACCACGTCTGGGAGTACGACTTCGGCGGACGGTCCAATGTGGTCGAACTCGTCATTTCGCACCTGCGCCGCAAGATCGACGCCGACGCCGAACCGCTGATCCACACCGTGCGCGGTGTCGGTTATGTGGTGCGTGAAGGAAGCAAGTGAACTGGATGCGGCGGTGGTATTCCGCGTGGCGCCGTTCGCGGCTGGGCACGCGGCTCGCGCTCGGCCTCGGCGCGCTGGCACTGGTGGTGTTCGCGGTGGTCGGCACGGTGACGGTCGGGATCATGCACGGCTATCTCGGCAGGCGGCTCGACGAGCAGCTCACCAAGAGCCAGGTGAGCCAGGTCCCGCAGCTGCGCGACGTCCACAACGCCCCGGAGTCCGCGTATTCGTGGTATTCGGCGGTGTACGACGTCCGTGACGGGGTCGCCACCCCGCGCCAGGGAAGCAGGTTGCCTGCGGACAGCAAGCCGTTGACGCGCGTCGTCGAGGAGACCGGCGCCGGCGAGTTGCTGCGGACGGTTTCCTTGCGTGGCCAGGGCGATTACCGGGTGCGGACCTGCCAGGTCGATCCCGGGGTCGTGCTGGTGAGCGCGGCGCCGCAGGACGATCTCGACCGGACGGTCCGGCAGCTGGTGATGGTCGAGGTCGTGGCGTTCCTGCTCGCGCTCGCGGTGCTCGTGGCCCTCGGACGGCTCGTGCTGCACCGCGGGCTCCGGCCCCTGTCCACGATGGCGGGCACGGCGCACGACATCGCTTCGCACGATCTCACCGCGAACGCCGACATCCCGGTGCGCGCCACCGGGGACGGGGGCGGCGCCGAGGTGCAGGAGCTACGGACGGCGTTCAACAAAATGCTCGCGCACATCGATTCCTCGCTCGCCGCGCGCACCGAGGCCAACGAGCGGCTGCGCCGGTTCGTCGCCGACGCCTCGCACGAACTCCGCACCCCGCTGACGTCCATTCGCGGCTACTCGGAGCTTTTCCGTTACGCGGCGGCGAACGAGCCCGCCGAACGCGAGGCGCATCTGGCGAAGATCCGTGAGGAGACGGCCAGGATGAGCGTGCTCGTCGACGACCTGTTGCTGCTCGCCCGGCTCGACGCGCGCGACGCCGAGGCACCCGTGCGCCCGGAACGCGTCGAGCTGGCGGACCTGGTGAACGCCGCCGCGGACGCGTTCCGCGCCGGACGGCCCGACCATCCGCTGACTGTCGACTTCGGACAGTCCAGCGTCACGCTCGACGCGGATCCCGTGCGGCTGCGGCAGGTCCTCGACAACCTGCTGGCCAACACCGCGGTGCACACCCCCAGTGGGACACCTGTCACGCTGGCTGTCGCGGTGGACCGCGACGAGGTCGTCATCCAAGTCATCGACGCCGGCCCGGGGATCGCGCCCGAAGACCGGGAAAAGATCTTCGACCGCTTCTACCGCGTCGACACTTCTCGCACGCGGCAAGCGGGCGGGACCGGCCTCGGGCTCTCGGTGGTCCAGTCGCTGGTCGCCGCGCACGGCGGCACGGTCGGCGTCACCAGCGAGCCGGGCCGCACGGTGTTCACGGTCCGGTTGCCCCGAGCGAGCTGAAGGGGACCTTCCTCTCACCGGACGCGCTGAAGGGCGCTTTCGTCGCATGCCATGCGACGAAAGTCCCCTTCAGCCCACGCGGGTCGTGACGTGCTCGGGGACCGGGAAATCGGCGGCCAGATCGGCCGACGGCTCCGGCTCGCCGAAGACGGTGCGGACCGGCAGCACGCCAGCCCACGCCTTGTTCGCCACGATGTCCTCGTCGGCGTCCGCCGGGCCTTCGGCGCGCATCTTCACCGAGGCCTCGGTGAGGTCGAGCGCGAGCACGGACACCGCCGCGAACTCCTTGGCGTTGACGTCGCGCGCGTGCTCCCACGAACCGGGGGCGAGGTGGTCGGTCAGCACCTTGAGGCCGTGCATCTTCGCGTCGGGCTCCAGCACCGGCGTCGCGGTGCCGAGGATCACCGCGCTGCGGTAGTTCATCGAATGGTCGTTGACCGATCGCGAGTACACGATCCCGTCGAGCAGGGTCACCGTCACGCACACCTCGACGCCCGCGGCGGTGCGCAGGCTGCTCGCGCCGGTGGAACCGTGCAGGTAGAGCGTGTCGCCGTCGCGTCCGTAGCCCGTCGGAAGGACCAGCGGCGTACCGTCACGGACGACGCCGAGGTGACAGATCAGCCCGGCGTCGAGCACCGAGTACAGCGTTTCCCGGTCGGTGGTGCCGCGGTGCTTTTTGCGGCCGAGCGTGGTGCGGGGAGTGGACGAGAGCGGGGTCGAGCTGGTCATGAGACCAGTCTCTCGTCCCGAGTGGCCCTGTCAAATGTCCACTTCTCGTTATGATTGAGAGGTCCACTTCGGGAGGTCATCGTGTCCCACGCCGACACCGCGCTGCCGGTCAGCCTGGACCGTGACGCGCCGACACCGCTCGCGGTGCAATTGGCCGACGCGCTGCGTCACGCGGCCGCGAGCGGGCATCTGCGCGGCGGCGACCGGCTGCCGTCGACCCGCGCGCTCGCCGAACGGCTCGGTGTGAGCCGCACCGTCACGTCCGCGGCCTACGAGCAATTACACGCCGAGGGCTGGATCGCGGGCAAGCACGGATCGGGCACCTACGTCACCACGCCGCCGAGTCACACCGTCGCCGACCGGCCGTCCGGTGCTCCCGTCCCGGCGCCCGAGGCGGAGTCGTCGTCGCTGCTGGATCTCAGCCCGGGAACGCCGTGGGCCGACGGACTGGACCGCGCCGCTTGGCGCCGGGCGTGGCGCGCGGCGGCCGATCCGGCGCCGCTGATCCGCGCGCACCGGGCCGGGCTGCCCGACTACCGGACCGCGGTCACCGAGCACCTGCTGAGGCATCGCGGGCTCGCGGCCGGTGCGGTGCTCGCCACCGGCGGGACGACGGCCGCCGTCGTCGAACTCGCCGTCGCGGTGCTGAAACGCGGCGATCTCGTGGCCGTCGAAGAGCCGGGGTACCAGCGCGCGGTGCAGGCGTTCCGGCTGGCGGGGCTTTCGGTGGTCGGGGTACCGGTGGACAGCGAGGGCCTGCGCCCGGACGCCGTGCCGATCGGGGCGCGCGCGGTGTTCTGCTCGCCGGCGCACCAGTACCCGATGGGCAGCCGGATGAGCGCCGCGCGCCGTGTCGAACTGGTCGAACGCGCGCGGGCGGGCGGAATGCTCATCATCGAGGACGACTACGACGGCGAGCTGCGCTTCGACGTCGCCCCGCTCCCGCTGCTGGCCGCGCTCGCCCCGGACGTCGTGGCACATCTGGGAACCACGAGCAAAATCCTGACGCCGACCCTGGGCGCGGGCTGGATGGTCGCCCCCGCGGAGGTGGCCGAAGCCGTGCTGGACTACCGCGAACTCACCGGCACCCGCCCCTCACCCGCCGGGCAACGCGTCGTCGTCGAGCTGGCCCGCCACGGTGATCTGGGGCGTCACCTGCGAAAACTGCGTCGGGAACTGGCCGACCGCCGGTCACTGCTGGCGAACGCGCTGAGCGGCGCGGACATCCCGGTGCAGGGCGACGACGCTGGTGCCCACTTGGTGGTGCCGTTCGAGTCTGCCGCGGAGGAATCCTCGCGGCTGGCGGATGCCGAGCGCCGTGGTGTCCGGTTCGACGGCCTGTCTCGCCATTTCACCGGCACGCCTACGGCATACGGCGCCGCGATCGGCTATGCGGGTTGTACGCGGGAAGCCCTGGTCAGCGCCCTGCCGACGCTGGTCTCCCTGCTGCGCTGAAGGACGCCTTCAGTGCGCTGGCCGCAGTGAAGGAGGCCTTCATAGCATCGAGCGCACTGAAAGCGTCCTTCAGCACCCGGCCCGGCGGACGGTCAGTAGTGCTGCTCGTCGGTCCAATCCGTCTGCTCGAAATCCTCGACGTACTCGTCGAGAGCCGGACGTCGAGTGCGCGGCTTGGCCTTGGCGGGTGCGCAATCCGAGGCCGCCGGCGGGGAGGCTTCCGCGGTTTCCGGCGAGTTGCCCTGCGCCTGAGGCGCTGGGGTGCCGTTGGGCCACACACAGGTGGACGTGGCACCGAGATACAGCTTGCCCAGATCATTGGCTTCGATCGACATGTCGAACGCATCGGTGTTGTTGCGCGCGAACACATACTGGTCTTTGGGCCGATGGTCGGCGAGTACCGTGAAGTCGTGCGCTTTCCACCATTCGACCACTGAGTTGAATACCTCGGGGAACCGCGCGTGATCGATGCCGAGGATTTCGTAGGTCGTGGAGATCTCGAATCGTCCGCGAGGCCCCTTATCGCTGGGATCGGCGCATTCCGAGCGATTCTGCCAGTTCAGTTTGCGTTGTGCTGCCGCGGGTAATGCGGATGACGTCGCATTGATGTACTGTTCGACGCGCTCTTGGGCTTGCTGCTCGGTCATCGTCGGCTTCATGTCTTCTCCGGAGGAACATGCTGCGAGCAAGAACAGGGTGGCGGTGACGGGTAGGGACTTCGCGTGCTTCATCGAGCAGGTTTCCCCGCGATGATCAAACCGATGTTTCGCAGCGAGGGGTTGCGGTCTTCCCAGTATTCGCTGTGGGCTTGTTCGCTGTAGCCGCCCAGATACGCGGGTCCGGCGGTCCCGGGAGCCGACGTGAAGGTCTGGCCGCCGAAGGCTTTCGCCGTCGGATCGGGGCCGAGAAACCGGTCCTCACCGGGACCCGCGCCGTCGGACAGTTCGAAGTTCGCCGTGTTGATGATGTCGTGCTGGGCCACCGTCGCATGGACATGCTGACCGATGTCCGCCTGCGCCACACCGGCGAGGTGCAGATCGCTCGCGTGGTCCACGCCGACGCCGGGACTCGCGACGAACACCAGTTCGTCGGCGTTCAAACCGCCGTTGTGCGCGGCGAGGCCGACCACCGTCGTGCCGTAGCTGTGGCCGAGCACCGTGCTGTGCGCGGGAGGTCCCTGATGCGTCGCCCGCATTCCCTCCTCGAATCCCTGCAACGAGGTGGTCGCGTTCTCCGCGTAGCTGCTGCCGATCGCGTCCCCCAAACCGTTCGGCGCGTCGTAGCCGAGCCAGGTGACCACCGCGGTGGACGGTGACCCCGAGACCTCGGCGGCGTGCAGCATTTTGTCGGAGCGGCCCAGGTCGGTCCCGATGTTCGCCAGATCGGAGCCGGTGCCGGGGACGTAGGTGGCGACGTTCGCCGCGGTGTCCGGATTGCCCGACGCCACGATCACCTTGCCGTCCCCGCTGGTGTCCAGGCCCATGAGGAACGCCTGCTGTTGCCCGGCGCCGGGCTGCCGAAGGCGCTTGTCGATCTCCAGAAGACCGCGCAACTTGCCTTGTCCCTCAGGGGAGGGGTCGCTTCGAAAGCGGTCGATCTCGCGTTTCAAGACCGCGCGGTTCGCGGCGTCGCGGTCCACCACGGGGATGCCGTCGAGATTGCGGATCAGGTCCGGGTTGTCGCGCAGGATCGTGCCCTTCGCGGTGTCGGAAAGGCTGTCCCACCAGGCTTTCACCTCGCCAGGCCTGGCATGCTCCGGCGGCCCGATGACGGACAGGCCGCCTTGCCCGGCGCCGACCTCGGCGGCCTGGGCCAGGGTGCCGACGCCCTGGTCGGTGATCTCGCCGCGCATCGCGCGCAGCAGCACGGCGGCGAAGTCCGCGTCGACGTCGGCGGCGTGGCGCAGGATCTGCTCGACGCGGTCCGCCAGCTCCGCCCGCACCCGCGCCTGTGCCGCCGCGACGTCCGGCGATAGGGGACCGGTGTGCGGCACCAGGACGATCACGCCGTCGGTGCCGATGGTCAGGCCGTTGCGGGCGGCGAGTTCGTCGGTTTCCCGGACGTACGCGGTGATCCGGTCCAGCGCGACCTGCACCTCGTGCGCCGCGCTTCGCACGGCGGACGCCTCGGCGACCCGCTGCTCAAGGCCGGAAACCAGCGAGCCGCCGCGGGTCCTGGCCGCGACCGCGGCGTCGCCGCTCCAGCCGTCCAGTTTCACGACCGCGTGAAGATCCTCGTTGACGCCGACCAGCGTGGTGCAGCGCTGCCCCAGCGCGTCCGCGACTTCGCCGACGGCGCCGGGTTCCCAGCGCCGGACATCGCCCCAGGTGACCATCAGACCGGCCGCCTTCCTCCGGCCACCGGCACGGCTCGCAGGTCCCGTGTCGCGGCGGCGTCGTCGGCGAGGTAGCGGCGGGCCGCGTCCGCCAGTTGTTCGCCGTACGCCTCCACGTTCTTCACCCAGCTGGGCAGCTCCCGGCCCCACCGGTCGGCCAGCAATCGTGCGGCCTCCGCCGACGCACCGCCCGGCAGGCCGCGGCCGACGCTCGCGAGCGCGCCCGCCAGGTCCACCGGCCGCACGCCGTCGACGGTTCGCTTCGCCGCTCGCGCCGCTGTTTCGATCGCTTCGACCACCACCGCGTACCCGTCGCTCATCGAATCCCTCCCGTGCGTAACGGCCCGATCACTGTATGACGTATCGGACGGCCGTGCCGTTCCTGGCGCAACGGAAGCCGTGCCGGCACGTCACCCCAACAAGCCCGCTGATCCGAGGAGCAGGGAGCACGCATGTACGGTGACCGGCTATGAGCGGTGAAAAGATTCGGGTGGCGGTCGTGTTCGGTGGCCGGAGCACGGAACACACGATTTCGTGCCTTTCCGCGGGCAGCGTCCTCGCCAACCTGGACCCCGCGCGGTTCGAGGCCGTCCCGATCGGGATCACCCCGGCGGGTGGCTGGGTGCTCGGCAGCGGCGAGCCCGAACAGCTGGCGATCCGCGGACGCGAGCTGCCCTCGGTCGAGGAAGGCAAAGCGCTCGTACTCGCGGGTGACCCGACCCAGCGCGAGCTGGTCATGCTCGACACCGGCGAGGCCACCGAGGCGCTGGCCGCGGTCGACGTCGTCTTCCCCGTCCTGCACGGCGCGTTCGGCGAGGACGGCACCATCCAGGGACTGCTCGAACTCGCCGGGATCCCCTACGTCGGTCCCGGCGTGTTCGCCAGCGCGGCCGCGATGGACAAGGAGTACGCGAAGAAGCTGCTCGCCGCCGAAGGGCTCCCGGTCGGCACCTACACGGCACTCCGCCGTGGACAGTCCACAGTGGACGAGGCGGACCGGGAACGGCTGGGGCTGCCGGTGTTCGTCAAGCCGTCGCGCGCGGGTTCGAGCGTGGGCATCAGCCGGGTCGCCGACTGGTCCGAAGTGGACGCCGCGATCGCGCTGGCCCGGCAGACCGATCCCAAGGTGCTGGTCGAGGCCGCGGTCGCGGGCCGCGAGGTCGAATGCGGCGTGCTGGAGTTCCCCGACGGCCGCGTCGAGGCGTCGCTGCCGGCGGAGATCCGGGTGCTGTCCGACGACGAAAGCGCCTGGTACGACTTCGAGACCAAGTACCTCGGCGACGACGCGGAGCTGGACATCCCGGCGAAGCTGGACGACGCGGTCACCGAGCGCCTGCGCGCCATGGCCGTCGAGGCGTTCCGCGCGCTGGACTGCCAGGGATTGGCCAGGGTCGACTTCTTCGTCGGCGAGGACGGCGAGCCGACCATCAACGAGGTCAACACGATGCCCGGGTTCACCACGAAGTCGGCCTATCCGAAGATGTGGGAGGTCACCGGCGTCGACTACCCGACGCTGCTGGGGACCCTGATCGAGACCGCGATCGCGCGCGGTACCGGCCTGCGCTAGAACTTCAGCGGCAGGGGCGGCAGTTTCGCCGCGACCGTGCCGGAAATGTCCTGCAGCGGCCCGGTTCCCGCCGAGTCCGGCACGGTCAGCGCGGAGTAGACGCCGCGGTCGACGACGTACCAGGTCGCCGATCCCTCGCCGGGGACCTGGAGCCACTGGACGCCGTTGATCTGCCGCAGCGTCGCGGTCGGTGTGAGCTCCGGCGGCCGCTCGAGCCCGCAGCGGAGCACGATCGGGTCGGTGTCGCCCCAGGCGATCGTCGACGGCGGTGCCGGGTCGGCCAGCGTGCGCGGGGTGAGCTTCTTGCCCGCCGAAACGAGTTCGGTCGGGACCGCGCCCATCAGCGTCGCGCAGTCCGGGCTGCCCGCCTGCGGGGCGGGCACCGAGACCAGGGCGAGCGGCCCTTGCCCGGAGGAGGAGTCGGCCGCGGTGCCCTTCGTCAGCGCGAAGACCGCGACCGCCGCCGCCAGCGCGACGGCGAGCGCGGTCGCGATATACAGCACCGCTTTCGGTGGTGCGCCGGTGTTGGAGTCCACCGGACCACTACACCACTCGTCAGAGATGGACCACCGGGCAGGTCAGCGTACGGGTGATGCCTTCCACGTTCTGCACCTTGGCGACGACGAGCTGGCCGAGCTGGTCGACGTTCTCGGCCGCGGCGCGCACGATGACGTCGTAGGGTCCGGTGACATCCTCCGAGCTGGTGACGCCGGGGATGTCGGAGATCTCCGCGGCGACCGCGGCCGCCTTGCCGACCTCGGTCTGGATGAGGATGTATGCGTGGACCACGGCGCGCCCTTTCGTCGGTATCGCTCGGCTCAAGGTAGGAACGTTCTCAGCAACGTATCCCCGGCTCCGGGAAAAACATAGGGCATCCGACTGTCGGTGATCGACATGTGTTGTGTGAGAAGAAACGGGAGGTGACCGGTGTCACCGGACGACGGCACGGTGGCGGGGACCGGCGAGTTCGCGCTGATCGACGCGGTGATCGCGGGACGGCGGCAGCCCGCGGCCACGCTGCTCGGCCCCGGCGACGACGCCGCGGTCGTCGCCGCACCCGACGGCCGCGTCGTGGCCAGTACGGACGTGCTGGTGCACGGCGTGCACTTCCGGCTGGACTGGTCCAGCCCGGAGCAGGTCGGCCGCAAGGCCGCGGCGGTGAACCTGGCCGACATCGCCGCGATGGGCGCACGGCCCAGCTCGCTGCTCGCCGGCATCGCCTGCCCGCCCGACACGCCCACCGAGGTGATCACCGAGCTGGCGAAGGGGATGTGGGCCGAGGCCGAACGCGCCGGCGTCGGCGTCTCCGGCGGGGACATGGTCCGCGCCGACCAGCTCGTGATCAGCGTCACCGCCTTGGGTGACCTCGGTGGCCGCGAACCGGTGACCCGGTCGGGCGCGCGGCCCGGTGATGTCGTCGCGGTGTGCGGCAAACTCGGCTGGGCGGCCGCCGGGCTCGCCGTGCTGGGCCGCGGGTTCCGGTCCCCGGTCGGGGTGGTCAACGCGCAACGCTGTCCCGAACCGCCGTACGAGGCCGGGCCGCTGGCCGCCGACGCGGGCGCGACGTCGATGATCGACGTCTCCGACGGCCTGCTCGCCGATCTGGGGCATATCGCCGAGGCGTCCGGTGTCGGCATCGACATCCGCACCGCAGATCTGGACGTCGCCTCGCGACTGGTCGAAGTGGGCACGGCGCTCGGCGCGGACCCGCTGCGCTGGGTGCTCACCGGGGGCGAGGATCACGCGCTGGCGGCGACGTTCCCGCCGTTCGGTGATCCGCCGGAGGGCTGGCGGGCGATCGGCGCGGTCACCATCGCGGAGTCCGGCGTCACCGTGGACGGCAAGCCGTACCAGCACGAGCCGGGCTGGGAACACTGGCGCTGATCACCGGTTAATCTCGGGCGCATGGACATCCGTGTGGTCCCGTACGACCATCCCGACGCCGTCAAGCTGATGGACGAGGTCCAGCTGGTCTACGTCGAGCGCTATGGCAGCGAGGACTCGACGCCGATGGACCCGGCGGAGTTCGCTCCGCCGCAGGGGTTGTTCCTCGTCGGCTATCTCGACGACGTCCCGGTCGCGAGCGGCGGCTGGCGCGCTCATGACGGGCCCGCTCCGTACTTCCGGCCGGGCGATTTCGAGCTGAAGCGCATGTACGTCGTCGAGGCGGCACGGGGTCGCGGGTTCGCGCGGGCGATGCTGGCCGAGCTGGAACGCACGGCGGTCGCCGCCGGGCGGAAGCGGGCCGTGCTGGAGACCGGCGTCAAACAGCCCGAAGCGCTGGCGCTGTACGAATCCTCGGGCTACCACGAGATCCCGAAGTTCGGTGTCTACCGCTGCGAACCCGACAGCGTCTGCTACGCCAAGGACTTCGCCTGACGGCACAACCGGAGCAGGGTGACCGAGTGTGGGGCGACGGTGGCGGAGACGACGTCGGTGGCGCTGCCGGTGTCGGTGTGCTGCCACAGATCGCGGACCCGCCAGGTGCCGGGCACGGTCGTCGAGATCGGCGTGGGCGTGGTGCCGGTGTTCAGCAGTGCGACGGCGAATCCGCCGTCGGAGAGCGGTTTTCCCCACACCTGGGCGTCGCCGGAGGACGACCAGCGCCGTCCCTGGCCGTGCGCGAAGTCCTGGTCGAGCGCGATCACCTCGCGATTGCCCAGCGTCGCCAGGTTCGCCGCGGTCAGCTTGTCCGGGGCCGCTCCGGCGAACAACGGCGCGTTCAGCAGCGCCCACAGGCTGAAGTGCGCCCGGTTCTCGTCTTCGGTGAGCGAGCCGTTGCCGACTTGAAGCATGTCCGGGTCGTTCCAGCCACCAGGGACGCCGGTGTATCCGGCGACGTCCGCCTGCTGCGCGAGCACCGAGAGCACCGACGCCCAGTCCGGCGAGAGGTCGTTCGTCGTGCGCCAGAGGTTCGCCACCGGGCGAGCCCAGGTCCACGGGCTGGACGCGCCGTACTCGGAGATCGCGTAGAGGATCGGGTGGTCGAGCCGCGCGAGTTCGTCGCGCATCGTGGTGAAGGCGGCTTTCCGGTCGAGACCGTCCACAGTGTCCGCATCGCACCAGTCGTACTTGAGGTAGTCCACGCTCCAGCGTGCGAACAGTTCCGCGTCCTGCCGTTCGTGCCCGAGCGAGCCGATTCCACTTGCCGGGTAAGCGTTGCTGGCCATCGCGCAGGTCCGGCTGCCCGGCACGGCGTAGATGCCGAACAGCAGGCCCCGCGCGTGGACGTAGTCGGCGAGCGCGGCGATCCCGCCGGGGAACCGTGCGGGATCCGGGCGCAGCGAGCCGTCCGTGGCCCGCGTCGGGGCCTGCCAGCAGTCGTCGACGACGACGTAGCGGTATCCGGCGTCGCGCATCCCGGTCTTCACCAGCGCGTCGGCGGCGTCGCGGACGACCTGCTCGGTCAGTCCGTAGCAGCCGACCTGGTTCCAGCTGTTCCAGCCCATCGGCGGCGTGACGGCCAGTCCGTTCGCGAGCGAGGGCATGGCGCCGACGGGCCAGAAGAACGCGGCCAGCACCAGGACTGTGAGCACGATCCGCGTGCCCCGGCGCTGGTTTCTCGTCTTCGCGGCGATGCGCATGATCCAATCGCATCGTCAGTGAAATCGCAGTATCCGGAGGAACGCATGCCGATCTACGCGCTCGGGGATCTCGAACCGACCATCCACCCCGATGCCTACGTCCACCCCGACGCCACGGTCATCGGCGACGTCCGGATCGCCGCGCACGCCTCGGTGTGGCCGCAGACCGTGCTGCGTGGCGACCACGGGTACATCGAGATCGGCGAGCGCTCCAACATCCAGGACGGCTGCGTCGTGCATTGCACGCGGCGGCATCCGACGATTCTCGGGCCGTCGTCGGCGGTGGGGCATTCGGTGCACATCGAGGGCGCGAAAATCGGGACGGGCTGCCTGATCGCGTCCGGGTCGGTGGTGCTCAACGGTTCGGTGATCGAAGACGGCGGCATGGTCGGCGCCGGTGCCGTGCTGTCGTACGAATCCCATGTGGGACAAGGGGAAATCGCGCTGGGCGTGCCCGCGAAGACGCGGCCGAACAAGTCCTTCGGGCCGGACCAGATCGCGTTGGTGGTCAATTCCTACGTCGAGCGCGCGATCCGGTTCCGGGGCGAGCTTCGGCGCCTCTCCTAGAAGCGCTAAGCTCGCGCCCCGTGACCGGACGACCGCTGCACGAGATCATCGAAGCAGGCTGGGCCGAGGCCCTCGAACCGGTGGCGCCACAGGTCGCCGCCATGGGGGAGTTCCTCCGCGCGGAGATCGCCGCCGGGCGGACCTATCTCCCGGCGGGGGAGCACGTCCTGCGCGCGTTCAAACAGCCCTTCCACGACGTGCGGGTGCTGATCGTCGGCCAGGACCCGTATCCGACGCCGGGGCACGCGGTCGGGCTCAGTTTCTCGGTGGCGCCGGACGTGCGCCCGATCCCGAAGAGCCTGATCAACATCTACAAGGAGTACTGCGAGGACCTCGGCTACCCGCCGCCGTCCAACGGCGATCTGACGCCGTGGGCGGATCAGGGCATCCTGCTGCTCAACAGGGCGCTGACGGTGCAGCCCGGCAAGTCGAACTCGCATCAGGGCAAGGGCTGGGAGCAGGTCACCGAGCAGGCGATCAAGGCCCTCGCGGCGCGCCCGGAGCCGATGGTCGCGATCCTGTGGGGCCGCAACGCGCGGAACCTGAAGCCGATGCTGGGCAACGTCCCGTGCATCGAGTCGGCGCATCCGAGCCCGCTTTCGGCACACAACGGCTTCTTCGGCTCGCGGCCGTTCAGCCGGGCCAACCAGCTGCTGGCCGAGCAGGGCGCGGCGCCGGTCGAATGGAAACTTCCGTAACGTGTGTCAAGGAGCGGGCGTCGGTTCCGACCGCTGGGTGAACGGCGGCGTTCGAGCCGCTTCCCTGTTTTCCTGGAGGACCGCATGACCGAGGTTTCGACCGTCGTTTCCGCCGACGGCACCAAGATCGCTTTCGAACGCCGGGGCGCCGGAACGCCGTTGATCCTGATCGGCGGCGCCGTCAACGACCGGACGACCGTCGCCGGACTCGCCGAAGTTCTCGACGGTTACACCACGATCGCCTATGACCGGCGTGGCCGGGGCGACAGCGGTGACGCGGAGACGTACAGCGTGGACCGGGAGGTCGAGGACCTCGCCGCGCTGATCGAGCACGTGGGTGGTTCGGCGCACGTGTTCGGGCATTCCTCGGGCGCGGTTCTGGCGCTGGAAGCGGCTTCGCGAGGGCTGTCCATCAACCGCGTCGCGGCGTACGAACCGCCGTACATCGTCGACGGCAGCCGCCCGCGGCCCGGGGACGACCTCGTGGATCGCGTGCGTGCCGCGCTGGACGCGGGTGATTGCGACGAGGCTGTGACGTTGTTCCTGGTCGAAGGCACCGACACGCCTGCCGGGATCGTTGCCGGGATGAAGACCGCCCCGGTGTGGGGCTGGTTCACCGCGCTGGCGCACACGCTGCCGTACGACCTGACGATCTGCGGCCCCGGCAACCACCTGCCTGTTTCGGGCCTGGCGAAGATCACCGTGCCGACGCTGGTCATCGGCGGGGGCGCGAGCCCGGCGTGGATGCCCGCGGGCGCCCGCGCCGCCGCCGAGGCCGTGCCGGGCGGGGTGTATCAGACGCTGGAGGGCCAGGACCACGGCGTGCTCCAACACCCGAAAACCCTGCTCCCCCTCCTCACCGACTTCTACGGCTGACGTTCCGTGAATGCCACATTGAGAGAATCAGAGTCTCTCAATGTGGCATTCACGGACTATCGCAGCCGTCGGGAGCGGCTTGCCCCGAACGACGCGTTCGCGGCGTTGTGGCGCCGACTCTGGGGGCCTGAGAACCGAGGGACGCCCTTGGTGCGTCAGCCGCACCGAGGGACGCCCCCGTCGCACTCAACGCACCCAGGGTGCCCCTCGGCGTCTCTCACGTAACCACAGGAACCCGCACGGCCCCGCTGCGCTGAAGGCCCCCTTCAGCGCACCCAGCGCACTAAAGGCGCCCTTCAGCGCGCAACACGCACTGAAAGCGCCCTTCAGCACACGCGCGCAGAGTAGTGAGCCACCAACGGAACGTAACCGCAACCGGGGGTCCAGGGGCTTGCCCCCTGGCGGGGGTTTGGGGTTCGACCCCCAAAGGGCACGTAGCCGAAAAAAATGGCGAGTGCTCTCCACGAGCACTCGCCATCCAAGCCTTTCGGCGACCCTACCCGCGCACGACCTTGCCCGCCTTGATGCACGAGGTGCACACGTTGAGGCGCTTGCGCTGGGACAGACCGATCTTCGCGTGAACGGTCTGGATGTTCGGGTTCCAGCGGCGGTTGGTACGCCGATGGGAGTGCGAGACCGACTTGCCGAAGCCCGGCCCCTTGCCACAGACGTCGCACACGGCAGCCACGTCGAACTCCTTTGAATCTGGGACGTAGAACGGCCCAGATAACCCCTGGGCAACTCGACCATAGTAACTAGTGGTTTCCGGGACCGTCGCACCGGGTCGCTACCCTCGCGGGGACCAGCGAGGAGGTTACGGGTGCGGGTGCTGGACGTGGCGGCGGTGTCGGCCTGGTCGGCGGCCTGTGTGCACAGTCTCGACGGGCTGCGGCCGGCGATCAACGGCATCAACGTCTACCCGGTGGCGGACTCCGACACGGGGTCCAATCTCCTGCACACGATGACCGGCGCCCACCGCGCGCTCGCCACCGCCGGGCCCGCCACCGCGGCCGAGTCGCTGGCCGTGCTCGCCCAGGGCGCGGTCGCGGCCGCGCGCGGGAACTCCGGGGTCATCATCTCCCAGGTCGTGCGCGGTTTGGCGGACTGGGCGGCCGGCGGCGGGGAACTGGACGGGCCGGGGCTGGCCGCGGCGCTGGTGCGTGCCGACGAGGTCGCGACCGGGGCGGTGAGCCGCCCGGTGGCCGGGACCATGATCACCGTTCTGCACGCGGTCGCGACGGCCGTCCGCGGCTGTCCGGGCGACCTCGCCGACGTCGCGACGGCGGCCGCCGTGGCCGCGGCGGCCGCGCTGGAGGAGACGCCGAAGCAGCTTCCCGCGCTGGCCAGGGCCGGCGTCGTCGATGCGGGCGGGCGGGGGCTGGTCGCGGTTCTGGACGCGCTGGCCGGGGTGGTCACCGGTACGGCCACCGAGCACGAACACGCTCTGGAGGCGATCACCTCCCATGCCCCGGGTGAGGTCGCTTACGCGTGGGAGGTCATGTACCTGCTCGACGGCGTCGACGAGGCCCGGCTGCCCGCGTTGCGCAAGGAGCTGAGCGGCCTCGGGGACAGCGTCACGGTGGCGGGGGACGGCTCGGGCAGCCATGCCGTCCACGTGCACTGCGCGGACATCGGCGCCGCGATCGAGGCCGGGATCGAACTGGGCAGGCCGCGCCGCATCCGGGTCGAGCCGCTCGTCACGCCGACCCCGATCGAACCGGGCGGCGGGCTCGACCGCACCGTGGTGGTGGTCGTCCACGGCGGCGCGCTCGCCGAGGTGCTGCGCGCGGAAGGCGTCGCGGTGCTGGCCGTGCCGAGCGGCACCACGCCGAGCGTCGAGGAGATGATCGGCCTGCTCAACGAGGCCGCCGGGCGGCACGTCACGGTGCTGCCGGGCGGCACCGAGCTGACGGTGGCCGCGGACGCGGCGGCCGGGCACGCGATGGCCGCGGACCGCGACGTCGTGGTGATCCCGTGTGCTTCGCCGGTGCAGGTGCTGGCCGCGCTGGCGGTGCACGATCCGGCGCGGCGCACGAACGACGACGTGGTGGCGATGGCCGAAGCGGCCGCGGCGACCAGGCGTGGCGAGCTGCGGATCGCGCTGGAGGAGTCGCTAACCTGGGTGGGCCGGGCCCAGTCCGGCGATCTGATCGGCCTGGTCGACGACGAGGTGGTGCTCATCGAGCCCGCGGGTGGTGTGGTGCCTTCCGACGGCGACCTCGTGGCGGCCGCGATGAAAGTGCTGGGTCGCATGCTGGCGGTCGGTGGTGAGCTGGTGACCGTGCTGACCGGGGCGGACGTGCCGCCGGGCGTTGCCGCCGAGCTGGCCGAGCAGTTACGGGTGGAGCATCCCGAGGTGGAGTTGACGAGTTATGCCAGTGGCCAGGCGGGCGCCGTGCTGCTGATGGGGGTTGAGTAGACCATGGCCGGGCTGCGCGACAAGCTTCCGCTGTTGCTGGGCGCCAAGACGGCGAAGGCGCTGTCGACGGCGTTGGACATCGAGACGGTCAGCGATCTGCTGCGGCACTATCCGCGCCGGTACGCGGAGCGCGGCGAGATGACCGACATCGCGGGGCTCGAACTCGGTGAGTACGCGACCGTGCTGGCGCGGATCGAGAAGATCGGCAAGCGCACCATGAAATCGCGGCGCGGCACGATCCTCGACATGGTGATCACCGACGGCAAACGTCGTCTCGCGTGCGCGTTCTTCAACCAGGCGTGGCGGGAAAAGGAGCTGGCGCCGGGGAAGACGGGGCTGTTCTCGGGCAAGGTCACCGCGTTCCGCGACACCCTGCAGCTGGCGAACCCCGAGTACCAGTTGCTGGAGCCGGAGAACGAGGCCGAGGCCGTCGACAACTTCGCCGGCGCGATCATCCCGGTGTATCCGGCGGCGGCCGGGATGCCGTCGTGGTCGATCGAGAAGTGCGTGCGGCAGGTGCTCGACGTCCTCGAGGTCGACGAGGACCCGATGCCCGCCGAGCTGTTGTCGCGGTATCACCTGAGCGAGCTGGAGCCCGCGCTGCGGGGGATCCACCGGCCCGAAAGCTGGGCGGCGCTGGAGAACGCGCGGCGGCGCCTCAAATGGGACGAGGCCATGGCGGTGCAGCTGATTTTCGCGCAGCGCAGGCATTCCGCGGTGTCGCGCCCGGCGAAGGCGTCCCCGCACACCGACGGTGGAATCCTGGACGCCTTCGACAAGCGGCTGCCGTTCGAGCTGACCGACGGGCAGCGGGAGATCGGCGACGAGATCGCCGCGGACCTGGCGACCGAGCATCCGATGAACCGGCTGCTGCAGGGCGAGGTCGGCAGTGGGAAGACCGTGGTGGCGCTGCGCGCGATGCTGCAGGCGGTGGACTCGGGGCGGCAGGCCGCGATGCTCGCGCCGACGGAGGTGCTGGCCGCGCAGCACGCGCGTTCGCTGCGCGACATGCTGGGCGACCTCGCGCAGGCGGGGGAGCTGGGCGGGGCGGAGAACGCCACGCGGGTCACCTTGCTGACCGGGTCGATGGGTGCGAAGGAACGCAAAAAGGCGTTGCTGGAGACGGTCAGTGGCGAGGCGGGCATCGTCGTCGGGACGCACGCGCTGATCCAGGACACCGTGGCGTTCGCCGATCTGGGCCTGGTCGTGGTCGACGAGCAGCACCGTTTCGGCGTCGAACAGCGGGACGCGCTGCGTTCGCGGGGTGCCGACGGGACGAGCCCGCACGTGCTGGTCATGACGGCGACGCCGATTCCGCGCACCGTCGCGATGACGGTGTATGGCGATCTGGAGACTTCCGCGCTGCGGCAGATGCCGGTGGGGCGGTCGCCGATCAAGACGTCCGTGGTGCCGGTCGCGGAGAAACCCGCCTGGCTGGACCGGGCGTGGCAGCGGGTCCGCGAAGAGGTCGGCAAGGGGCACCAGGCCTACGTCGTGTGCCCGCGGATCGGGGACGAACCACCGTCGGACAAGACGGAACGTCCGCCCCTCGCGGTGCTCGACGTCGCGCCCGAGCTGGAACACGGGTCGCTCAAGGGATTGCGGATCGGGGTGCTGCACGGCCGGATGCCCGCCGACGAGAAGGACGCCGTGATGCGGGCGTTCGCCGCGGCCGAGCTGGACGTGCTGGTGGCCACGACGGTGATCGAGGTCGGCGTGAACGTGCCGAACGCGACCGCGATGGTGATCATGGACGCGGACCGGTTCGGGGTCAGTCAGCTGCACCAGCTGCGGGGCCGCGTCGGCCGGGGGAGCGTGCCGGGGTTGTGCCTGCTGGTGACCGAGACGCTGGACGGCACGTCGACGCGGGAGCGGCTGGCGGCCGTCGAGTCCACAACGGACGGTTTCGAGCTGTCGCGGCTCGATCTGGAGCTGCGGCGGGAGGGCGACATCCTCGGCGCGGCCCAGTCCGGGAAGCGGTCCACGCTCAAGCTGCTTTCGCTGCTGCGGGACGAAGAGGTGATCGCCGACGCGCGGACGTGTTCGCAGGCGTTCGTCGAACAGGATCCCGAGCTGAAGAACTTCCCCGGCCTCGCGCATCTGATCGCCGACGTGGTGGACCAGGACAGGGTCGAATACCTGGAAAAGAGCTGATGTCTTGCCGGAACCGGTGATCCGCGAGGCGGTGGCGGCCGACGCGACCGCGATCGGCTCGGTGCACGTCGCCTCGTGGCGGGTGGCCTACGCTGGGCACGTGTCCGACGACGTCCTCAGTGGACTGTCCATCTTGGACAGGGCGCGGCAGTGGGAGGAAGTCCTCGGCGCCGCCGAGCCGCGCGGGACCGTGGTCGTTCTCGAATCCGCGGGCTGGCTGGGCGGGTTCGCCGCCTTCGGTTCTGCTCTCGAGGACTCCGGTGGTCAGCTGTACGCGCTGTACGTCGATCCGCAGCAGTGGGGCCGTGGCTGGGGACGTCTCCTCCTCGACGAGGCCGTGACACGCCTGGCTTCCGCGGGGCACGCCGAGGCCGTGCTCTGGGTTCTGGACACGAACACCCGTGCCCGCACCTTCTACGAACGCGCGGGCTGGAAACCCGACGGCGCCACGAAAACCGAGGAACTCCACGGCGCCGTGCTCCCCACGGTCCGCTACCGCCGCCCCCTGCCCTGACCTGCCGTCAAGGCCACCTTACGGGCGTCTGACGCCCGTAAGGAGTCCTTGACGGCATTTGCCCCGGTGCTCTCGACGCGGTCTCGCCCTCTGATGCTCTCGAACGCGCTTTTGTCCCCGGCGTTCCCGGCCGCTCGGCGGCAGTTTCGTCGGCCCCCTCGCCTAGGCTGTTTGGTAGGGGGCTTCGGGGCGGTGCGAATGGTCCAGTCGTGCCGTCGGGGCGCCGGGGTGATGTCCCGAACGGAGCGTTCGCGACATCGAGGCGAGCGTCCACCCGTGCGCCCATCAATCCACAAAGGACATGGCCAGGGCCGCCGGAAAGCTACATGGGGACAAGCCCGAGCGCCGCTCAGACGACGAAGACGCCCGCGGCGGCAGCGGCCGCCGCGCTCCGGGCCGCGAGCCGGGCGTCGTCGAGGTCGAGGGATTCGCGCGAGATGAACAGCCGGTAGAAGATCGGCCCGCTCGCGGCGCGCACCACCTCGTCGGGAGAGGTTCCCGAAGGCGCTTCGCCGCGGGCGATCGCGCGGGTCGTGATCACGGCGCAGCGCGCGTGCCGGTCCTCGTAGAAGTCGTGCAGCGCCCCGGCGGCCAGGTCCGCCTGGAACGCCGCGAGGATCGCCGCCGTCGGCAGCTCACGCATACCGGGGGTGGTGAAGTACCCGACGAGCTCGGCCAGCATCTCGTACAGGTCGCCGGCGAGCGAGCCGGTGTCGGGTGCGGTCCAGTCGTCTTCGGTACCGAGGTGGAACGCCGCCGCGACGAGCCCTTCGGCGGATTTCCACCGGCGGTACACGGTCGTCTTGTGCACGCCGGAGCGTTCGGCGACGGCGTCCACGGTCAGTTCGCTGTAGCCCCGCTCGGCGAGCAGGTCCAAAGTGGCGTGCAGGACGGCGAGCCGGGTGCGCTCGGTGCGCCCGCCGGGCCGCTGGGTGCCGGGTAACTCCGTTGCCAACCGCTACTCCCGTTGCGTTAGTGTGCCCAGTATGCCAGCCCTGGACTTCGTCACTCCCTTTTCGGCGGCCGACGTGACGCCGATCGCCGATCTCATCGGCGACGCGAGCATCGTCGCGATCGGCGAGAACAACCATCACATCCACGAGTTCGGGCTGCTGCGCGACAAGCTTCTCCGTCACCTCGTGGAGCATCGCGGCTTCACCGTGCTCGGCTTCGAATCCGGCTTCCCGGAGGGACACCTCGTCGACGCCTGGCTCCAGGGCGCGCCCGGCGACGTCGCCGACATCGGCCGTGACGGGTTCACCTTCAGCCTCGGCGATTCGCCCGAGGTACACGGCATGCTGACCTGGCTGCGAGAGCACGGCGGCGTCCGCTTCGCCGGGCTGGACGTGCCGAGTTCGGGTGGTTCGCCGGTCCCGTCGCTCGACGCCGTCCGAGCCTACTTCGCCGAGGTCGATGCGCCCGCGGTGTCCCTTGTGGACGCCGCGGAGGCGGCAGTGAAGCCCTACATCGGGGCGAGCAACGCGGTCGCGATGGAGCGGTACAAGGAGTCGGACATCCCGCAGCGTGACGCCGCGACGGCGGCGTTGTCCGTGCTCGTCGCGCACTTCGACGCGCTCGCCCCGGCTTACCGGCAGCGCGGCGGTGCCGAGGCCTTCGCGACAGCGCGCCACCACGCCATCGGCGCGCTACGGGTCGATCTGCACCTGCGTGAAGTGACGGCGATGATGTCCGGCACCGCGCCCGAACTGGGGAGTTCCTCGAGGGACACGTACATGGCGGCCACCGCGCGGCTGCTGCGCGAGCGTTCCGACGCCAAGATCGTCCTGATGCTCCACAATGGACATCTGCAGCGGACGCCGTTCGCCCCGCTGCCCGGGAGCGCCTTCCCGCCGGCGGGGATGCGGCTCGCCGAGGAGTTCGGTGACGACTACTTCGCGCTCGGCCTCACCGCCACCACCGGGACGACCACCGGCCTCGCCCCGCAGGAGGGCACCCGCCTGGGGTTCCGCAGCTACGAACAGAAACTGGACGCTCCCGCCGAAGGCAGCGTCGAGGAAGCACTCGCCGACGCCGGTCCGTGCCTCGTCGATCTCCGTGCCGGCCGCGCCGCCGGAAAGCCGGGCCCGGCGAGCATCCGGCACGCGCACATGTTCACGCCGGTCGACGTCCTCCACGCCTTCGACGCGCTCGTCCACCTGCCCCGGATGTCGGTCAGTGGGAACGTCCCGAAGGAGTGAGCCGACCGGCGTCAACCGTTCGGGCGACATGGGCAGCGCCGAGTTGCCGGTGCCGCCCGGCGCGCGATACCACGCAGACATGACTCTGCGACGTGGGCTCGGAACGGCGATGGTGGCGCTCGTGGTGACGGCGGCCGGGCAGGCGCCCGCGCAGTCGAGCCCGCAAGGCGTCCAGCCGAACCCGCCGAGCTGGGGACTCGACCGGATCGACCAGCGCACCGGCCTCGACCGGAACTACCGCTACGCCACCGAAGCCGCGGATGTCACGGTGTACGTGATCGACAGCGGTGTCGACGCGAAGCACCCCGACTTCGAGGGCCGTGTCGCGGCGGGCAAGGACTTCCTCGGTGACGGCACGGGAACCGACACCACCGACACGAACGGCCACGGCACGCGGCTGGCCGGGGTCGCGGCCGGGAAGACGTTCGGGGTGGCCAAGAAGGCCCGGATCGTCCCGGTCCGGGTGATCGACAAGGACGGCGGCGGGGCGACCGAGAAGATCATCGCCGGAATCGACTGGGTCCGGCAGAACGCCCACCAGCCCGCGGTCGCGGTGCTGGGTATCGGCGGCGCGCCCAACGAGAAGCTCGACGACGCCGTGCGCGCGCTCGCCGGGGCCGTCCCGGTGGCCGTCCCCGCGGGCGGTTCCGGGTCCGACGCAAGCGCTTTCTCCCCCGCGCGGGTGACCGAGGCGCTGACCGTGGCGGGCAGTGACATTCAGGACAAGGCCTCGCCGAGGTCGAACTACGGCTCGACCGTGGACCTCTACGCACCGGGCGTCGACATCCCCGGCCCGGTGGCGGGCGGCCAGGGCGCGAGCCCCCTCACCGGCACGTCGATGTCGGCCGCGTTCGTCGCGGGCGCCGCCGCGCTCTACCGTTCGCGGCATCCGCAGGCCACCGCGGCCCAGGTCGCCGACGGACTGGTCGCGGCCGCGTCGAAGAACGCCCTCTCCGGCGTGCCGGACGGTACCCCGAACCGGCTGCTGTACACCTCTCCTGCCTGACCTGGCCGAGTACCCCGATGCGGTCGGAAGACCACGTTCGGTGCGTCATGACGTCCATCACCTGGACAACGCCTCCCGTCCGGTGGGAGACCCCGGTAACGTGCGTCACCTGATTCCACCGTGCTGAACCACCACAAAGATCGGGAAGGACCAGGCATGTTCCGCAAGGTGCTGGTCGCCAACCGGGGCGAGATCGCCATCCGAGCGTTCCGCGCCGGCTACGAACTCGGGGCGGGAACCGTCGCCGTGTTCCCGCACGAGGACCGCAACTCGCTGCACCGGCTGAAGGCCGACGAGGCCTACGAGATCGGCGAGCCGGGACACCCGGTCCGCGCCTATCTCTCCGTGGGCGAGATCGTCAGCGCCGCCCAGAAGGCGGGCGCGGACGCCGTGTACCCGGGCTATGGCTTCCTGTCCGAGAATCCCGATCTCGCGCGCGCGTGCGAGGAAGCGGGCATCACGTTCGTCGGGCCCAGCGCCGAAATCCTCGAACTGACCGGGAACAAGGCCCGCGCGGTCAAGGCCGCGCGCGAGGCCGGGGTGCCGGTGCTCGGTTCGTCGGAGCCGTCGTCCGACGTCGACGCGCTCGTCGCGGCGGCCGAGGAGCTCGGCTTCCCGGTGTTCGTCAAGGCCGTGGCCGGTGGCGGCGGTCGAGGCATGCGCCGTGTCGAGGATCCCGCGCTGCTGAGGGAATCCATCGAGGCCGCCGCGCGCGAGGCCGAATCGGCGTTCGGTGATCCGACGGTGTTCCTGGAGAAGGCCGTCGTCGAACCGCGGCACATCGAGGTCCAGATCCTCGCCGACGGCGCGGGCAACGTGATTCACCTGTTCGAGCGCGACTGCTCGGTGCAGCGGCGGCACCAGAAGGTCGTCGAGCTGGCCCCCGCGCCGAACCTCGATCCCGGGCTGCGGGACCGCATCTGCGCCGACGCGGTGAAGTTCGCCCGCCAGATCGGCTACCGCAACGCCGGGACCGTCGAGTTCCTGCTCGACCGCGACGGCAACCACGTGTTCATCGAGATGAACCCGCGCATCCAGGTGGAGCACACGGTGACCGAGGAGGTCACCGACGTCGACCTGGTGCAGTCGCAGCTGCGCATCGCCTCCGGCGAGACGCTGGAGGACCTCGGTCTTTCGCAGGACAGCGTCTACCTTCGTGGCGCGGCGCTGCAGTGCCGGATCACCACCGAGGACCCCGCCAACGGCTTCCGCCCGGACACCGGGATGATCAGCGCCTACCGTTCGCCCGGTGGCTCCGGCATCCGGCTCGACGGCGGGACGGCCTTCTCCGGCACGGAGATCAGCGCGCACTTCGACTCGCTGCTGGTCAAGCTGAGCTGCCGCGGCCGTGACTTCCGCACCGCGGTCGGCCGGGCGCGCCGCGCGGTCGCCGAGTTCCGGATCCGCGGTGTCGCCACGAACATCCCGTTCCTGCAGGCGGTGCTCGACGATCCGGACTTCCGCGAGGGCCGCGTGACGACGTCGTTCATCGAGGAACGGCCGCATCTGCTCACCGCGCGCCACTCCGCCGACCGGGGCACGAAGCTGCTCACCTACCTCGCCGACCGGACGGTCAACAAACCGCACGGCGAACGGCCCCGCACTCTCGACCCGCAGGTGAAGCTGCCGAAACTGGCCAAGGAAGCGGTACCACCCGCCGGGTCGAAGCAGAAGCTGGCCGAGCTCGGGCCAGCCGGGTTCGCGAGCTGGCTGCGGGAATCGCCGCTCGTCGGCGTCACCGACACGACGTTCCGCGACGCGCACCAGTCGCTGCTCGCCACCCGGGTGCGCACCAAGGATCTCCTCGCGGTCGCGCCGGTGGTCGCGAACACCCTGCCGCAGCTGCTTTCGCTGGAATGCTGGGGCGGCGCCACCTACGACGTCGCGCTGCGCTTCCTCGCCGAGGATCCGTGGGAGCGGCTGGCGAGGCTGCGCGCGGCGGTGCCGAACATCTGCCTGCAGATGCTGTTGCGCGGCCGCAACACCGTCGGCTACACGCCTTATCCGACCGAGGTGACCTCCGCCTTCGTCGAGGAGGCGACCGCGACCGGGATCGACATCTTCCGCATCTTCGACGCGCTCAACGACGTCGAGCAGATGCGGCCCGCGATCGAGGCGGTGCGGGAGACCGGGACGGCCGTGGCCGAGGTGGCGCTCTGCTACACCTCGGACCTGTCCGACCCGGCCGAGAAACTGTACACATTGGACTACTACCTGAAGCTGGCCGAGCAGATCGTCGGCGCGGGCGCTCACGTGCTGGCGGTCAAGGACATGGCGGGCCTGCTGCGCGCGCCCGCCGCGGTCCGGCTGGTTTCCGCGCTGCGCAAGGAGTTCGACCTCCCGGTGCACATCCACACGCACGACACCGCCGGTGGTCAGCTGGCCACCTACCTCGCCGCGATCGGCGCGGGGGCGGACGCGGTGGACGGCGCGGTGTCGTCGATGGCGGGCACGACGTCGCAGCCCTCGCTTTCGTCCATTGTGGCCGGTACGGACCACTCCGACCGTGTCACCGGGCTCGATCTGCAGGCGATCGGCGAGCTGGAGCCGTACTGGGAAAGCGTGCGCAAGATCTACGCGCCGTTCGAGGCGGGGCTCGCCTCGCCGACCGGCCGGGTCTACCACCACGAGATCCCCGGCGGTCAGCTGTCGAACCTGCGGACCCAGGCCATCGCGCTCGGTCTCGGCGACCGGTTCGAGGACATCGAAGCGATGTACGCCGCGGCCGACCGCATCCTCGGCCATCTGGTCAAGGTCACTCCGTCGTCCAAAGTGGTCGGTGACCTCGCGCTGCACCTGGTCGGCGCGGGTGTCTCACCCGAGGACTTCGAAGCGGAGCCGAACAAGTTCGACATCCCGGACTCGGTGATCGGCTTCCTGCGCGGCGAGCTCGGCGATCCGCCGGGCGGCTGGCCGGAACCGTTCCGCACCAAGGCGCTGGCGGGCCGGGCCGAGGCCAAGCCGGTGGTCGGACTGTCCGAAGAGGACCGTGAAGGGCTGGCAGGCGATCGCCGCCGGACACTCAACCGGCTGCTGTTCCCGGCGCCGACCAAGGAGTTCGAGGCGCACCGCGAGCAGTACGGCGACACGAGTGTGCTGCCCAGCAAGGACTTCTTCTACGGGCTGCGGCCGGGCGAGGAGTACTCGGTCGACCTGGAGCAGGGCGTCCGGCTGCTCATCGAGCTGGAGGCGATCGGCGAGGCGGACGAGCGCGGGATGCGCACGGTAATGGCCTCGCTCAACGGCCAGCTCCGGCCGATCTCGGTCCGCGACGCCTCGGTGGCCGCCGACATCCCGGCGACCGAGAAGGCGGAGAAGGGCAACCCGAAGCAGGTCGCCGCGCCGTTCGCCGGGGTGGTCACGCTGCAGGTCGCCGAGGGTGACGTCGTCGAGGCCGGTGCCACGGTCGCGACCATCGAGGCGATGAAGATGGAGGCCTCGATCACCGCGGCGGGCGGCGGCAAGGTCGCGCGGCTGGCGATCAACGCCGTCCAGCAGGTCGAAGGCGGCGACCTCCTGCTCGTCCTGGAGTGAGCTGAAGGGGACTTTCCCGCATGCCATGCGGGGAAAGTCCCCTTCAGCTCGTCTTACGCGAGCAACGTCCCCTTCAGCTAACGTCGCGGACATGCTCATCAACGCGGTTCCCCAGTGGCAGGGCGCGCTCAGCCCGCGCGCGCCGGAGCTTCCCGACGGGTGTGTGGCGCTCGCCGAGCTGGCCGGGCACGTGCTCGGCCAGCCGGTGCACCACATCCAGCAGAGCAGGGCGACGTCGCCGGTGGTCGGCGGTATCGCCAACCGGGAGGTCCTGCTCGCGAACCGCCCGGCGCAGCTGGCCGCGCTGGAGGCGCCCGGCGGCCCGGTGCTGACCATCGGCGGGGACTGCGGGACCGAACTGGTCCCCGTCGGCGTCGCGCGGTTCCGGTACGGACCGGGTCTCGGCATTGTCTGGTTCGACGCGCATCCCGATCTCAACACCGCGGAATCCTCGACGTCCGGTGCCTACCACGGGATGGTGCTGCGGTCACTGCTCGGCGACGGCGACCCGGACTTCGTGGCGAATCCCGCTCTGGAGCGGGGGAGGGCGGTGCTCGCCGGGACAAGGGTCTTCGACGACGCCGAGCGGGAGGCGGCCGAGAGCGGCCTCGTCGCGCGGGTCCCCGACATCACCGAGGACGGCGCCCTCATCGCCGCGTTGTCCGGTGCGGAGCACGTCTACGTGCATCTCGACCTCGACATCCTCGACCCCGATGAGTTCGGCGGGCTCAATTTCCCCGAGCCCGGCGGGGTGACGATCGCCGAGCTGGTCGCGGCCATCGAGTCCCTGTCCGCCTTCGATGTCGTCGGCGCCGGGATCACCGAAGGCGTCGGCACCGAAGGGCTGGAAGTGCTGGAACCCGTGCTGGCCGCGATCGGCGGGCTGCTCAGCCGGGGTTAGCCCGGTTGGCCGCGCGGGCACCGAGGGACGCCTTCGGTGCGTTCGATGCACCGAGGGACGCCCTCGTCGCGCTCAACGCACCCAGGGCGTCCCTCGGATCTCCACGGGGTAACTCGCGAAGCCCGGCGTTCGTCCGTTCGTACGTATTTTCCCGGGCACCCGGTGGACGGGTTTTCCTCCACTACGAGGTGGTGCCGGAGATCTTGTCACGAACATGACAAGAACTCGGTTTTCTGCGGAACAGGTGACACATCGGGGGCTAGTTTTTCGATGTGTCCGGTGTCACCCCCGCAGCGGCGCGGGGAGGTGTGGCCGTGCCTCGGCGCGGCCGGACGCTGGGTGGAGCGAAGGAGCTGCGATGTCGCTGGAGCGCGGATTCGAGCACGCTGCGCCCCCGGCGGCACTGCCGCGGAAACTCGCCGACATCCTCCGCCCCGAACTCGGCAGCCTCGCCACCGAGATCGTCGAGGAGATCCGCGCGACCATCCCGGCCTACGCGCGTCCGCTCGACGGCCCGTACGGCAAGTCGATCCGTGCCGGCGTCGAATACGCGATCACGTTGTTCGTCGCGCAGATCGCGGATCCGTCGGTGTCGAAGGAGCAGTCCCACGAGGTGCACCACCGGCTCGGGCAGAACGAGATGCGCGAGGGCCGCAGCCTGGACTCGCTGCAGTCCGCCTACCGCGTCGGCGCGCGGGTTTCGTGGCGGCGGATCATGCGTGTCGGCAGGCGCAGCGGCCTGTCCTCGGCGGTGATGTCCCAGCTGGCCGACGCGATGCTGGGGTTCATGGACGAACTCGCCTCGGTGGCGCTCGACGGCTACCTCGAGGCCAAGGCGAGAACCGCGGGCGCGCTGGACAGCTGGAGACGCAAGCTGCTCCAGCTCGTGCTCGAAAGCCCGCCCGCACCGGCGAAGGCGATCACCGAACTGGCGCAGCTCATCGGCTGGACGGTCCCCGCGCAGGCGACGCCGGTTGCCCTCCACCCCCAGGGCGAGGCGCTTCCGCCGCGCCGCATGGCGGCGCTGGACTCCGACGTACTCGCCGAACTCGACGGCGTGGAGCCGAAACTCGTCGTCCCCGGCGAGATCAGCGCCGCACGACTGGCCTCGCTGCAGGCCGCGCTCCCGGACTGCCGCCTCGCCCTCGGCCCGCGCGTCGCACTCGACACTCTCGCCGATTCGTTGCGCTGGGCCCGGCGCGCACTGCTGCTCGCCGAACGCGGCGTCATCGTGCCGCGTCGCGTGGTCCGTGCCGAGGACCATCTGGCGACCCTGCTGGTCAATTCCGATCTCGGCCTGGTCGGTGCGTTGCGGAACCGGCTGTTCGCGCCGCTGGTGAGCATGACCGACAAACAGCGGGAACGGCTGCTGGAGACGCTGCGGGCCTGGCTGGACAGCCAGGGCAACGTCGTCGAGATCGCCGAGCGCCTCGGCGTGCACCCGCAGACCGTCCGCTACCGGATGCGCCAGCTTCAGTCGACCTTCGGCGAGAACCTGCGTGATCCCGCCGCCCGCTTCGAAATGGAACTCGCCCTGCGGGCGGGGACGTGCCAAGCGCCGCCGGGAAATCGTTTCCCCGTCAGTGAACTGCTTCCCGCGCCGCGGCGGAGCGGTCCACAGTGGACGCCCAAACAGGCGACACGCTGAGCCGCTGAGCCTGGATCCACGGACGCTCGGATGACGCGAACGTGTGATGTGCTGAGCCTGTCGCGAACGACGCGTTCGGGACGTTCAGCGGAACCATCTGCTCCCGTCAGCCCCACTCGCCCCGCGAGTCACCCGTCGCGCGCGCTGGCGCGTGGTGCTGAGGCGGGATGTCCGTGGGGGCCTCCCCGGGCGCAAAATGCGAGGTAACCGGATCGTCTACGGGCTGTCCTCGTTCGGGAGTCCTTTATGGACTTCAGTGCCCCTTGCGTTCGCGTGTCAGGAGGGCGGTTTGGGGCAGTTCCGGTGGTCGGGTTCGTGGCAGGGCAGGAGGTTCTGGGTGATCACCTTGGCCTGGTTCCCCGGCCCGGACGTCATCCCGGTCAGCAGCGCGTCGAGGGGTTCCGCGACGCCGCAGCCCTTGAAGGGCGGCAGCGTGAACCCGCGGAACTTCGGA
Source organism: Amycolatopsis sp. NPDC058986 (assembly GCF_042741125.1). Lineage (NCBI taxonomy): Bacteria > Bacillati > Actinomycetota > Actinomycetes > Pseudonocardiales > Pseudonocardiaceae > Amycolatopsis > Amycolatopsis sp. NPDC058986. The sequence continues at coordinate 37,908 of NZ_JBHYJW010000042.1, read as the reverse complement.
TCCGGCGAGTTCGGATCGGTGCCGATGACGCCGATCCCGAACGGGTCGTAGTCACCGCGGATGTCGAGGGCCACCGGCCGGGCGGTCACGCAGTCCGGGCCGAGGTCCAGCGGGGTGCCGTTGACCTTCGCGTCACTCATCCTGGCCATGACTTCGAGGTGCGTGGTGAGGATCCCGTTGTCCAGCGATCCGACGATCTCGATGTCCTTGCCGTTCTTGTAGTCGAGCGGCAGGAACTCGACGGTCCCGCTGACCGGGACGAAGCCGAAACCCAGGAAGGGCACCGAGACCGGCTTGAAGGAGACGAAACCCTGTGCCGTCACCACGGGTGGCGAGTCCGGTGGGAAACGCATGATCAACCGGCCCTTGACCAGCCCGGTCGGGCCGGTGGCCACCTTGACGCCCAGGCGTTCCACCGTGGCCGTCGAGGTGACCCGCACCAGGCCGAGGGCCTGGATGTAGGGCGGCGGTTCTTCGTCCTGCGCGGTCACCGTTCCCGGCTCGCCGCGCCGCTCGCCGGGTGCTCCTCCCGGTGTCGCCGGAGCCGGGGATGCCGTCTGGGGAGTCGCCGGGGGCGTCACCATGATGGAGCCGAGTGTCGTGTTCTGCTCCGGATCCAGCGTGCAGGTGACCTGCTTCGCCGGCGCCGTCGCGGGGGTGCCGTCGGGCAGGGGTGACTGCAGCGCGAGGGTGGGCGCGGCGAGCCCGAGGACGACGGGTCCGGCGGATTCGAGGGCGAACTCCGGTGGCTTCCCGGTCGCGGTCAGGGTGAGGTCACCGGTGTCCGGCACCGGAGTCGGCGCGACGTCCATCGGGACGGTGATGGTGTCGTGCTTCGTGTCCTGGACAGCGGTGAGGACGACGCTGAGTCCACCTTGGACAGACCCGTGACCAGGAGTGCCAGGGGTGACCAGGGACTGCGCCGCGTCACGCGGCAGGACGAGCTTCATCGACAACTCGCCGAGCGTGATGGGCTTGCTCTTCGGCGCCGAAACCGGGAGTTTCGCGGTGATCTCGGCCGACACCCCCCGGGGGCCGATCGGGGCGGCGAACGCGCACGTGCTCGTGACGGCGCGCGTGACGGCGCGGAGTTCCTGTGCCGACGGGGATTCCGGGCCGGTCGCCGCCGACCCCACGCCGGTCAGCCCGCCGGTGATGACGGACGCGAGTCCGACGGCCGTGAGCGCGCTCGCTGTCGTTCTCCGCCTGCGGGCTTGGCTTGTCATGGATGTCCCGGCTCCGGTGGTGATCGGGTACGGAGCGGGGTGGCCGGTGCCCGAAGGCGCCGGCCACCCCGGCCGTCGTGGGCTAGGTGATGGTGATCGACGGGGTGAACGCCGTGTTCTGCGGCGGCGTCGTGGCCTTCAGGTTGCACGTCATGTTGTACGACGTCCAGGTGTTGGTCGAACCGCGGTGGAACTGCAGCTGCGCGGTGAGCTGCTGGCCCAGCGACAGCGTCGCGGTGCCCGGGCTCCCCGCGGTGGCGGTCGGGATGCTGGAGGTCGCCACCTGCGAGATGACGACGGTGATCGGCTTGCCGTCGGCTGGATAGATCTTCTCCGGGACCTCCAGGCCGGTCGCGGCGGGCTGCGACAGGGTCCCGTTGGCGAGAGTGACCGGGACACTGGCCGTGCCGCGGATGCCGTCGTAGCCCACGGCGGTGAGCAGGGAGTGGACCGCTCCGGTGATCGTGGCCGTACCGCCCACATTGGACGGTGTCGCCGTGCCGCCCGACGGGATGGAGTCCGGCGCGTCGAGCTGTGCGGTCACCACCACCGGCTGCGGCTGGATCCCGGGGAACGTGCAGAGATACGTGACGCCGGTGGGCGGGTTCGTGGTCGGGTCCCCGACCTTGTAGGTGACCGTGGCGGCCATCGCGGTGCCGGCGGTGAGGACGATCGCCGCGCCGACGGCGGCGCCCGTCGTCACCGCGCGGGCGGACAACTTCCTGAGTCGGGACATGACTGCTATCTCCTTTGATCCAGTTCGACCCCTCGGCAGACCGCTGCTTCCGCGCCGTTCGTGTCGGGCTTCGGTGGTGGACAACCGGATTCCGGTACATTCGTCGGGCCGCAGAGCACTGTGGTGATATGTAAGGCTGATGTACGGCCGTGCCTCCCAGCTTACCTGCCGGTATCGAGGTTACTCGTGGGTTTCGTAGCGAACAAGACTTGTACCGGTACCGGGGTGACGTGGTGTTTCGGAGCCGGTTTTCTTGTCATCGGCCGAGTAATTATCCGCGCTGCCTGCTCGGGTGGTGACAAAGACGGTTCGGGACGCGGGGGATCGGTTGTGGCGGGATATCATTCTTCGATCTTGGCGGGAGAACGCGAGAATATTCGAAGCGAGAAAGAGACTGCCATGACGCGTACTTGCGGTTGTCGAAAGGTGTCCCGGCGGGGTGTGGTGTTCGCGGCGGTGGCGGTGTTGTGCGCGCCGGTCCTCACCGCGACCGGGGCGCTGGCCGCCCCGGCCGACGGCGGTGTGGTGGCCTGGGGCGCCACGGACTACGGGGCCGTGCCCGCGCCACCGGAGACGGGTGCGGGCGTGACCGCCGTGTCGGCGGGTTCGCTGGACACCCTGGCCATCCGGAACGGCGGCGTTTTCGCCTGGGGCGACAACAACTTCGGCCAGACCGAGGTGCCGGCCGAGGCGACGTCGGGCGTGAGCCGGATCGCCTCGGGCTGGGCGCACGAACTCGCGCTGAAGAACGGCAAAGTGCTCGCCTGGGGCAACGACTGGTACGGCCAGACGGCCGTCCCGGCCGCCGCGGCCAGTGGTGTGGTGGACATCGCGACCACCGCGCAGCACAGCCTGGCCCTCAGACAGGGCGGTCAGGTGATCAGCTGGGGCACCCGCTCCGACGTGCCCCCGGCGGCGCAGTCCGGGGTTTCCGCGATCGCGGCGGGCGGGGATCACAACCTGGTGCTGAAGAACGGCGGGGTGCTCGCCTGGGGTGCCAACACCTACGGGCAGTCCACCGTTCCCGCCGCGGCCACCGCGGGGGTCACCATGATTTCCGCCGGGTACAACCACAGCCTGGCGTTGAAGGACGGTGGCGTGCTCGCGTGGGGCGCCAACGACGAGCATCAGACCGAGGTGCCCGCCGCCGCGCTTTCCGGCGTCGTGGCGATCGAGGCGGGCTGGAGTCACAACCTGGCGCTGAAGTCGACCGGGGAGGTCGTGGCGTGGGGTTCCGACCTGAGCGGGGAAACCAGTGGGGTGCCGGTCTTCTGCGGCCCGGTGCTGGCGATCTCAGCGGGTGACCGGACCAGCAACGCGGTGTCCGCCAAGCTGTGCTGAACGCCGGTGGGGTCCCGGCCCGGCCGGGACCCCACGGCGGATTTCAGCTCGCGGCGTTCATCTCCAGTGTCAGGGCGTTGTCCGGTCCGGACACCATCGCGCCGAGCGCGACGTCGGCGATGAAGCAGTTGGTGAACTCGGGGATCGTGTAGCTGCCGCTCACCTTGATGGGCGGGTTGAAGATGTCCACGTTCTTCGCGGTCAGGTTCATCTCGATCGGTTTGACCGTCCTGCAGCTGCCAGGCACCGTGGGCAGTGGGAAGATCGGCACGATCGGCCCCGCCCAGATGTCGCTGATCTCCATGTTCGCCGTGGCGTGCGTGGTCAGCGTGCCGTCGGTGAGGGTGCCGGTGACCGGGCCGGTCGGCGTGATCCTGACCTTGGCCTTCACCCGGAACAGCCCGGCCAGCAGGGAGATGTCGGCCTGCGAGTCGGGCAGTTTCAGGTTCGCCTTGAGCGAGACGGCGTTGGTGTCGGTGTTGACGATCAGCGCGCCGTCGAGCGAGCCGGGGCCGAGCCGCATGGTGCTGCCGGTCTTCTTGACCGTCGTGCTGCCGCTCACCTGGTAGGAGACCGGGAACTCGACTTCGTCGGCCGACGCGGGGGCGACGGCGATCGTGGAAAGGCCCAGCGCTGTCGCGGCGGTGAGGACGGCGAGCCTGCGCAGACCGGTTCTTCTGGTACGTGCAACAGCGGACATACCTGTTCTCCTTACGGTTTCCTTCACCGGGCCGGGTTCGGAACGGAACCGGCAGGTAAATGGTCTTCAGCGCGGGGAAAGATCGGTGACGACCCAGGTTCCGCCGGACCGTTCCGCGGTCACCGAAAGCTGGGCCGCCGCCGAATCGGCCGCGTTGTTGTCGGCGCGGACGGCGGATTGATCGAGAAAGACGAGCAACGTGGCGCGATCCTTGTCCAAGAATTGCACCGCGGCGGAGGAAACCCGCGAGGTGAGGATCAGTTTCTGCTGAGGTGCCTTTTCCCTGACCTGGGCGAACAGCTTGTCGTAGGAATCGCGGGCGGGGCCGCGCAGCACCGCGGCGGCCGCCTTTTCGGTGATGTCGGTCTTGTCGTAGGAGTACGAGAAGATCTTGTTCAGCGCGAGGGTCACCACCGAGGTGACGTCCGCGGTCGCGCCGACGTCGGTCAGCGCGTGGTTGGCGGTGGCCGTGCTCGAGGTGCGCGCGCGGGCTTCGAGGGTGAACCACACGCCCGCGCCCGCCAGCAGCACCGCGACGGCCAGCAGGATCACCGGCAGCCGGAACCGCTTCCGAGGTGCCTGCGAGGTCTCCTCGGTCTCTTCTTCAGGGAGTTCTTCGCGGATTTCCTCCGGGACCTCGTCCGTGGCAGGGACGGTTTTGGTGCTCATGCGATCGACTCGCTTCGCGAGGCAGTGTCTGATCGTTTTTGGCGCATGATATCCATGATTCGCTCGCAAGCGTCGCTCATCGTGCCCCCACCGGAAGCTGGTCGAGCGCGCTGAGTTTCCAGCCCGCTTCGGTCCTGGCCAGCGCGGCCGCGAACCGGTTGCGTTTGGCCGCCGGGGCCGCCCCGGCCTTCGTCACGCTGATCTCCACCGAGACCAGCATCTTCGCCGTGCCCGCGTGCGTGTCCAGTTCGCTCACCGCGGCGTCGAGCACCTTGCCGGTCGACACCGCGGCGTTCTGCGCGAGCGTCTTCTTCGTCGCGTCGTCGGTCCGGGAGAGCTGCTCGTGCAGCGGACCGGTCGAGGAGTCCCGCCAGCGGGTCAGATCCTGGTCGATCCGGTGGGAGTCGAGCGTGTTCAGGACGGCGACGAGTTCGCGGCCGGTGCGCAGCACCTCGTCCCGGGTGGCGCCGTACGCCACGGCGGGGTCGTTCGCCGCGCTGAACCACGCATAGCCCGACCAGCCCGCGAACACCGCGGCCACGGCCACCAGCGCCGTGGCGATCGCGAGCAGCGGCCGGGTCGTCAGCGCCTTCAGCGCTTTCCTGGGCACTAGTTCCGTAGCCATAACATCTCCGGGAGGTCCTTGGCGGTCGGCAGCCCGCCCAGCACGCCGGGGACGGCGGCGGGTGGGACACCGGCGTGCGGTGCGTTCTGCGAGCCACGCACCGAACTCGCGTCCCCGTGCGGCAGGGTGCACGCGGCGGCGGTGGTGAACGGCAGCGGCGAGAGATCGGTACTGGGGCGGCGCGGAGTGCTTTCGTAGCCCTGTTTGCACGGCGGCGGGTCGTTGAAGGTCAGCGCCAGCGAGAGCCGTCCGCCGTCCTTGGTGATCGCCATCGACGTGGCCGCGACGGCCTTCGGGACGTTGACCAGCAGCTCGCGCAGTCCTTCGGTCCGCGCGTCGAAGACCTGCGCCGTGGTGAGCAGGTTCGCCAGCAGGATCGGCAGGCCGGGATTGGTCTCCTTGATCAGCTTGCCGAGTTCGGTGGCGGCCGGGGGAGCCGACGCGATCAGCCTGCGCAGGTCACCGTCGGCCCCGGCCAGTTGCCCGGCGAACTCCTTGGCGTTCGCGCTGAACTGGCGCCACGCCTGCGAGGAGTCCAGCTGTGTGCGCAGCACGGTCGCGCCGTCGTCGATCAGCTGGGTCGTCTCCGGCAGGTGCTGGGCGGCGGACTGGGTGAACGACATCGCGGTGTCGGTCAGCAGCCGCAGGTCGGGTCCGGCGCCTTGGAGCGCCTTGTCGAGTTCGTCGACGACCGTGCGCAGGTCCTGGGTCGGCACGGACGCGGTCAACGAGTCCAAATCGGACAGCAGGTTCGGTACCGGGAGCGGCAGGCTGGCCTCCTCACGCGGGATCGTCGCCCCGTCGGTGAGGTAGGGCTTGTCCCCGGTGCGCGGCTGGAGGTCGACGTACTGCTCGCCGACGGCCGACCGGTTCGCCACCACGGCACGGGAGTTCGCCGGGATCGGCGGTGCCGAGGAGTCGATGAGCAGATCGGCCTCCATCCCGGCGGTGGTGAGCCGCAGCTCGCCGACGCGGCCGACGGCGACACCGCGGTAGGTCACCTCGCCGTTGGTGAACAGGCCGCCGCCCTCGGCCAGCTGCAGCCGCACGGTGTACCCGCCGCCGCCGAACAGCCTGCCGAGGCCGGCGTAGTTCGCGCCGACGAACGCCGTCGTCGCGAGCGCGATGACGACGAACGCGAGGACCTGGACGCGGGCACGGGTGGTGAGCATCAGCGGCCTCCCGTCCCGGTCGTGGGCGGTGCCGGGGACGTCGTCGGCAACGGGAACGTCGGCAGGCCGGGCGGGACGCCCTCACCCGGCGGCGGGAGGGGGACACCCGGTGCGGGCAGCAAGGCGGCGTACACGTTGAGGTAGTCGCCCTTGACCGCGTCGAGCACACGATCGGTGAACGGGAAGGTCGGCAGGATCTCCAGCGACTTCGGCAGGTTCTCCTCCGCGGCGGCCAGGCTCCGCAGGATGGGGGCGAGCGCCCGCAGGTCCGCGACGAGGTCGTCGCGGCTCCGGTGGATCACGTCGGTGGCCACCCCGGAAAGCCGGTCGAGCGACTGGAGCATCGTGACCAGCTGGGCGCGCTGGTCCGACAGCGTCTTCAGGCCGGGGGTGAGGTCGGTGAGCGCGCCCGCGACCTGCTTGTCCCGGTGGGCCAGCGTCGCCGACAGCCGGTTGAGCCCGTCGATGGCCGCGGTGATGTCGGACCGGTGCGCGTCCAAATTGGACATCAGTTTGTCCACTCCGGACAGGAAGTCCCGGATCTGCGTCTCGTTGCCGGTCATCACCTTCGACAGCTCGCGGTTGATCGTCTGCAGCTGCCCGATCCCGCCGCCGTTGAGCAGCAGCGACAACGCGCCGAAGATCTCCTCGAACTCCGGGTTTCGGTTGGTCCGGTCCGCGGTGATCGTGGCGCCGTCGGCGAGGCGCTCGGACGGCCTGCCCGCCGCGGCACCGCCGCCCACGCCATCGGCGGCCGCGAGTTCGACGAACTTCTCGCCGAGCAGGCTCGACTGCCGCAGCCGCGCGATCGCGTTCGCGGGAAGCACGACGTCGCCGTTGACCGCCACCACCGCTTCGGCGGTCCAGCCGTCCTTGCCCAGCCTGATCGACTCGACCCGCCCGACCGGGACGTCGCCCACCTTGACCGCGGCCTGTGGGACCAGGTCGAGCACGTCGGCGAACTGCACGGTCACGCGGTACGGACGCTGCCCGAGGTCGGCGCCGCCCGGCAGCGGGAGGTCGTAGACACCCTTGAACTCCCCGGAAGAGCAGCCCGTGGCCACCAGGCAGCACACGGCCATCGTGGTCAGTACCCGCCGGATCCGCCGCGTCCCGGTCATCGCCCGCCCGCCTGTCCACTGTAGACGGGGCCGGTGAGCGGCAGCCCGAAGTACTCGTTCAGATTGCCGCGGCCCTGCAGTGTCCCGGTGGCCGGGTCGACGGCGTTGATCACGTTGCTCGCCGCCAGCGGTGCGACGTCGAGCACCTCGGCCAGCGACGCGCGCTTGTCCACCAGCGTCTTCGTCGTCACCGCCAGCTTGTCCACATTGGACTTGATCTGCGCCCGGTTGTCCCTGATGAACGCCTGGATGTCGCCGAGCGCGCCGCCGAGCCCCTTGAGCGCGCCGGTCAGCTCGCCCTTGTTCTTCGCCAGGGTGTCCGAGATCTGCGCGAGCTGGCGGTTGACGTCGGAGACCTGCCGGTCGTTGGTGGCGAGCATGGTGGTGAACTTCTGCAACTCGTCGACGGTGCCGAACAGATCGCTCGAGTTCCCGGCCAGCGTGCGGGCCAGTTCCGCGAAGTTGCGCACGGACTCGTTGAACGACTTGCCGTTGCCGCCCAGATTCCGCGCGCCGGTGTGCAGCAGGTCCGAGAGCGCGCCGTCCTTGTTCGCCCCTTTCGGCCCGAGAGCCTTGGCAAGCGTGTCGAGGCTGCCGTAGAGCTGGTCGAGTTCCACCGGGGTCCCGGTGCGGTTCCTGCTGATGACGGCGTTGTCCGCCAGCCGGGGCCCGCCGCGCGCGAGCTTCGCGAACTGCACGTACCGGTCGGCGACGACGCTGGGCGCGATGACAAGCACCGTCGTGTCGGCCGCGATACCCACCGAGCCGTCGACGGTCATGCCGACCTCGACCTGCTCGCCGCGCGGAATCACCGAGTCCACCTGGCCGATCCGCACGCCGAGCACCCGGACGTCCGAGCCGGCGTAGACGCCGACGGCACGGGAGAAGTACGCCGTGACGTGATGGTTCCCGTTGCCGGAGAAGAGCCACCACAGCCCGGCCACGACGACGAGCGCGAGCAGCACGGCGAACAGGATGAACCGGTTGAGCCGTACCCCCATCCGGGTCGTGGTCATCTGCCGCCCCCGATCACCTTGTTCGGATCGCACGGATCGCGGTTCTCCGGGATGAGCCCGCACAGGTAGCCGTCGACCCAGTGCCCGTTCCCCGCGGCGTTGTTGACGACCCGGAAGTACGGGCCCGCCAGTTCGAGGCTCTTGGAGAGGTTGTCGTTCTGTTTCTGGAGCAGGTCGGTGACCTGGCCGAGCTGGCTCAGCGCCGGGCCGAGCTGGTCCTTGTTGTCCTTGACGAACCCGGACAGCTCTTCGGCCAGCTTCTGTGCTCCGGTGAGCAGTTCGTGAATGGCGTCGCGGCGGCTGTTGAGCTCGGTCAGCAACAGGTTCCCGTCCTTGACCAGCGCCTCGAAGTCGTCGTTGGAGTTCGCCAGTGTCGTGGTCAGGCGCCGGGCGTTGGCCAGCAGCTCGGCGATCTGGTTGTCCCGCGAGGAAACCGTCTTCGACAACGCGCTCAGCCCGTCGAGCGCGGTGCGGATGTGCTCCGGCGAGTTGCGGAAGGTGTCGCTGATCGACCCGAAACTGTCCGCGAGCTGTTTCGTGTCGATCTGGCCCACGGTGTCGGCGAGCCCGTTGAAGGCGTCGGTGACGTCGAACGGCGTGACCGTGCGGTCCCGCCCGATCGGCCGGTCCGGGTCCTGCACGCCGGCGCCGGTCGGGTGCAGCGCGAGGAACTTGCGGCCCAGCAACGTCTTGATCTTGATTTCGGCCGAGGTCCGGTCACCGACCCACGCGCCCTTGACCCGGAACGTCACGTTCACGTGGTCGTCGGCGAGCGCGACGCCGGTGACCTCGCCGACCTTGATCCCCGCGACGCGGACCTCGTCGTCGGGCTGCAACCCGGCGGCCTCGGAGAACTCGGCGGCGTAGGTGGTGCCCCCGCCGACGACCGGCAGGTTGTCCCAGTTCAGTGTCACGGTCAGCACCGCGGCGAGGCCGAGGCTGCCGAGGATGCCGATGGTGAGCGGGTTGCGTTCCTTGAACGACTTCACGATCCGCACCTCGCCGCCGTCTGGCGCACGCCGCGCGGGGGATCGGTCAGCAGGGTCGCGCTGCACAGGTAGAAGTTCACCCACGACGCGTACGAGGCCGTCCTGCCGAGCGCGTTGTACTTCTCCGGCAGGGTGGTCAGCGCTTTGTCCACATCGGACTTCCCCTTCACCAGCTGCTCGGACAACGCGTTCAGCCCGGCGATGCTGTCCTTCAGGCCCGGGCGGGCCTGCTCGAACAGGCCGGCGGTGGCGTCCGAGAGGTCGGCCAGCCCGCTGATCGCGTCGCCGATCGCGGCCCGGTCCCCGGCCAGCCCGGAGACCAGCTTGCGCAGCGTGGAGATCAGGTCCGCCAGCGCGTCCCCCTTGCCGTTGACGGTCGTCAGCACGGCGTTGAGATTGCCGATCACCTCGCCGATCACCTTGTCCCGCCCGGCGAGCGTGCTGGTGAGCGAGCCGGTGTGCGCGAGCAGGCTTTCGACGGTCCCGCCCTCGCCCTGAAGCACCTGCACGATCTCGCCGGAGAGCTGGTTGACGTCGTTCGGCGAAAGGGCCTGGAACAGCGGTTTGAAGCCGTTGAAGAGATCGGTCAGATCGAGCGCGGCGGTGGTGCGCTGGATCGGGATCTCGCCGCCCTTCGGGAGTTCGCCCGCGCCGCTTTTACCGCGCTCCAGCGCGATGTAGCGCTGGCCGACCATGTTGCGGTACTTGATCACCGCGCCGACGTCGGCGGGCAGGACGCGCTCGGAGTCGAGGGAGAACCGGACGTGCGCGAGGTTCCGGTCCGCGATCTCCAGCTTCTCGACCTGGCCGACCCGGACGCCGGAGATACGGACGTCGTCGCCGACGTTCAGCGCGGTCGCGTCGGTGAACGTGGCCCCGTAGAGATGCGTGTCGCCGACTCCGGTGTTGGTGATGGAGATGGCCAGCAGCGCCGTGGCCAGCCCGGTGACCAGGATGAAGACGAGGCTCTTGAGCAGGGCGGGGACGAACTTCCTCATCGCAGCGTCACCTCCGTGCCGCGATAGAGCGGGCCGACGAGCACGCTGCCCCACGCGGGGACGTCCGACGGCGGTACCCCGAGCTGCGGCGCGACGAGGGTGGTCAGCAATCCTTGCTCCTGCGGGGAGTTCGCGAGGCCGAGGTCACCGGCGCCGCCGGGGACCAGCGGCGTGTGCGCGGTGCCCGGCGCGAGCGCGGGCGTCCCGGCGACCGGCAGGACGCCGTTGGGATAGCAGCGCGGGCCGCTGTCGGCGCGGTAGGCCGGATCGTCCTTGCCCGGCACGTATTTCCCGCGTGTCCCGGTGATCGTGATGTCGGCGTGCAGCCCCGGCTGGCTCGTGCCCGCGCCCAGCACTGTGTCCATCCAGCCTTTCAGTTCCACCATCCGGTCGAGCGTGCACTTGAAGCTGGGGGAGTACTTCGCGCCGATCTCCAGCGGGGCCTTGCTGCCGGTGGCCAGCCGGATGATGTTGTTCTTGTTGTTGTTCAGGAACGTGGTGATCTCCTCCGACGAATCGGTGACGCGCTGGTAGACGTCGGCGAGGTCGGCGCCCTTGTCCTTGACGGTGCCGAGCGTGACCGCCGAGCTGGTGAGCGCGTCGAGCAGATCGGGCGCGATGTCGCCGTAGAGCGTGGTCACGGCCGCGAGATCGCGGACGTTCTGGTCGAGGCGCGGAAGGTTCGGGTTGAACCGGGTGAGGTAGTCCGACGCGGTGCTCAGCGTCTTCCCGAGCTGTTCGCCCCGGCCGTCCAGCGCGGTCGCGACGGCGGTGAGGGTGGTCGCGAGTTTCTGCGGCTGCACGGCTTTGAGCACCGGCAGGAGGTTGTCGAAGACGCGCTCCAGCTCGATCGCGTTGGCCGAGCGGTCCTGGGTGATGACGTCGTCCGCCTTCAGGTGCGGCGTCCTCGGACCGTCCGGAATGGACAGTTGGACGTAGCGCTCGCCGAAGAGCGTCTTCGGGACCAGCAACGCGGAGACGTTGCCGGGCAGCATGTCCACTTTGGAGGGTTCCAGTGCGAGGGCGATCTCCGCGCCCGACGGCGTCGCGCGGACCCCGCGGATCTCGCCGACGACCACGCCGCGGGCCTTGACCTGCCCGCCCGCCTTGAGCTGGTTGCCGATGCGGTCGGCCCTGAGCGTCACCGGCACCGACGTCACGAAGTCCTTGTCGTAGACCATGACCGAGAGCCAGGCAAGCCCGACCATCACGACGAGGAACATCGCCCCGGCGGCCCGGACCCCGGCCTTGCGCAGCCCCGTGTGCCTGCTCATGCGATCGCCTCGCTCCGCGAGACAGTGTCGAATCCCTTTTGGCGAATGACATCCATGATTCGCTCGCAAGCTTCGCTCATCCCGCGACCTGCACAGTGGTTGTCGCGCCCCAGATCGCGAGGCTGAGGAAGAAGTCGAGCACGCTGATGGCGACGATCGCGGTACGGACCCCTCGGCCGACCGCGACGCCGACACCGGCGGGCCCGCCGCTGGCGCGGAACCCGTAGTAGCAGTGCGCCAGCACGACGACGACGCTGAACACCAGCACCTTCCCGAAGGACCACAGCACGTCGCCGGGCGGCAGGAACAGCAGGAAGTAGTGGTCGTAGGTGCCCGCGGACTGGCCGAACAGCCACACCGTGACCTGGCGCGAGGCGATGTACGAGCTGAGCAGCCCGATGGCGTAGAGCGGGATCACCGCGAGGAAACCGGCGATGACCCGGGTGGTGACCAGGTACGGCACGCTCGGGATGCCCATGACCTCCAGCGCGTCGATCTCCTCGGAGATCCGCATCGCGCCGAGCTGCGCGGTGAACCCGCAGCCGACGGTCGCCGACAGCGCGAGACCGGAAACCAGCGGGGCGATCTCGCGGGTGTTGAAGTAGGCCGAGACGAACCCGGCGAACGCGGACGTCCCGACCTGGTTCAGCGCCGAATAGCCCTGCATGCCGACGACCATGCCGGTGGCGACGGTCATCCCGATCATCACGCCGATCGTGCCGCCGATGACCGCGAGCGCACCGGAACCGAAGCTGACTTCGGCCAGCAGCCGCACGATTTCCCGGAGGTAGCGGTGCACCGCGCGCGGTACCCAGGCCAGTGCGCGCAGGAAGAACAGGATCTGGTCGCCGAGGGTGTCGAGGAAGCCGAACCGGCGGTCGACGGCGTCGCGCAGGCGGGCGGCGCGGGTGGCCGGGCTGGTGGTGACCATCGCTCAGCTCCCCTTCGGCGGGACGAGTTGCAGGTAGACCGCGGTGAGCACCAGGTTCAGCACGAACAGCAGCAGGAACGTGATGACCACGGACTGGTTGACCGCGTCGCCGACGCCTTTCGGCCCGCCTTTCGGGTTGAGCCCGCGATAGGAGGCCACGACCGCCGCGACGAAACCGAAGACGACCGCCTTGATCTCGCTGATCCACAGGTCGGGAAGCTGGGCCAGCGCGGAGAAACTGGCCAGGTACGCGCCCGGCGTCCCGTTCTGCATGATGACGTTGAAGAAGTAGCCGCCGAGTACGCCGACGACGCTCACCATGCCGTTGAGGAAGGCCGCGACGCCCATCGCGGCGAGCACGCGCGGCACGATCAGGCGCTGGATCGGCGAGACGCCGAGGACCTCCATCGCGTCGATCTCCTCGCGGATGGTCCGCGAACCGAGGTCCGCGCACATCGCGCTGCCGCCCGCGCCAGCGATGAGCAGGGCCGTCACGATCGGGCTGGCCTGCTGGATGATCGCGAGCACGCTGGCCGCGCCGGTGAACGACTGCGCGCCGATCTGCGTGGTCAGCGAGCCGATGTGCAGCGCGATGACCGCGCCGAACGGGATCGAGACCAGCGCCGTCGGCAGGATGGAAACGCTGGCGATGAACCAGAACTGCTGGATCAGTTCGCGGGCCTGGAACGGGCGGCGGAAGGCCAGCCGCACGACGTCGAGGCCCAGCGCGTAGAGCCGCCCGGTCTGCCGGAGCGCGGCCGCACCGGGAAACGACGCCGTCGTCCGCCCGACCATGCCACCTCTTTTCGCGCGGCACGGCGAATACACCCTGGTACGGCAATTCCCGGTTGCTCCGAATGGTGGAGCCATTTCGCGGGGAGTTGCTGTGCCGGGTGTTACCGTGCGGTTCGTTACTGGTCGGTACGCTAACTTCGCGCGCGGTGCGGTGACAAGAACTTGGGCATGATCACGTGGTCACGGCCCGGTAACCCCGAAATTCTTGTTGGTTCCTGATAAACGCCTATTCGGTTGTTGTCCCCACCGGAAAAGAATTCCGCAATTCTGCTCAGCGAGCGAGGTCGGCCACGATCTCGTACGACCGGACGCGGTCTTCGTGCGCGTGCGTCATGGTCGTGATCATCAGCTCGTCGGCATCGGTGTCCGCGAGCAGCTGCTCCAGTCCTTTTCGGACGGTCTCGGGCGAGCCGATGATGCTGGAGGAGAACCGGTCTTCGAGAAAGACGCGGTCGATCTCGGTGTACGGGTACTCGGCGGCCTCTTCCGGCGTCGGCAGCGGGATCGGGCGGCCGCGGCGCAGGCTGAGGAAGGTCAGGCCGCTGGGGCCGGCGATGAACCGCGCCCGCTCGTCGGTGTCGGCGGCGAAGACGGACGCGCCGAGCATGACGTACGGCTTGTCGAGCACCTCGGACGGCTGGAAGTTCTCGCGGTAGAGCCTGACCGCGGGGATGGTGTTCTCGGCGGCGAAGTGGTGTGCGAACGAGAAGGGCAGGCCGAGGCGCCCGGCGAGCTGGGCGCTGAACCCGCTCGACCCGAGCAGCCAGACCGGGGGCCGGTTGCCCTCGGCGGTGACGGCGTTGACCCCGCGGGTGTCCGAGTGCTCGAAGTAGGCGAGCAGCTCGCCCAGCTGCTGGGGGAAGTTCTCGGCGCTCAGGCCGCCGGGGCCGCGCAGCGCGAGCGCGGTGCGCTGGTCGGTACCGGGCGCGCGGCCGATGCCGAGGTCGATCCGGCCGGGGTGGAAGGCTTCCAGGGTCCCGAACTGCTCCGCGACGATCAGCGGGGCGTGGTTGGGCAGCATGATCCCGCCGGACCCGACGCGGATGCGTTCGGTGGCGGTGGCGACGTGGCTCATCAGCACCACGGTCGCGGAGCTGGCGATGCCCGGCATGTTGTGGTGCTCGGCGAGCCAGTAGCGCCGGAAGCCCAGCCCTTCGGCGACCTTCGCGAGGTCGATGCTGTTGCGCAGCGCCGTGCCGACGTCACCCCCGCTCACCACGGGAGACAGATCGAGCACGGACAGCGGCACCCCTGATACGGAACTCACGCCCCGGACCAACGCCCATCACGCGTGATCTCTTCCCGATCACGCGAGATCTCCACTCAATCACACGAGTTCTCCCCGCATGCACGCGAAGTCTCCAGTCCCGCCCCGGTACCGAGCCGGAGGTCTCGCGTGCGTGGCGAGAGATCTCGCGTGATCAGGCGGAGATCTCGCGTGCTCAGGCGGGGAGCCAGTCGGGGTCGGAGGCGAGGACCGTCAGGTGCTGGGTGGCCCGGGTCAGCGCGACGTAGAGGACGCGGCGGCCGGTGGTCGACTCGGTGACCAGGTCGATGGGCTCGACGAGCACGACGGCGTCGTACTCCAGGCCCTTCGAGTCGAGGCTGCCGACGACCTTGAGCCGGTCGTCGGCGTACCCGGCCAGCCAGCCGGACACCTCGGGCACCCTGTCCATCGCGGTGATCACGCCGACCGTGCCCTCGACGGCGCCGAGCAGCTCCTTCACCGCGTCCTGCGTGGCCCCTTCGAGGGCGGCCTTCCCGACGGCGCGGACCTCCGGGGTGATCCCCGTCTTCCGCACGGCGATCGGCAGTTCGTCCGCCTCCGCGTGTCCCACGACGACGCGCGCCGCGAGTTCGAAGATCTCCGCCGAGTTCCGGTAGTTCGTCCGCAGCGTGAACCGCCGTCGCGTGGTCTTGAGCCCGAACGCCTGATCGCGCGCCTGCGCCGCTTCGGCCGGGTCCGGCCACGAGCTCTGCACCGGGTCGCCGACGACCGTCCAGCTCGCGTACTTCCCGCGCCGCCCGACCATCCGCCACTGCATGGGGGACAGGTCCTGCGATTCGTCGACGACCACGTGCGAGTACTCGTCGTAGTGCTCGGGACGGTGCGGCGCACCACCCCGCTGCGGTTCGACCTCGACCACCGGCTGGTTCCTGCGACGGCGTTTCGGCGGCTGTCCGATGAGGACACGCAGCTCGTCGAGCAGTGCGATGTCGGCCACCGACCAGCCCCGCGAGCGGTCCGCGAAATCCGCGGCGAGCATCGTGATGTCGTTACGGGACAGGATGCCCTTGGCCGCCGACGCGAGGCGCTTCTCGTCGCCGAGCCACCTGAGGATCTGGGCGGGGTAGAGGATCGGCCACCACTCCACGAGGAACCGGTGGAACTCGATGCGCTCGCCGAGGTCGGTGATCAGCTCCGCCCTGTCGATCTGCCGCCCGTCGGCCTTCGCGTGCTCCTCGGCCTTCGTGGCAAGCGCCTCCAGCAGCAGCTCCGCGGTGCGCACCCGCGACCGGTTCGGCGGCGCGCCGTGCGTGTGTGCCTTGCGGCGCACCTTCTCCAGCTCGCGGTGCGTGAGCTTCAGCACCTCGCCGCGGTAGACGATGCGCATCTCGCCGGGAGCGTCCGGCGGGGTGTCGCGCAGCCCGCGCAGCAGCACCTTCCGCATCCGCAGCGATCCCTTGATCGCCGCGAGCGGGGCCGCGTCCTGACGCGTCGCTTCGAGCCCGTCGAGGACTTCGCCGAGCGCGCGCAGTTCGACGTTCGTCTCGCCCATCGACGGCAGCACCCGCGAGATGTAGCTGGTGAACACCCCGGACGGGCCGATCACCAGCACGCCGGCGCCGCCGAGCTGACGGCGGTGGCGGTAGAGCAGGTACGCCGCGCGGTGCAGCGCGACCGCGGTCTTGCCGGTGCCGGGGCCGCCGGTGATCTCGGTGACGCCGCGCCACGGCGCGCGGATGACCTCGTCCTGTTCCTTCTGGATGGTCGCGACGATGTCGCGCATCTTCTCGCCACGCGAACGGCCCAGCGCGGCCATGAGCGCGCCTTCGCCGACGATCGGCATGTCCTCGGGGACGGCGTCGGCGATGAGGACGTCGTCGTCGACGTCGAGCACGTTCTGGCCGGAGCAGCGGATCACGCGCCGCCGCACGACGTCCATCGGTTCCTCGGCGGTGGCCTGGTAGAACGCCGCGGCGGCCGGGGCGCGCCAGTCGGTGACAAGGTTGTCGAACTCGGCGTCGCGGATGCCGAGGCGGCCGACGTAGATGTGCTCGCGGTCGAGGTGGTCGAGCCGCCCGAACACCAGGCCCTCGTACTCGGCGTCGAGCGTCTGCAGGGTCTGGTTGGCGTGGTAGACCATCATGTCGCGCTCGAACAGCATCGACGCCTGCTCGAAGATCGCCTCGCGCTGCGCGCCCTGCCCGATCTCGTAGCCCTTCGAGCGCATCGCCTCGGCCTGGGACCGCAATTCCGCGAGGCGGGTGTACACCCTGTCGACGTGGGCCTGCTCGCTGGCGATCTCTGCCCGTCTGATCCGGGGTTCGGACACGCATGCTCCTTGACAACTCGATCGCCTCACGAGGGCGAAGGACGACTCTACGCGTTGACCTCCGGAGGGTCAGCAAGTCCTGCCCAACGCCACATTCGGTGTCCGGGCGACAATGGGACGGTGACCAGGATCGTGGCCGGGAAGGCGGGCGGCAGGCGGCTGAAGGTGCCGCCGAAGGGGACGCGGCCGACGTCGGAGCGGGTCAGGGAAGCCCTGTTCAACGCGCTTGAGGTGGCGGGCGAGCTCGACGGCGTTCGCGTGCTCGACCTCTACGCGGGCTCGGGCGCGCTCGGCCTCGAAGCGCTTTCCCGTGGCGCGGCGGACGCGCTGTTCGTCGAGGCGGACCGTCGTGCGGTGGACGTGCTGCGCGGCAACGTCGCCGCGCTGGGTCTCGGCGGCACTGTCCGGGCGGGACAGGTCGAGACGGTCGTGTCCGCTCCGGCGCCAGAGGCGTTCGACGTCGTGCTGGCCGATCCGCCGTACGCGGTCGACGCCGCCGGGCTCGGCACCGTGCTGGCTTCCCTGGCCGATGGCGGCTGGGTCGGTGACGGCGCGCTCGTGGTGATCGAGCGGGCAGCCCGGGACGGCGAACCCGCCTGGCCGCCGGGATACGCCGCGACGCGGACGAAGCGCTACGGCGACACCGCCTTGTATTGGGCCGAGTTCGCGGCGGTGTGAGGGCGCGGTGTGACGTCCTGTGTGCCGTCCTGTGTGACGCAGTCGTCACAGACGCGCGCGGCGCCGTCCGGCTTGATAGCGTCCGCGCATGCGGCGTGCGGTCTGTCCCGGGTCCTACGACCCGGCCACCAACGGGCACCTCGACATCATCGAGCGAGCTGCCCTGCTGTTCGACGAAGTGGTCGTTGCGGTGGGGGTGAACAAGAACAAGAAGGGCCTGTTCTCCGTCGAGGAGCGCATGGACATCCTGCGCGAGATCACCGCGAAGCTGCCGAACGTGCGGGTCGACTCGTGGCAGGGGCTGCTGGTGGACTACTGCCGCGACAACGACATCGCCGCGGTCGCCAAGGGGCTGCGCTCGGTCAGCGACTTCGACTACGAGCTGCAGATGGCGCAGATGAACCGCGAGCTGACCGGGC
Source organism: Amycolatopsis sp. NPDC058986 (assembly GCF_042741125.1). Lineage (NCBI taxonomy): Bacteria > Bacillati > Actinomycetota > Actinomycetes > Pseudonocardiales > Pseudonocardiaceae > Amycolatopsis > Amycolatopsis sp. NPDC058986. The sequence goes on along the minus strand of NZ_JBHYJW010000042.1, from coordinate 19,661 downwards.
TCGAGACGTTGCTGATGGCGAACAACCCGGCGTACGGCTTCGTGTCCAGTTCGCTGGTCAAGGAGGTGGCCGGGCTCGGCGGCGACGTCGAGGCGCTGGTCCCGCCCATAGTCTTCGAGCGGCTGTCCGAGAAATTCGCGAATCGGCCCTGATCGGCGGACGACGTTCGTAGGGAATCTCGGGGCGATCCGCGAGAGTTCACCTTGACATGTTCTGTACGTCACACGATCGGGTTACGGTCCGAAAATGACCAACAACCGATCGCGCATCTTCGCTGTCCTGTTCGCACTGGTGCTCGGGCTGTTCGGCGGGGTCACCGCCGCGGAGGCGGCTTCGGCCCCCGCCTCGTTCGGCGCCCTGCAGAACAAGTGCGGTGACCTCAGTGGCTACCAGCACGTCAAGCTGGCCTCGCTGCCCAAGGAGGCCGACGACACCTACAAGCTGATCCAGTCCAACGGCCCGTTCCCGTACCCGGGCAAGGACGGTTCGGTGTTCACCAACAAGGAGAAGGTCCTCCCGGCCTGCGCGTCGAGCTACTACCACGAGTACACGGTGATCACCCCGGGCGCCCCGACGCGCGGCACCCGGCGCATCGTGACCGGCAGCAAGCACGAGTACTTCTACACCGGCGACCACTACAAGACGTTCCAGGTCATCGACGTCTGAGCCGCGGGTGCCGGGTGTGTTCTCGGACGCAGGACACGCCCGGTACCGCGTGCTTTCACCGGTTCAGGCGAGCCAGCGGGCAGACTTGAGGTCAGCGAACGGGGATGCTCTGCAGAGGGAGTTGCCGTGTACCGGGTATTCGAGGCGCTCGACGAGCTCGTCACGATCGTCGAGGAGGCACGCGGCGTGCCGATGACCTCCAGTTGTGTCGTGCCCCGTGGCGACGTCCTCGAGCTGCTCGACGACGTGCGGGACGCGCTCCCTGCCGAGGTCGACGACGCGCAGGACGTCCTGGACAAGCGTGACGACCTGCTCCTGGCCGCGCGCAAGGAGGCGTCCGACACCGTCGCCGGTGCCAACGGCGAGGCGGAACGCACCGTGGCGGACGCGTCCGCCGAGGCCGAGCGCATCCTTGCCGACGCCCGCGCCCGCGCCGAGCAGATGATGGCCGACGCGCACGCCGAGTCCGAACGGATGGTCGCGGCGGGGCAGGCGGAGTTCCAGAACCTGACCGAGCGGTCCCGTGCCGAGTCCGAGCGGATGATCCAGGCCGGCCGCGACGCCTACGACCGCGCGATCGAGGACGGCCGCGCCGAACAGGCCCGGCTCGTCGCGCAGACCGAGGTCGTGCAGGCCGCGCACGCGGAGTCGGCGCGGATCGTGGACGAGGCCCACGCCGAGGCCGACCGGCAGCGCGGCGAATGCGACGCCTACGTCGACGGCAAGCTCGCCGAGTTCTCCGAGCTGCTGGCCACGACGCTGCGGACGGTCGACTCCGGCCGCAACCACCTGCGCACGCCGTCCAACGTCTCCGGCGGTGGCCGCCCGACCCTGTACGACTACCAGGTCTGATTCCCCCGGGGTCACGATGTGCTGAAGGGCGCTTTCAGTGCAACCAGCGCACTGAAAGCGCCCTTCAGCGCGCCCAGCGCACTGAAAGCGCCCTTCAGCGCGCCCAGCGCACCGAAGGCGCCCTTCAGACCAGGCCCGCCCAGCTCGAAAGGGGTGGCGGGCGCTGCGTACCCTGGTGAGGATGTCCGAGAACAAGACTTCGCACTCCCGGCCCGCGTCGCTCGACGACCGCAGCCCGTGGGTGCTCGACACCCGTGAGCTGGGCCGGCACGCCGGTCTCAGCCGCGCCGTCCGGCGCACCGTGCCGCTGGACACCGAGCTCGGCGTGCCCGAGGTGATCACCATCGCGGCCGGGGCCGAGCTGGAGCTGGATCTGCTGCTCGAGTCGGTCGTCGAGGGCGTGCTGGTCACCGGCACCGCCACGGCGACGGCGAGCGGCGCCTGCTCGCGCTGCCTCGACCCGATCACCGAGGACGTCGAGGTCGAGCTCACCGAGCTCTTCGCCTACCCCGGCTCGTCGACCGAGGAGACCACGGAGGAGGAAGAGATTCCCCGCCTGGTCGACGACCGGATCGACCTGGAGCCGATCGTCCGCGACGCGATCGTGCTGGCCCTGCCGCTGGCCCCGCTGTGCACCGAGGACTGCGCCGGACTCTGCACCGAATGCGGCGTCAAGTGGGCCGATCTCGAGCCCGGACACGGGCATGAGAAGATAGACCCTCGGTGGGCCGCACTGGTCGAGCGTTTCGACGAGAACGCGGGTGAAAAGCCCGTGGACGGCCCCGGACAGCAAGCCTAGTTTCGCTCGCCTGACCGCGGGCAGACCGTCTTAAGGAGATCTACTCGTGGCCGTCCCGAAGCGGAAGATGTCGCGATCCAACACGCGCGCGCGCCGCAGCCAGTGGAAGGCGGCTCCGGTTCAGCTGGTGCCCTGCTCCAACCGCGCCTGCAAGCAGCCGAAGCTCCAGCACGTCGCGTGCCCGTCGTGCGGCCAGCACAACGGCCGCCAGGTCGTCGAGCCCGCCTGATCCGGGTAGCCGGTCATGGGGGGTAAGACACCCAACGGACCCGCGGTCGATCCCATCTCACTGCTCGAGGCGCTCGGGGTCACTCTCGACCCCGAGCTGCTGAGGCTGTCGCTGACCCACCGTTCCTACGCTTACGAGAACGGCGGCCTCCCGCCCAACGAGCGGCTGGAGTTCCTCGGCGACGCGGTGCTCGGCCTCGTGGTCACCGACCACCTCTACACCACTCACCCCGAGCTGCCCGAGGGTCAGCTCGCGAAGCTGCGCGCCAGTGTGGTCAACATGCACGCACTGGCGGGAGTGGCGCGCGGGCTCGGCGAGGGTGGCCTCGGGGCACACCTGCTGCTGGGCAAGGGCGAGGAGCTCACCGGTGGCAGGGACAAGGCGAGCATCCTCGCCGACGGTCTCGAGGCCGTCATCGGTGCTGTCTACCTGCAGCACGGCATCGAGGTCGCCCGGAAGCTGGTGCACCACCTCTTCGACGGCCTGCTCGCCGAGGCGCCGAGGCGGGGCGCCGGGCTGGACTGGAAGACCAGCCTGCAGGAGCTGACCGCGTCGGCCGGTTTCGGCGTGCCCGAGTACCGGGTCGAGGACACCGGTCCGGACCACCGCAAGGAGTTCACCGCCACGGTGCTCGTCGGCGGCCGGGACTACGGGCGTGGCACGGGTTCCACCAAGAAGGAAGCCGAGCAGAAGGCCGCCGAGATGGCGTGGCGGGCGCTCACGGACGAGATCGCGGCCGCGAAGCAGGCCGAAGAGAGCGACGGCGAAGGCTCCTCGTCCTGAGCCTTGCGCCAGAATGGGCGTATGCCTGAACTTCCCGAGGTCGAGGTGGTTCGCGCCGGCCTCGAGGCGCATGTCGAGCGTCGCACGATCAGCAAGGTCGAGGTACTCCACGAGCGGGCGATCCGTCGTCACGCGCTCGGCGCGGAGGATTTCACCGGCCGTCTCGCGGGCGTCCGGATCGACGCGGTGCGCCGCCGCGGCAAGTACCTGTGGCTGGAGCTCGGTGCGGAAGAGGCCGTCCTCGCGCACCTCGGGATGAGCGGGCAGATGCTCGTCCAGCCCGAGGGCGCGCCGGACGAAAAGCATCTGCGGGTCCGGATCCGTTTCGCCGACGACGGCCCGGAGCTGCGGTTCGTCGATCAACGCACCTTCGGCGGTCTCGCGCTGGACGATCTGGTCGAGGTCGACGGGACGCGGCTGCCCTCGGCGATCGCGCACATCGCGCGGGATCCGATGGATCCGGCGTTCGATCTCGACGTCGCGGTGAAGGCGCTGCGTTCGCGCCGCACCGAGGTCAAACGCGCGCTGCTGGATCAGACGCTGGTGTCCGGCGTCGGCAACATCTACGCCGACGAGGCGCTCTGGCGTTCGAAACTGCACTGGGCGCGGCCGACGGACAAGCTCACCGCGGCCCGGACCAGGGCGCTGCTGACGGCGGCTTCGGACGTCATGGCCGAGGCGCTCGGCGCGGGCGGGACGTCCTTCGATGCCTTGTACGTCAACGTAAACGGCCAGTCCGGCTACTTCGACCGGTCGCTGGACGCCTACGGACAGGAAGGCCTGCCGTGTGGCCGATGCGGCACGGCGATCCGCCGCGAGCCGTTCATGAACCGGTCGTCGTTCTCCTGCCCGCGATGCCAGCCGCGGCCGCGTGGTAACTCGCGTTGATGCGACCAGCGTCTTCATCAACTAGGATGAAAACGCGCACTACAGCGCCGTTGAGGGAGTGATGGTGGCCACCGAACCCGGCAAGTCGACGCTCGCCGACAAGATCGACAGACTGTTCGACGTCGTGCGCAGGCCGGATCGTGAGTCCTACAGCCACGAGGAGGTCGCCAAGGCCTGCCGCGAGGCGACGGGGGAGAGCTTCTCCACCACCTACCTCTGGCAGCTGCGCACCGGCCGCCGCGACAACCCGACCAAACGGCATCTCGAAGCGCTCGCGCAGTTCTTCGGTGTTCCTCCGGCATACTTCTTCGACGACGAGCAGAGCACCAAGATCGCCGAGGAGCTGGCCCTGCTGGGTGCGCTGCGCGACGCCGGCGTCCGCGACGTCGCGCTGCGCGCGGTGACCCTCTCGGCCGACGGGCTGGACACGATCAGCGACATGATCGACGCGATCGCCCGCAGGGAGGCCGGCCGCGGCGGCCAGCACAAGGAGGCCTGAGCCGTGCGGGACCGGCAGCGCAAGCAGCTCTGGCGGCGGTGCCGCAGGCTGGCCGGCACGCTGACCCTGCCCGAACCGTTCGACGCCGAACGGTTCGTGGCCGCGATCGCGGCCCGGCGCGGGCGCCCGATCGAGCTGATGCCGGTGAACGCGCCGTCCGGCGGGCCCTGCGGTCTGCTGATGAGCACCGAGCGTGCCGACTACATCCTCTATCCGACCAACACGACCGCCCTGCACCGGCGGCACATCCTGCTGCACGAGGTCGGGCATCTGCTGTGCGGGCACGTCGGTTCCACCGCGCCCGGTGGTGGCGCCGCCGGCGCGGCGATCGACGCCGCCGCCAGCCGGGCGCTCATGCCGAACCTGTCACCGGAACTCGTCCGCCGTGTCCTCGGCAGGACCACGTACACCGCCGTCGAGGAGCAGGAGGCCGAACTGCTGGCCTCGCTCATCGCGCACCGGGTGGCCCGCGGCGAAAGTGCCCCCGCACCGGCGAGGTCCGACGAACGCGACAGCGACCTCGCCGGTGGGATGGCCCGCCTGGACACCCTGTTCGGGAGCAAGCCCCGTCGCGGGTCCTCGTGATCGAAACACTGGCCTACTACTGCTGCGTGCTCGGCTTCGCCGGTTTCAGCTTCAAGCTCGTCGAAGCGCGGCGTACCCAGCCCGCGCGGCGGATGTGGTGCCTGTCCGGCTTCGGGATCTGCATCGCGGCGGGAATCCTCGTGCTCACGCCCGCGATGGAGTCGGTGGTGGCGGGGCGGGAGCCGTTCGCCAGCCTGGTGAATCTCGCCTCGGACCTGTTCAAGATCGGCGCGATGGCCTTCGCGGTGGCGTTCGCCCGCTCGATGCGGCTGGGCGTGCACGCCAGGCCTGGCTGGCACGTGCTGCTCACCTGCGTCGTGATCGCCGGGGAAGTGGTGTTGTTCTTCCTCGCGCGGACGCATCGGGCGGGTGAGGACACCGTCGCGGGTCCCGGCAGGCTCTGGTATCTCGTCGCGTACCTGATGCTCTTCATCGTCTACGGTGTCGTCAGCCTCTCGACGTTCATCGTCGTGTTCGGCCGCTTCGCGCGTCTCGCCGAGCCGGGGCCGCTGCGGACCGGGCTGTGGCTCATCGTCGGCGGCGCGGTGTCCGCGCTGGCGTGGACGTTCTGGGGCATCGACGACATCGGCAGGCTGATCGCCACCGGAAAGGTGAACGCCAGCGAGGACGTCTACTCGGCGATCCTCGCCGCGGGCTGTGTCGGCTTCGCGGTCGCCGGCGCGACGCTCAGCGTCTGGGGGCCATCGCTGAGCGCGCCGCTTCGCTGGCTTCGCGCGTATCACGCTTATCGCCGCATCGAACCGTTGTGGGCCGCGCTGCGCGACGCCGTTCCGGGGATCGCCCTCGATTCCGGACGTGGCCTGCCCGGTGGTGTCGAGTTCGCGTTGTACCGGCGAGTCATCGAAATCCGGGACGGACACCTCGCGCTGCGGCCGTACTTCGACCCGGGGATCCCGGCGCTGGCCGAAGCGCGGGCACGTCGCGAGGGCTTGCCAGAACGGTTGATCGCCGCCACGGTCGAGGCGGCCGCGCTTGCCGCCGCGCTGCTCGCGAACGAGGCGGATCGGCGCTACCAAACCGAGGACACCCCCGCAAGGCAGTCGCCGGAGGCCGATGTCGCCGCCGAGGCCGCCTGGCTCGTCCAGGTGACGCATGCTTGGCGACACTCCGGGGTCGTCGAGCAGATCCGCCGCAAGACCTGTGCTGACCTGGGCCTTCCGGTCTGAGAGATACGCTCTCGTGCCGATCGGCGCACTGCTGTGCACACTACTGCGCAATGCGTGGTACCTTCTGACGCGTAAGACTGGAGGGATCGGGTGGAGATCAGTCAGCTACTCAAGGGCGTGCTCGATCTCGCCGTGCTCGCGGTGCTGCGCGAGGACGACGGATACGGCTACGACGTCCTGCGAAGACTCAGAATCGCCGGCCTGGAGGACGTGGGGGACGCGTCGGTGTACGGCACGCTGCGCCGCTTGTACAAGGCGGGGCTGCTGACGTCGTACGTGGTTCCGAGCGAGGAAGGGCCGCACCGCAAGTACTACAGCCTGAACGAACCGGGACGGACCCGGCTCGCCGAGTCCATGAAGGTATGGCAGGGGTTCGCGTCCACAATGGACATTTTGCTGGGACAGGGAGAGGCAGCATGAGTGAGCGGCCGACCGCCGTGCGGGTGTATTTGGCGAGGGTCCGGACGGCGCTCGCTGACCTGCCCGCCGGTGAGATCGAGGAAATCCTGGAGGACGTCCGGCCGCATCTCGCCGAGATGGAGGCCGAGCTGGGCGCCGACGCCAAGGTCGAGGCACTGATCGAACGGCTCGGCACGCCGGAGAGCTACGCGGCGGAGCTGCGGTCGGCGGGCGGGTATCCGCCGCCGTCCGAAGCGGCGACGACCGTGCTGCCGACGCCGGGAGCGAAGGCGCCGAGCCTGTTCGGGCCGCGCTTCGCCTTGTGGGGCTTGGTGTTCTGCGCGGCTGGGCTCGCGATGTTCGCGTTCGCCGCCGCGGTGCGGGTCGATCCGGACGCGCTGCTCGGCCTGGCCTTCCTGGCGCCGGTTTTCGTGCTGAGCGTGTATTTCCTGCTCAAGCGTGGTCTCGCCGCCGTGCTGGCGCTCCCGGAGGTCGTCTGGGCCAAGGAGCGGCTCGTGTCCACTGAGGACAATCGGGACCGCGGAAAGGTGCTGGGCTATCTGCGTTCGCTGCGCCCGGCGTGGTGGCTGGTGTGCGCGGCCGTGCTGGTCGGCTTCGGGTTGTTGCTCATGCTGCGGCACCGGTACGCGGCGCTGCTGCTGCCGTTCCTGCTGGCCGCCGCGATCGCGGCGATCTGGACGGGTGCGAAGCTGGGCAAGGACCGGCGGCTGCTGTGGGTGGCCGTGCCGATCTCGGCGTTCGTCGTCGGGGGCATGCTCGGCGGGTTCGGTGCCGCGGTCGATCTGGTCGCCGGTCGGACCTCATGGGGCTCGAGCCCGAGTTCGTATCCCACGACCACCACGAGCGACTCGTACGGCAGCAAGCAGTTGCAGTACGGCAACGAGTCGGTCGACAACGTCTACGCGTTCGACGCGCAGGGCAAGCCGCTGACCGAGGTCTACCTCTACGACGAGGAGGGACGGCCGCTCACGATGAGCCGTTTCGCCTGCGAACCGGGGACAGGCAGCAAGATGCGGGTCGGCGCGGACAACAAGTTCCCGCGGCCGTGGCTCGACCAGGGCGTCACCGACAACAGGGGGCGCGTCAACGGCTACAACGGCTACCGCGGTGTCTGCCGGGAACGGACCGACATCCCGTTCAGCGCCGCGATCCCGAAGGGCACGACGCCGAGCCCGAGCCCGGGCGCGCCGACCTCCAGCGCCCCGGCGGCTCCGTCCTCCTCGGCGCCGGCGACACCGCCGTCCAGCTCCGCTCCGCCGACCCGGTAGCGGACGTGCTGGGGAGCGGCGGTCGGGGCCGCTCCCCAGCACGGTGATCCGGCGGGCGCGTCAGTGGCCGAAGGCGCTACGTGCGGCGAGGTCGGCGAGCAGCTCGCGGCCCTTCTCGGCGTTGCGCGGCTGGCTCAGCACGTCGTACCGGCGCGCGACCAGCTGGCTCTGCGAGACGAACCCCCGCTTGTTCGGGCTGGCCGCGTAGCCCAGCGCGCCGAACAGCAGGTTGAACCCGATACCGGCGACGAGGCCGATCCCGATCGGGATGAGCCCGGCGCCGGGGTTCAGCATGCTCAGCACCAGGCCGAGGAACAGGCCGAACAGCGCGCCGGACATCGCCGCGTTGCCGAGCAGCCTGCGCCAGTTCATCCGGCCCGCGATGCGCTCGACGAGCACCGGTTCGACGCCGACGATGGTCACGTCGGTCACCGGGAAGTCGGTGCCCGCGAGGTGGTCGACCGCCCGCTGGGCCTGCTCGTACGACTCGTAGGAACCGATCGGCCAGCCGGTGGGCATCGTGGGCAGCTGCGGACGTGCCTGCTGCGGGTTCACCGAGCTCTGCGTGAATGCTGTGGTCATCGATCTCACCTCTCCTGCCCCGTACAACGTGCGACGCTCCCCAAATGGTCCCACGCGGGCGGGATTCACAGACTCTTCTCAGCCGGACATCACGGACATTCCGGCCGGTATGTCCGAGGGTTGCCGCGGCAGGATTCAAAGGTTCAGCTTCATACCTTTGTTCCGGTTGACCCGTGCGCGGCCACCCGGTAGGAAGAACCCGCAAAGGATTCGATTCAAACCTTTGGGGTGGCCGATGGCGCGGAGACAAGGCATGCTCACCCTCGATCAGCTGCGCACGCTGGTCGCCGACGGGACGATCGACACGGTGCTCGTCGCGATGACCGACATGCAGGGCCGGTTGCAGGGCAAGCGCTGCGCCGCGGAGTACTTCCTCGAAGAGGTGGTGCCGCACGCCACCGAAGCGTGCAACTACCTCCTAGCCGTCGACGTCGAGATGAACACCGTCGACGGCTACGACATCTCGTCGTGGGACACCGGCTACGGCGACTTCGTGCTGCGGCCCGACTTCGACACGCTGCGGCTGATCCCCTGGCAGCCGGGCACGGCGCTGGTGCTCGCCGACGTGGAACGGGTGCAGGGCGGGCCGGTCACGGTGTCGCCGCGGCAGATCCTGCGTGCCCAGCTCGACCGGCTCGCCGAACGCGGGCTCGCCGCGTACGTCGGCACCGAGCTGGAGTTCATCGTCTTCGACGACAGTTACGAAGCCGCGTGGGACAAGCGCTACCAGGGGCTGAAGCCCGCCAATCAGTACAATGTGGACTACTCGATGCTCGGCACCGCGCGGATCGAGCCGCTGCTGCGCCGCATCCGCCGCGAGATGGGCGGCGCCGGCATGTACGTCGAGTCGGCCAAGGGAGAGTGCAATCCCGGCCAGCAGGAGATCGCCTTCCGCTACGCCGACGCGCTGACCACCTGCGACAACCACAGCATCTACAAGACCGGGGCCAAGGAGATCGCCGCGCAGGAGGGCAAGAGCCTCACCTTCATGGCGAAGTACGACGAGCGCGAGGGCAACTCCTGCCATATCCACGTCAGCCTGCGCTCGGCCGAAGGCGGCACGGTGCTCGCCGGTGACCGGCCGGGCGGGTTTTCCAAGCTGATGGAGCACTTCCTCGCCGGTCAGCTCGCCGGGCTACGCGAGCTGACCTACTTCTTCGCGCCGAACGTCAACTCCTACAAGCGGTTCGTGCGCGGCAGCTTCGCGCCGACCGGTATCGCCTGGGGCACGGACAACCGCACGTGCGCGCTGCGTGTGGTCGGCCACGGTGATTCGCTGCGGGTGGAGAACCGCGTGCCCGGCGGCGACGTCAACCCGTACCTCGCCGTCGCCGCGCTCATCGCCGCCGGGCTGCACGGCATCGAGAACGAGTTGCCGCTGGAGGAGGAGTTCACCGGCAACGCCTACGATTCCTCCGTGCTGCCGAGGGTGCCCGCCACGATCGGCGAGGCCATCGGCGAGTTCGCGGCGAGCGAACTCGCCGAGCGGGCGTTCGGTGACGACGTCCACCGGCACTACCTCAACGCGGCGAAGATCGAACGCGAGGCCTTCGAGAAGGCCGTCACCGATTGGGAGCGCATTCGTGGTTTCGAGCGCCTCTGATTCTTCGCCGCCTCCGCGGGAGGAAGTACGTCGGCGGAAGCCGGTCATCGGCCTGACGACCTACATCGAGCCCGCGAAATTCGGCGTCTGGGACACCGAAGCCGCGCTCCTGCACCGGGTCTACGTCGACTGCGTGGCCGCTGCGGGCGGGATTCCCGTGCTCCTGCCACCGGTGACCGACGCCTACGATCGGCTGGTGTCCACTGTGGACGGGATCGTGCTTGTCGGCGGCGCCGACGTCGATCCGGCGCGGTACGGCCAGGAGCCGCACGAGAAGACCTACACCAGGCCCGATCGCGACGCCTTCGAGTTCGGCCTGCTCGGCGCGGCGATCGAGGCCGGGGTTCCGGTGCTCGGCGTCTGCCGCGGCCTCCAGGTGATCAGCGTCGCGCTCGGCGGCACGCTGACCCAGGACATGCCGGAGGCGACCGGGAGCCGCGAGCACCAGCCCGCGCCCGCCACGTTCGGGACCAGCACGATCACCTTGGCCGAGGGGTCCCGCGCGGCGGCGATCCTCGGCGCGGAAACCAAGGCGATGTGTTACCACCACCAGGCCATCGACCGGCTCGGCGACGGGCTGGTCCCGGTCGGCTGGGCCGCCGACGGCACCGTCGAGGCCGCCGAGCTGCCCGGCGGGAACTTCGTCCTCGGGGTGCAATGGCATCCCGAACAGGACACCGACGACCTCCGGCTCTTCGCGGCCCTCGTGGCGGCCGCCGGTAAGGAGAACGAATGACGTTCGATGTCATCAACCCCGCCACCGAAGAGGTGGTGCGGTCGGTCGCGCTGACCAGCGCCGAGGAGACCGACGCGGCGATCGCCCGCGCGCAGGCCGCGTTCCCCGCCTGGCGTGACGTCGCTCCGGGCGACCGTGCCCGGATCCTGCGTCGTTTCGCCGACGCCGTCGAGAACGACATCGAGAACCTCGCGCGGTTGGAGGTCACGAACTCCGGGCACACGATCGGCAACGCGCGCTGGGAGGCAGGCAACGTCCGTGACGTCCTGAACTACTACGCCGCCGCGCCGGAACGCCTGATCGGCCAGCAGATCCCGGTGCCAGGCGGGGTGAACGTCACGTTCCACGAGCCGCTCGGCGTCGTCGGCGTCATCGTGCCGTGGAACTTCCCGATGCCGATCGCGGGCTGGGGTTTCGCGCCCGCTCTCGCGGCCGGGAACACCGTGGTCCTCAAGCCCGCCGAGCTGACGCCGTTGACCGCGATCCGGCTCGCCGAACTGGCGCGCGAGGCGGGTATCCCCGAGGACGTCTTCCAGGTACTGCCGGGCAAGGGATCCGTTGTGGGACAACGGTTCGTCGAGCATCCGGCAGTACGCAAGGTCGTCTTCACCGGGTCGACCGAGGTCGGCAAGCGGATCATGGCGGGCTGCGCGGCGCGGGTGAAGCGCGTGACGCTGGAGCTGGGCGGGAAGAACGCGAACATCGTCTTCGCCGACGCCGACGTCGAAAAAGCTGCCGCGACCGCGCCGTACGGGGTCTTCGACAACGCGGGTCAGGACTGCTGCGCGCGTTCGCTGATCCTCGTGCAGTCGAGCGTGTACGACCGGTTCATGGAGCTGCTCGAACCCGCCGTGCGTGGCGTGGTCGTCGGCGATCCGGGGTCGGAGAAGACCGAGATGGGACCGCTCATCTCGGCCGCGCATCACGCGAAGGTGGCGTCCTACGTCGGTGCCGGGACGCCGGTGGCCTTCCGGGGGAGCGCGCCGGACGGGCCGGGGTTCTGGTTCGCGCCGACCGTCGTCACCCCGCCGAATCTCCAAGACCCCCTGGCCACGGACGAGATCTTCGGCCCGGTCGTCGCCGTCGTCCCGTTCGCAGAGGAGGCCGACGCGGTCGACATGGCCAACTACACCGAGTACGGACTGTCCGGGTCGATCTGGACCCGCGACGTCGGCCGAGCGTTCCGGGTCTCCCGCGGCGTCGAGTCGGGGAACCTCTCGGTCAACTCGCATTCGTCGGTGCGGTACTGGACCCCGTTCGGCGGGTTCAAGCAGTCCGGTCTCGGCCGTGAGCTCGGGCCGGACGCCGCGACGGCGTTCACCGAGACCAAGAACGTCTTTCTGAGCACGGAGGAATAGGGATGGTGCAGCGTTTCGAGGGCCGCGTCGCGGTGATCACCGGCGGGGCCAGCGGGATCGGTCTGGCGTCCGCGCGGCGCCTGGCGAGCGAAGGCGCGAAGATCGTCATCGCCGACGTCGCGCCGGAGCCGGGCAAGGCCGCGGCGGACGAGGTCGGCGGCGTGTTCGTGCAGACCGACGTCACCGACGCCGAGCAGGTCGAGGCCCTGTTCCAGTCCACAGTGGACCAGTTCGGCTCGGTCGACGTCGCGTTCAACAACGCCGGGATCTCGCCGCCGGACGACGACTCGATCCTCACCACCGGCATCGACGCGTGGCAGAAGGTCCAGCAGGTCAACCTGACCTCGGTGTACCTGTGCTGCAAGGCCGTCCTGCCGCATATGCAGCGGCAGGGGAAGGGCTCGATCATCAACACGGCGTCGTTCGTGGCGGTGCTGGGCGCGGCGACCTCGCAGATCTCCTACACCGCGTCCAAGGGCGGCGTGCTCGCGATGAGCCGCGAACTGGGCGTCCAGTTCGCCCGCGAGAACATCCGGGTCAACGCGCTGTGCCCCGGGCCGGTGAACACCCCGCTGCTCAAGGAGCTGTTCGCGAAGGACCCCGAACGGGCCGCGCGGCGCCTCGTGCACGTCCCGGTCGGCCGGTTCGCCGAGCCGGAGGAGATCGCCGCCGCCGTCGCCTTCCTCGCCAGCGACGACGCCAGCTTCATCACCGCCTCCCAGTTCCTCGTGGACGGCGGCATCTCCGGCGCCTACGTGACCCCGCTGTAACGGCAATCTCGCGTGATCCGACGGCGACCTGGCGTGATCAGACGGAGATCTCGCGTGATCGGACGGGGACCCCGGCCAAACACGCGAGATCTCCGTTCAGTCACGTGAGGTCGCCGTTCAATCACGTGAGATCGCCGGTGTGGTGTGGGCGGGGAGAAGTGGACGGGGGGTGAAGCCGCCGGGTACGGTATGCGCGACAACTACAGATCGGGCCGTCGAGCCGGAGCGGGAGAGTCCTCACGAACGTGGTGGGGCACCGAAGGAGCAAACTCCCCGGAATCTCTCAGGTATCCACTACCGCTTCGTGCGAGGCCACTCTGGAAAGCAGGCGTACCCACGCCTCACCCAAGGTGAAAGCCGTGCTGTGTTCGATCAGGAACGCACGGTGAAACTCTCAGGTGCCATGACAGAGGGGGAGTTCCAGCGCACCGGTCTACCCAGTGCCCGGCCCGAGGAGCTCCCCATCACATCGACACCGTTCGACACCCGGCATATCGGCCCATCGGTGGCCGAACAGGCCAAGATGCTGGCCGAATGCGGTTACGGCAGCCTCGACGCGCTCGTCGCCGCCGCGGTCCCGTCCGCCATCCGCAGTGCTCACGGCCTCGATCTCCCCGCCGCCGCGTCCGAAGAGGACGCCACCGCCGAACTGCGCGCGCTCGCCGCGCGTAACCGTCCGATGACGCAGATGATCGGCCTCGGCTACCACGACACCGTGACCCCGCCGGTGATCCGCCGCAACGTGCTGGAGAACCCGGCCTGGTACACCGCGTACACGCCCTACCAGCCGGAGATCTCGCAGGGCCGTCTCGAAGCCCTGCTCAACTTCCAGACCATGGTCGCCGACCTCACCGGCCTGGCCACCGCGAACGCCTCCCTGCTCGACGAGGCCACCGCCGTCGCCGAGGCGGTCACGCTCATGCGGCGCGCCTCGAAGTCCAAGTCGAACGTCGTCGTCCTCGACGCCGAATGCCTGCCGCAGACCATCGCCGTGGTCCGCACCCGCGCCGAGGCGCTGGGCATCGAGGTCCAGGTCCGCGACCTGCTGACCGGGCTGCCCGAGGAGTTCTTCGGCGTCGTCGTCCAGTATCCCGGCGCGTCCGGAGTGCTGCGCGGTCCCGGCTTCTACCACGCGATCTCCGGTTCGGCGAAGGCCGCGGGCGCGCTGTTCACCGTCGCCGCCGACCTGCTGGCCCTGACCCTCATCACCTCGCCGGGTGAGTTCGGCGCCGACGTCGCGGCCGGCTCGACGCAGCGCTTCGGTGTCCCGCTCGGCTACGGCGGCCCGCACGCCGGGTACATGTCCGTCCGAAGTGGACTGGAGCGTTCGCTGCCCGGCCGTCTCGTCGGGGTCTCCGTCGACACGGACGGCAATCCGGCGTACCGCCTCGCGTTGCAGACCCGCGAGCAGCACATCCGCCGCGAGAAGGCGACGTCCAACATCTGTACCGCGCAGGTGCTGCCCGCCGTGCTCGCCGCGATGTACGCGGTCTACCACGGTCCGGACGGCCTGCAGCGCATCGCCGCCCGGGTGCACGGCCTGGCCGCCGGGTTCGCCGAGGCGTTGCGGCAGGGCGGCGTCGAGGTCGTGCACGAGGGCTTCTTCGACACCGTCGTCGCGCGCGTGCCCGGCAAGGCGGCCGAAATCCACGCCGCGGCGAGGGAAAGCGGCATCAACCTCGGCCACGTCGACGCCGACCACGTCCGCGTCGCCTGCGACGAGGTCACCCGCCCGGACGTCCTCGCGAAGGTGCTGCGTGCGTTCGGCGTCGAAGCCGCGCCGGAGGAGAGCAAGAAGGCGCTGCCGAACGGGCTTGCCCGCGAGAGCGGCTACCTGAGCCACGAGGTCTTCGGCTCGCACCGGTCCGAGACGGCGATGCTGCGGTACCTGCGTCGTCTGTCCGATCAGGACTACGCGCTCGACCGCGGCATGATCCCGCTTGGCTCGTGCACCATGAAGCTCAACGCCACCACCGAGATGGAGCCGATCAGCTGGCGCGAGTTCGCGGGTATCCACCCGTTCGCGCCCGCCGGCGACGCCGAGGGCTACCACGTGCTCGTCGAGCAGCTGTCGGGCTGGCTGGCCGAGGTCACCGGCTACGACAAGGTGTCGCTCCAGCCGAACGCGGGCAGCCAGGGCGAACTCGCCGGGCTACTGGCCATCCGCGCCTACCACCGCGCCAACGGCGACGACGCCCGCGACGTGTGCCTGATCCCGTCGTCCGCGCACGGCACCAACGCCGCCTCGGCGGTGCTCGCCGGGATGCGCGTGGTCGTGGTCAAGTGCACCGCCGAGGGCAACGTCGACCTCGACGACCTCCAGTCCAAAGTGGACGCGCACAAGGACACGCTGGCCGCGATCATGGTCACCTACCCGTCCACGCATGGGGTCTACGAGCACGGCATCGAGCGGCTCGCCAAGATCGTGCACGACGGCGGCGGACAGGTCTATGTGGACGGTGCGAACCTCAACGCTCTGCTGGGGCTGGCCAAGCCGGGCGAGTTCGGCGGCGACGTCTCGCATCTGAACCTGCACAAGACGTTCTGCATCCCGCACGGCGGCGGTGGCCCCGGCGTCGGCCCGGTCGCGGTGCGCGCGCACCTCGCGCCGTACCTGCCCAACCACCCGCTGCTGGACGTCGCGGGGCCGGACACCGGCGTCGGCCCGATCAGCGCCGCGCCCTACGGCTCGGCCTCGATCCTGCCGATCTCGTGGGCCTACGTCCGGATGATGGGCGCGCCCGGCCTCACCGCGGCCACCGAGGTCGCGGTGCTCGCCGCGAACTACGTCGCCTCGCGGCTCGGCCCGCACTACCCGGTTCTCTACACCGGGCAGGACGGCCTCGTCGCCCACGAGTGCATCCTCGATCTTCGCGGTATCACGAAGGAAACCGGCGTCACCGTCGACGACGTCGCGAAGCGCCTGATCGACTACGGTTTCCACGCGCCGACGATGTCGTTCCCGGTGGCAGGCACGCTCATGGTCGAGCCGACCGAGAGCGAGGACCTCACCGAGATCGACCGGTTCTGCGACGCGATGATCGCCATCCGCGAGGAGATCGATGGCGTGGCGCAGGGCCGCTGGACCGCGGAGAACAGTCCGCTGCGCAACGCCCCGCACACCGCCGGCGCGCTGGTCGGCGAGTGGGACAAACCGTACGACCGCGAGCTCGCCGTGTTCCCCGCCGGGGTTTCGCGCAAGACGAAGTACTGGCCGCCGGTGCGCCGGATCGACGGTGCCCACGGCGACCGCAACCTCGTCTGCTCCTGCCCGCCCCTCAACGCTTACGAAGGCTGAACCCGTGTCGAAGGAAACCTCCCTGCACGAAGTCCACAAAGGACTCGGTGCGCTGTTCACCGATTTCGCGGGCTGGTCGATGCCGGTCCGGTACAGCAGCGAACTGGCCGAGCATAAAGCCGTGCGCACCGCGGCCGGGCTGTTCGACCTCTCGCACATGGCGGAGATCGAGGTCACCGGCCCGCAGGCCGCGGCGACGCTGGACTACGCGCTGGTGGGCAACCTGTCCGGGGTCAAGCCGGGCCGCGCCCGCTACACGATGATCTGCGACGCCGACGGCGGCGTGCTCGACGACCTGGTCGTCTACCGGCTCGCCGACGAGAAGTTCCTGGTGGTGGCGAACGCGGGCAACGCGGACGTCGTCGCCGAGGCGCTGGCCGAGCGGGTCGCCGGGTTCGACGCCGTGGTCGACAACCGCTCCGAGAGCGTCGCACTGATCGCCGTCCAGGGCCCGAACGCGGTGGCGATCCTCCGCTCCGTCACCGACGCGGATCTGGACTCGCTGAAGTACTACGCGAGCGTCCCGGCCACGGTGAAGGGGCATGAGGTCCTTCTCGCCCGCACCGGTTACACCGGCGAGGACGGCTTCGAGTTGTTCGTCCCCGCCGCCGAGGCACCGGCGTTGTGGCGCCTGCTGACCGAGGCGGGACAGGAGCACGGGCTGCTCCCGGCCGGCCTCGCCTGCCGCGACACACTGCGGCTCGAAGCGGGAATGCCGTTGTACGGCAACGAACTCACCCGTGCGCTGAACCCGTTCGCGGCCGGGCTGGGCCGGGTCGTGAAGTTCGAGAAGCCCGGCGACTTCGTCGGGAAGGCCGCACTCGAAGAGCTGGCCAAGGCCGACGTCCCGCGCGTGCGCGTCGGCCTCAAGGGCACCGGGCGCCGCGCGCCGCGGCACGGGTACCGAGTGCTGGCGGGCGAGACCGAGATCGGCGAGGTCACCAGTGGTGCGCTGTCGCCGACGCTGGGTTACCCGATCGCCATGGCCTACGTCGACCGGGAACACAGCGAGCCCGGCACCGGGCTTTCCGTCGACATCCGCGGGCGGATCGAGCCCGTCGAGGTCGTCGCCCTCCCGTTCTACAAGCGTTCCTGACCGCCCTGACCAGCCGGGCACATCGAAAGGCTTTCTCATGACCAGCATTCCCCAGGACCTGTCCTACACCAAGGATCACGAGTGGCTGAGCGTCGCCGACGGCGTCGCCACGGTCGGGATCACCGCCTTCGCCGCCGAGTCGCTCGGCGACATCGTCTTCGTCCAGCTCCCGTCGGTCGGCGACAAGGTCACCGCGGGCGAGGTGTTCGGCGAGGTCGAGTCGACCAAGTCGGTCAGCGAGCTGTACTCGCCGGTCAGCGGTGAGGTCGTCGAGGTGAACGAGGCCACTTCGGACACCCCCGAGGTCATCAACGACGACGCGTTCGGCCAGGGTTGGCTGCTGCGGGTACGCACCAGCGGTGACCTGCCGGAGTTGCTCGACGCCGCCGCCTACGCGGTTTTGACCCAGGAGGCCTGACCCATGACCACGTTCGACGCGCCGCTGTCCGAAGTGGACCCGGAGGTCGCCGCCGCGGTCGCCGACGAGCTGACCCGCCAGCAGACCACCCTGGAGATGATCGCCTCGGAGAACTTCGCCCCGCAGGGCGTACTCGAGGCGCAGGGTTCGGTGCTGACCAACAAGTACGCCGAGGGGTACCCCGGCCGCCGCTACTACGGCGGCTGCGAGCACGTCGACGTCGTCGAGCAGCTCGCGATCGAGCGCGCGAAGGCGCTCTTCGGCGCAGAGCACGTCAACGTCCAGCCGCATTCGGGCGCGCAGGCCAACGCGGCCGCGATGTTCGCCGTGTTGAAGCCGGGCGACACCATTCTCGGCCTCGACCTGGCGCATGGCGGCCACCTGACGCACGGGATGAAGATCAACTTCTCCGGCAAGCTCTACAACGTCGTCGCCTACCATGTCGACAAAGAGACCGGCATCGTCGACCTCGCCGAGATCGAACGCCTGGCCGTCGAGCACAAGCCGAAGCTGATCATCGCCGGCTGGTCCGCCTATCCGCGTCAGCTCGACTTCGCCGAGTTCCGGCGCATCGCCGACGCGGTGGACGCCAAGCTCATGGTCGACATGGCCCACTTCGCCGGCCTGGTCGCGGCCGGGCTGCACCCCTCGCCGGTGCCGCACGCCGACATCGTCACCACGACCACGCACAAGACCCTCGGCGGCCCGCGCGGCGGCTTGATCCTGTGCCGTCAGGAGCTGGCGAAGAAGATCAACTCGGCGGTGTTCCCCGGTCAGCAGGGCGGGCCGCTGGAGCACGTCATCGCCGCCAAGGCCGTCGCGCTGAAGATCGCCGCGAGCGAGGAGTTCCGCGAGCGTCAGCAGCGTGTGCTGGAAGGCGCGAAGATCCTCGCCGACCGGCTGTCGCGTTCGGACACCGCGGAGGCGGGCGTCCGGGTGCTCACCGGCGGTACCGACGTGCACCTCGTGCTCGTCGACCTCGTCCAGTCCGCTTTGGACGGTCAGCAGGCCGAGGACCGGCTGCACTCGGTCGGGATCACGGTCAACCGCAACGCGGTCCCGTTCGACCCGCGCCCGCCGATGGTGACCTCGGGGCTGCGCATCGGCACCCCGGCGCTGGCCACCCGCGGCTTCGGCGCCGAGGACTTCACCGAGGTCGCCGACATCATCGCCGAGGCACTCAAACCGGACTTCGACGACGACGTGCGGCAGACGCTGCGTGCCCGTGTCGAGCTGCTCGCCAAGAAGCACCCCCTCTACGCCGACCTCGCGCGATGACCGCGGCGCCGGAGGGTCGGAAGCTGTTGCGGCTGGAGGTCCGCAATAGCCAGACGCCGATTGAGAAGAAGCCTTCGTGGATCAAGACGCGGGCGAAGATGGGGCCGGAGTTCACTGAACTCAAGGGTCTTGTCCGTCGTGAGGGTTTGCACACGGTCTGTGAGGAGGCCGGGTGTCCCAACATCTACGAGTGCTGGGAAGACCGTGAGGCCACGTTCCTGATCGGTGGGGATCAGTGCACCCGGCGTTGCGATTTCTGTCAGATCGACACGGGCAGGCCTGCGGAGCTGGATCGCACCGAGCCGCGCAAGGTCGCGGAGTCGGTGCAGGCGATGGGGCTGCGCTA
>NZ_JBHYJW010000041.1:0-92435 GCF_042741125.1 Amycolatopsis sp. NPDC058986 | reverse complement strand
TTAAGGCCACCTTACGGGCGTCACACGCCCGTAAGGTGGCCTTAACGGCATGACGTGCCACCGGGGGCGGAAGGTAGTGAAGGCCTCCTTCACGGCGCTGAGCGCTGTGAAGGAGGCCGAACGCGAGAATCAGGCGGGGTGTTCGGCCAGGAGGTTCGCGCAGCGGATCAGGCCCAGGTGCGAGTACGCCTGCGGGTGGTTGCCCAGCGAGCGTTCCGCGATCGGGTCGTACTGCTCGGGGAGCAGGCCGGTCGGGCCCGCCGCCGCCACGATCTGGTCGAACAGTTCCTGCGCCTCGGTGCGCCGCCCGGTGAGCAGGTACGCCTCGATCAGCCAC
Organism: Amycolatopsis sp. NPDC058986; assembly: GCF_042741125.1. Lineage (NCBI taxonomy): Bacteria > Bacillati > Actinomycetota > Actinomycetes > Pseudonocardiales > Pseudonocardiaceae > Amycolatopsis > Amycolatopsis sp. NPDC058986. Next base: position 92,098 of record NZ_JBHYJW010000041.1, on the reverse strand, counting down.
GCGGCACAGATGTGGAAGCCGCCCTCGCCGCCTGGCAGACCGTCGTCGCGGCGGTAACGGTACACAGTGGACCCACTGCGCAGCTCCGCCTCGATCGCGGTCACCGTCTGCTGGAAACGCTGGTCCGACGGGTCGATCAGGCCGGTCAGGCCGACGAACAGCGAGGCCGCGTCGAGATCCGTGCCGTCGTAGGCGGTGGTGAAGGCCTGGACCTCGTCGTTCCAGCCGTGCTCCAGCACGTCGGCGGCGATCTGGTCGCGCAGCGCGGGCCAGCCGCCGGGAATCCCGCGGCCGTACTTCTCGCCCAGCTTCACCGCGCGGTCGATCGTCACCCAGCACATGACGCGCGAGTACACCCGGTGCCGCGGCACGTGCCGCTCTTCCCAGATGCCGTGGTCGGCCTCGTTCCAGCGCCGCGTGACGGCCTCGGCCATCGCGCGCACCATCTGCCAGTCCTCGTCACGCAGCTCGCCACGCGCCTCGGCGAGGGTGCCGACCAGCTCGACCACCGGCCCGAAGACGTCCAGCTGCACCTGGTGGTTCGCCAGGTTGCCGACCCGCACCGGCCGCGAGCCCGAGTAACCCGGCAGCGATTCGATCACCGCTTCGGCACCGATCACGCTGCCCGCCAAGGTGTACAGGGGGTGCAACCGTTCCGGTCCGGCCAAAGTGGACAGAACGCCGTGCAGCCAGCGCAGGTAACCCTCCGCCTCCTCGATCGAGCCGAGGTGCACCAGCTCGCGCACGGTCATCGCCGCGTCGCGGATCCAGCAGTAGCGATAGTCCCAGTTCCGGACGCCGCCGATCTCCTCGGGCAGCGAGGACGTCGCCGCCGCCAGCACACCGCCGCTGTCGGTGTTGCACAACCCGCGCAGTGTCAGCGCCGAACGCAGCACGAGGTCGGTCTGCACGCTGGGCAGCCGCAGTTTGGTCGCCCAGTCGCTCCAGTACCGGCCCGCGCGATCGCGACGCTCCACTTCGGACAGTTCATGCGGGCGGGTGTCCCTGGTGCCGCAGCGCAGTTCCAGCACCACCGGCGCGTCGGCGGTCGGTTGTACCAGCGCCGTCGCGGTGTCGTGCAGACCGTCCGAGGTGATCGTCCACTCGACACCCGGCGAGCGCAGCGCGAACGGCTCCGACGTTCCGAGCACGCGCAGGCCACCCTCGACCTTGGTCAGGGTGACCGGCACGCCACCGAATTCCGGGCGCGGGGCGAACACGACGTCGGCCGCCGCCTCACCGGAGATGACCCGGACCAGGTCCGTCCGATGTGGAGCGCTCTCCGGCTCGAGGTAGTCGGTGACGAGCAGGCGTGACCAGCGCGTCTCGACGGTCATCGTGTTCGGCAGATAACGCTGGCCGAGCGGAAGACCGTTGCGGTGCGGCTTGATGGAGAAGTGACCCGCGCTCTCGCTGCCGAGCAGATCGGCGAACACCGCGGGCGCGTCCGGGCCGGGGTGACACAGCCAGGTGAGCTTCGCGTCCGGCGTCAGCAGCGCGACCGAACGCTCATTGGCCAACATGGACAGTCGCTCGATCGGCGGCGCCGATTCGCCGTACAGCCAGTTCCGCCGCTCCTCCAGCAGGAACGCCAGCACCATCGCGACGTCGACGGTGTCCGGAACCCGGTACTGCGCAAGGGTTTCCCCGTCGCCGACCTTGATGCCGAGGTCCGGACCGGACAACCGGGCAAAGGCTTTCTCGTCCGTGACGTCGTCCCCGAGGAAGATCGCCGCCGTCGCCCCGACCTGATGGCGCAGGATGTCGAGCGCGTGCCCCTTGTCGGTCTGGACCACCGCGAGCTCGACCACCTCCTTGCCGTCCGTGGTCGACACGCCCTCCCATGTGGACGGTCCATTGTGTACGGAAGCCAGCACGCGGCGGCCCGCCTCGTGCTCGGCTCGGCGGACGTGCACGGCGATGCTCGCCGGCTTGACCTCCAGCGACACCCCCGGCACGTCCAGTACCAGCTGTTCCAGCTCGGCCTCAAGCCTGCGGTGCAGTTCGCGGGCCTTCGCGTCGAGCGCGTGTATGAACCCGATGTCGAACTCGGACCCGTGGCTGCCGACGAGGTTCACCTCGGCGGGCAAGCGCGACAGTGTCGCGAGGTCACGCAGGGCGCGGCCGGAAATGACCGCGGTGGTGGTCTCGTGCAGGCCCGCGAGGGACCTCAATGCGCCTACCGATTCGGGCAGCGGCCGGGCTTCGTCCGGGTTGGCCGTGATCGGAGCCAGCGTGCCGTCGTAGTCGCAGGCGACCAGCAGGCGCGGAGTACGGGCGATCTGCACGATCGCACGCCGTAGCTCGGCGGGCAGTGCCTCGGCGGTCAACACTCCTCCTGGAGAGCTCAGGGGGTATGGGGATCGGTCTAGTCGACCGGTTCGGCACCCAACGCCTGCAAGAACGAGCGCGCCCACCGATCGACGTCATGGGTGAGGACCTGGCGACGCATGGCGCGCATCCGGCGACGGCCCTCGGCTGGGTCGAGAGTAATGGCAGCCACCAAAGCGTCCTTCACCCCGTCCAGATCATGCGGGTTGACCAGGAACGCACTGCTGAGCTCGGCCGCCGCGCCCGCGAATTCCGAGAGCACCAGCGATCCGCCGAGATCGTGTCTACACGCGACGTACTCCTTGCACACCAGGTTCATCCCGTCACGCAGGGGTGTCACGACCATGACATCGGCGGCGGAGAAGAACGCGGCCAGTTCGGTGCGATCCACCGATTGGTGCAGATAGTGCACGACCGGGTGGCCCACACGCGCGAACTCGCCGTTGATGCGCCCGACCATCTGCTCGATCTCGCCACGCATGCGCTGGTAGTGCTCGACGCGTTCGCGGCTCGGCGTCGCGAGCTGCACGAAGGTGACGTCCTCCGGCCGGAGACGGCCTTCGTGCAACAACTCGTGCAACGCCTGCAAACGCAGGTCGATGCCCTTCGTGTAGTCGAGCCGGTCGACGCCGAGCAGCACGGTCTTCGGATTGCCGAGGTCACGGCGCAGCTGCGCGGCGCGGTCGGCGACTCCCTTCGTGCGGGCCAGCGTGTCGAGGCCGTTCGCGTCGATGGAGATCGGGAACGCGCCGACCCGGACGGTCCGGTCGCCGACCTGCATGGTGCCCGGCCGGGTGCGGATGCCGACCGCGCCGCGCGTCGATTCGAGCCCGATCAGCTGACGGCACAGCCACAGAAAGTTCTGCGCGCCACCCGGACGATGGAACCCGACCAGGTCCGCGCCGGTCAGGCCGCGCACGATCGGGGCGCGCCACGGCATCTGCATGAACAACTCGACCGGCGGGAACGGGATGTGCAGGAAGAACCCGATCCGCAGGTCCGGCCGCAGCTCGCGGAGCATCGCGGGCACGAGCTGCAGCTGGTAGTCCTGGATCCACACCGTCGCGCCCTGCGCGGCGACTTCGGCGCTGGCGCGCGCGAAGCGCTGGTTGACCTTGACGTAGCTGTTCCACCACGCGCGGTCGAACACCGGGCGCTCCACGACGTCGTGGTAGAGCGGCCACAGCGTGGCGTTGGAGAAACCCTCGTAGTAGTCGCTGTACTCCGCAGAGGTCAGCGACACCGGGTGCAGCACGAGCCCGTCGTCGTCGAACTCCTCGACGTCGACGTCCGGGACGCCGGGCCAGCCGACCCAGGCCCCCTTGCGGGAACGGAGGAACGGCTCCAGCGCGGAGACGAGCCCGCCGGGGCTCGCCGTCCATCGCTGCCCGCCGTCCGCGGTGGGTTCGAGGTCGACCGGCAGCCGGTTCGCCACCACCACGAAATCCGCGGAGTTCTTCGTGCCCCGGTCTGCCAGTACCTCGTTGGAGAATGCCTCGTCCGACACAGCTGCTCCCTCGTTTCCCGGGTCGCGGCCCGGGGGAAACCCTATCGCGAGCCAGGTGACCAGCCGGTGATCGAAGGGTTACTCCAGGCGCCTCTCCGCCGGTTCGAGCGGCCCTGCCATCCGCGGACCGGCCAGCCGGCGTTCCAGCCTGCCCAGCCCGGTGCGCACCGGCTGCGCGAGGTACTCGCCGAGGACAACGCCCGCTGCCAGGGCGAGGCCGATCGCGACCGCCGTCATCAGCGTCGAGATGTTGCCGCCCGGTTCGACGCCGAGCTGGTACAGCCCACGATAGGTCGACAGGCCGGGAAGTAGCGGGGTGATCCCGGACACGGCCACCACGAGTGGGGTAACCCGCAGCCGCCTGGCCATGACGCCGCCACAGAAACCGACCAGCGTCGCCGCGATCGCGGACGAGCTCACCGCGTCGAACTTCGTCAGCATGAGCGCGCCGTACACGACCGCCCCGATCGCGCCCGCCGCCGCGGCGACGAACATCGCGCGGATCGTCGAGTACGACGCGAGCGCGAAGCACGCGGCCGCCCCGGCGCCGCCGACGACGATCACCGGCAGGTGCTGCGGGGTCGAGCTGACGACCTCGGGCAGCGGGGTGCGCGGCATCTCGAGCATGACCGCGATCCGCAGCGCGAGCACGACGCCGGTGATCAGCCCGGCGGTCATCAGCGCCGTCTCCATCGTGCGCCCCGCGGCGGTGACGTTGAAGCCGGTGATCGCGTCCTGCACCGCGGACACCGTGGACAATCCGGACAGCAGCACGGTGACCGCGGCCGCCACCACCAGCGTCGGCTGATCGGTGGTGAGGATCTTGGTGTTGACGATCGCCATCGCGGACAGTGTCGCGAACAGGCCGCCGACCACCTGCTGGAAGAAGAACGGCAGCGAGTACCGGTTGAGCAGCCTGCCGATCCGGTCGATCGCGGCGCTGATCACCACCGCCACCAGCGCGATGTCGATCCCACCGCCGATGATCAGCGTGATGAACCCGGCCAGCCCGCCCCAGGCGAGCGTGGCGACCCAGCGCGGGTACGGGTGCGGCGCCGAGGTGATGCGGCGCAGCTCGGCCTGGGCCTGCTCCGCGCCGACGTGCCCGCGGACGATCTTGCGGACGAGGATCTCGACGTCGGTCAGGCGGGTGTAGTCGAGGCTGCGGGACCGGACCACGCGCAGCGCCGTCACCGGCTCGAGCTCGGTGCCGCGATGACACGTCACGGTGATCGACGTGAAGATGACGTCGACCTCGCAGTGCGGGAGACCGAGCGCGGAGGTGAGCGCGAGGATCGTCGCGGTGACGTCCGAGGCACCCGCGCCGCTGGCCATCTGGACCTCACCGATGCGCAGCGCGAGGTCGAGCACGAAGTTGACCGTCGCGTCGTCCGGCAGGGCGGGGCCGATCGCCTCGTCGGAGTCGACCGCGGGCTGTTCCGCGGTGGGCGCTTCGAGGATGTGCCAGGCGCGTCGGCGCAACAGGGGCCGATGTGTCCGGTTGGTGCTCTTCCTGGAACGCTGCTTGCCGTCACGCTGCCGCGGTGGTTCCAGGATCGGCCACTGCGTGGTGTGCGTTGTCGTCTCGGCGTCCTCTTCGGCGCGGCCGTTGACACTCATGCGTCAGCCACCTCCTCTCGTGCTCATCGGGTTTCCCGGGGGACCATCGACGGGCCTGCCCCGACCGTTGCATGGATCAGGAAGTGGCGTCCACCACGTTCGGGGAAGATCATCCGCGACGGCTCTTCCAGCGGCCTGCTTTCGGCCCTGAAGATCGCCTTGACCAGGGGATCTTGCGATAGCCGGGTCAGTGTCGGACCTGAGTGAAGAGTCAAGACGATCACCCGTCCGGACGCACCGGCTGCCGGGGTTCACGCACCGTGCCGTCGTCAAAGGCTGGGATGGTCATCCGGCGGCCGCTCCGGTCGGCCGACCGGTCCACCGATATACTGGGCGTGCTCCTCGGCGTGTGCCGGGGTGGCGTCGGCCGGTATAGCTCAGTTGGTAGAGCATCTGTCTTGTAAACAGAAGGTCAGGGGTTCGAGCCCCCTTGCCGGCTCCCTGCTTCCTTGCCCTGCCGCCGTGCCCGCGTTTGCCTCGATGTGCTGAAGGACGCCTTCGGTGCATCCAGCGCACTGAAAGCGTCCTTCAGCTCGCTCAACGCACTGAAGGCGTCCTTCGGCTCTCCCGCCCTCGCGAAGTCCACAGTGGACGGAAAGCGGGGTCAGTGGCCGGGTGTCTTGCCGAGTTCGAGGACGCGCTGGAACTGTGCCCAGGCGTTCGAGAAGCGCCCGGCCGCGACGTAGCACTCGCCCAGTCGCCGCCGGATCTCCCGCTCCAGCTCGACGCTGGTCTGGTCGGTGACCGCGGTGAGCGCGCGCTGGTGCAGGTCGAGGGCTCGCGGGTGGTTTCCCAGCCCCAGTTCGGCCGAGCCCCAGCGGGTCAGGCAGGAGGCCTGCAACGGCAGGTCACCGACCTGCTCGGCGAGTTCGGCGGCCTGGCGTAACGCCGCGACGGCGTCGGGGTGCTGGTCGAGATCGAGGTGCAGATCGCCGATGAACCGGAGGACCTTCGCGATCAGCCGCGGATTCTCGGCCTTCTCGGCGTAGCGCATGGCCTGGCCGAAGCAGTCCAGCGCCTCCTCGTGCCTGCCGAGGCAGTGCAGCACTGCGCCGAGGTCATTGACCGCCATCCCGGTGAGGCAGTCGTCCTCCAGCCGCAGCGCCAGTTCCCGCATCCGCACCAGGTACGCGACGGACTCGGGATACCAGCCGGACAGCCGCGCGACCACGCCGAGCCCGTTCAGTGCCCGTGCCTGCTCGCGCAGGTCACCGGCCCGGCGGCTGATCGCCAGCGCGTCGGAGAACCAGGCGCGCGACTGCTCGTACCGGTCCTGCATCCCATACGCGATACCGAGGCCGGTACGCAGCGACGACACCATGCGCTGGTCGGACGCCTCATCGACCAGCGGCAGCGCGAGATCCAGCGCAGCGCGGCTTTCGTGGTGACGGCCCTGCCTGCTGAGGTAATGGACGAGGCTGTCGGCGATCCAGCAGGCGTAGTCGGCTTCGCCCACCGCCGCCGCGTACGCGACGACGTCGGTGAGGTCACCGGCGGACGCGTCCAGCCAGGCCACCGCGTCCTGCCAGCCGTCGAACGGGACCGGTCCCAACTCCGGCCCGGTCGGGAAACCGGCCGGGCCCCAGTCGCTCGCGTAGCGGCCCGCGGCGAGGTAGAGCCGGAGGACACCGGTGCGGGCCGCGGCCACCAGGTCGGCGGAGTCCTGCTCGGCGAGGCGCCGCGCGTACACCGCGACCAGATCGTGCAGCCGGTACCGGCCGGCACTGGGCTGTTGCACCAGGCTGGTGTCGACCAGGCTTTCCAACGCCAGCTCGGCATCCCGCGGCGACCAGCCCAGCATCGCCGCCAGCGCGTGCCCGTCGGTCGTGGGCGTCGGTGACAGGCCCAGCGCGCGGAAGGCACGTTGTTCGGGGCTCGGCAACTGCTCGTAGGACAACCGGAACGCCCCCTCGACGCTCCGGTCCTCCGCGGTCAGTTCGCCGAGCCGCCGTTCCCCGTCCGCCAGCCGCGTCACCAGGTATTCGAGCGTCCACATAGGACGGTTCTGCAGCCGCGCGCCCGCGATGCGCAACGCGAGCGGCAGCCGTCCGCACAGCCGCGCCAGATCCCGCACCGCGTCGCGCTCCCGGTCCGCGCGGGACTCCCCGACGATGCTGCTCAGCAGTCCCTCGGCCTCGTCGAGGGCGAGCGGGCCGAGGGAGACCCGCCTGCCGACGTCCAGCCCGGCGAGCCGCCGCCTGCTGGTGGCCAGCACCCGGCTGCCCGTCCCGGCCGGGAGCAGCGGGCGGATCTGCTCGGCGCCCGCCACGTCGTCCAGTACCAGCAGCAGCCGCAACGAGGCCGTCGCGGCCCGCCAGGAAGCCGCGAGTTCGTCGAGGTCGTCCGGCACGTTGTTGACGTCGACGCCGACCGCGCGCAGCAGTCGCCGCAGCGCGCGGTGCGGGGTCAGCGCCTTCCGGCCTTCGGTGTGCCCGTGCAGGTCCACGAACAGACAGCCGTCGGGATAACGCTCGCGTACGAGGTGAGCCACCCGCACTGCCAGCGCGGTCTTCCCCGACCCCGCGACGCCGTCCACCGCGTCGACCGCCGGTGCCCCCGCATCGCTCGGCGCGGTGAGCAGCGCCAGCTCCGTGCTGCGGCCGACCAGTTCGGCGACGTCGGCGGGCAGCTCGTCGCGCACTCGGCTGACCGGCGCGGACGGCCGAGGAGCGGTCGATGGCGGGAGGGTGATTCCGAGGCCGGAGTCGTTGCCGCGCAACACATCCTGATGGACCCGCCGCACCTCGTCGCCCGGTTCGACGCCCAGGTCGTCGATGAGACGGCGGCGCAACTGCGTGTACACGGCCAGCGCGTCGGCACGACGGCCGGAGGCGTACAGGGCTCGCATCGACAACACCGCGAGCGGCTCACTGTGCGGGTACGCGGGCAGCAGGGCCGACAACTCGCCGACCGCGTCCGCGTGCCGTCCCAGTCGCAACTGACGGTCCACTTTCTCCTGAACCAGCGAGATCCGCCGCTCCGCCAGCCGCAGCCGCTGCCCCTCTGCGAACGGCCCCGGCAGCCCGGCGAGGGGCTCGCCCTGGAACAGTTCGAGAGCGTCGGCGTACCGGTCCACCGCGGTCGGCAGATCACCGGACCGCTCGGCCGCACCGGCCTCGGCGACGATCTCGTCCAGCCGGGCGGCGTCGACCCACACATCACCGCTGACGAACCGGTAACCGCCGCGGCTGCGCCCGATCAGCTCCTCCGGGGCGGCTTGCAGGCAGCGGCGCAGGCGGTGGACGTAGACGGGCACGACCTTGGCACCGGTGCCCGGCGGCTCCAAACCCCAGACGCCGTCGAGCAGTTCGTCCCGGCTGACGGTCATGTCCGGCCGCAGCACGAGCGCCGCCAGCATCGCCTGCTGACGGATCGGCCCCAGGTCCAGCTGCTCTTCGCCGTGCCAGGCCCGTAGCGGGCCGAGCACCGAGAACCGCAGCCGAGGCTCGGTCACGAGGGAACGCGGAATAGTCATTTCTTGGCCGTCCTAGCCAGGCGTGACGATGCCGTGGTCGAACGCGTAGACGATCGCCGCGGCACGGTCACGCAACCCCAGTTTGGTGAAGATCCTGCCGATGTGGCTCTTCACGGTGAGCTCGGAGATGACCAGCGCCTCCGCGATCTCCGAGTTGGTCAGACCCCGCCCGAGCGCGCGGAGCACGTCGTGTTCGCGCGGGGTGAGCAGTTCGGGCGCCGGGCCACCGCACCTGGGCGCCGGGGCCTGCCGATACGTCGTGAGCACGCGCGTGGTGACCGTCGGGTCGAGCCACGCGTCGCCCGCGGCGACCGCGCGTACGGCACGGATCAGATCCTCGGCCGCGGAGTCCTTGAGGACATACCCGGCGGCGCCCGCGCGCAGCGCGCCGGCCAGCAGCTCGTCGTCGTCGAACGTGGTCAACGCGAGCACCGGCGGACGGGCGCCGGCCTGCCGCAGCCGCCGCGTCGCCTCGATGCCGTCGACGTCCTTCATGCGCAGGTCCATCACGACGACGTCGACTTCGCCCTCGGCCAGCGCCGCGGGCACGTCGGCTCCGTCGCCGCATTCCCCGGCGATCACGAACCCGTCCCGGCGGCGCAGGATGCGGCGCAGCCCCGACCGGACCAGTTCCTGGTCGTCGACGAGCAGGACGCGGATCTCGGTCTCGGTCATGGCGTCACCTCCTGGCGGGCGTTGGTGGCGGGTTCGTTCTGTTCGGACTTCTGTTGTGGCGGGCTGGGAACCGCGACTTCGACCACCCAGTGCCCGCCGCTGGGCCCGGCGCGGAGGTCGGCGCCCAGCTGGGTGGCCCTGGCGCTCATGCCCGCGATACCGGACCCGCTGGCCGTCTCCGTTGGCGTCCCGGCGGGCAGTGTGTTCCGGATGGTGAGCGTGGTGCCCGTCGCGTCGACACGCAGGCGGACGCGCGCCGCCGCGGTGGGCGCGTGCTTGGCGATGTTGGCCAGCGACTCCTGCGCGATGCGGTAGAGGCCGAGGCCCGCGGACGCGCCGACGACGCTCAGATCGCCGTCCTGCTCGTACCGGACGTCGAGCCCGGCGGCGCGGGTGCGCTCGACCAGCCCGGCGATGTCGTCGATGCCGGGGAGCGGCCGCGTGCCCGTCGACGTGCTGGCGAGCAGCCCGACCGTCCGGCGGATGTCGGCCATCGCCGCGCGGCCCACCCGCTCCGCTTCGGTGAGCGCCTCGACGGCTTCGTCGATGTCGCGGTCCTGCTGGAGGCCGTGCCGGGCCCCGGTCAGATGCAGCAGGGTGATGCTGAGCGAATGCGCGACCACGTCGTGGACTTCGCGTGCGATGCGCTGGCGCTCGGCGAGGATCGCCTGCTCGCGCGCGGCGTCCTGCTTGCCGCGTTCGGCGTTCAGCGCCCGGTGGTACCAGCGGAGCGTCACCCCGCCGCTGAGCCCGAGCAGCACCGCGACGATGTACACCGGATAGCCGGACAGCCCGTTCCACACCTGGGCCACGATCAGTTCCGCGATGCTCAGGCCGGTCACGGTGAAGGCCAGCGTGAGGCTGGCGATCGCGGCGACCTCGGTCGCGAGCAGTACCAGCAGGACCGGCGCGAAGTCCGGGGTCACCGGGTCGGTGAGCAGGATCGGCACGCCGACGAGGACGGCGATCGCGCCCAGCCACGGCGGGATCAGGTTGCCGGTGACGGGCCAGAACATGAACCGCACCAGGATCAGCAGCCCGGCCAGCGCGATCGGCGCCGGCGGGATCAGCGCGTGCCGCTGCACCAGCGCGACGATCACGCCGACGGCGTTCATCACCGTGGTGCAGGTGGGGAGCCACCAGGGCAGGGACACGTCGTAGCGGGCGAGGCTGTCCTCCAGCCGCGCCCGGTACCTGTCCACCAGAGTTCCCCGCACCGCCCCAGCGTAGAAACTCCCGGGGCGTCCCGTCTTGCTGCGGTGGTCGGCACCGGGTATCCGACCGTGGTAGGAGGCCGACTGGGTACCACAGCGCGAGGTGGCCCACCGGTTTCCGGGGCTACTGTCGAGTATCCACTTGGCCGGACCGACCCGGGGGTGTCCGATGACCAGCAGTGATCACCGTTTCGAGCCGAGGATGACGCGCCCGGTGGCGGCCACGCGGTCCGCCGTGGCGTGGGTGCTCAAGTACGGCTTGGCGGGGCTCGCCCTCCGGGTGGGGGCACGCCAGGGCGATCTGCTCGCGCGCAGCGTCGTCGACCCGGCACGCCGGGCCGACCCGTTCCCGGCCTACGACGAGATCCGGGCCAGGGGACCGCTGCTGCCCGGCCGGTTCGTCATGGGGACCGCGAGCCATGCCGCCGCGAACGACATCCTGCGCGGCGACCGCTTCCTGGCCGCGCCCGCGGCGGCGCCGACGAAGTCCCTCGACAAGCTGCTCGACCTCGTGACCGACCCGCGCGCGCTCGGCCCGGTCGATCCACCGTCGCTGCTGGCGATCAGCGCGCCGGAGCACACCCGGATCCGCAAGCTCGTCGCGTACGCGTTCACCCCCAGGGCCATCACCGCCCTCACCGGCCGCGTGCAGGAACTCGCGGACGAGATGCTCGACAAGATCGCGGCCGAGAACACGGTCGACCTGATCGAGGCCTACGCGTCGCTGTTGCCGGTGACCGTGATCGCCGAGATCCTCGGCGTCCCCGAAGAACTGCGGCGGCCGTTCGTCGAGCTGGTGAACGAAGCCGCGCTGTCCCTGGAACCCGGACTGTCCTATCGGGACTACCGGCGTGCCACCGAGGCCGTCCGGAACGGGCACCGGTTCCTCGACGAGCACATCGCGCGGCTGCGCCGGAATCCCGGCGACGACCTGCTCAGCCGGATGATCGAGGCGGCCGACGGTTCGGACAGGCTCACCGACACCGAACTGCGGGTCACCGCGCTCCTGGTGCTCGGAGCCGGGTTCGAGACCACGGTCAATCTCATCGGCAACGCCGTGACGCTGCTGCTCGCCCACCCCGACCAGCTCGACCGGCTCAAGGCGGAACCCGACGGCTGGCCGAACGCGGTCGAGGAGGTGCTGCGGTACGACTCCCCGGTGCAGGTCACGCTCCGAGTGTCCAAAGCGGACACAGAGGTCTTAGGTGTTCCTGTGCGCGAGGGGCAGGCCGTGGTCGTCATGCTCGGCGGCGCCAACCGCGATCCCGACGTCTTCACCGACCCGAACCGCTTCGACACCACCCGCGCCAACGCCCGTGAGCACCTGGCCTTCTCCGCCGGGCCGCATTTCTGCCTCGGGGCGCAGCTCGCCCGGCTCGAAGGGGCCACCGCGCTGCGGACGTTGTTCGAGCGGTTTCCCAATCTGGCGTTGGACGGCTCGCCGACGCGACGCGGTACGCGGGTTCTGCGCGGCTATCGGCGTCTTCCGGTGCGAGTGGGGGCGTAGCGCGGTTTTCGGCATGCTGGGGATGTGACGCGATTTCTGGGGTTGCTGTTTTCGGTCGTGCTGGTCGCCGGTCTCGCGGGCGCGGCACCGACGGCTCGTCCGGTTCCTGCCGTTTATGCCTATCTGGACGGTGCTATCGCGCTGATTCGGAAGAACGCGCTGGACCGCGACCGGGTCGACTGGCCGGTGGTCCGGGCGAACGCGCTCCGGATGGCGGGAGACGCGACCACCACCGCGGACACCTACCCGGCCATCGAGTACGTCATCGCCGCACTGCACAACCGGCACAGCTTCCTCCGCAGGCCGGGCACGATGACGCCTCCCGGTGCGGATGTCATCGAAGTGCCTTCGGGCGGTATGGCAGACGAGCGCGTCGCGCACCTCACCATTCCCCATTTCCAGCTGGATCCGGCCGGTGAACGCCGGTACTTCGAGGCGGGCGTCGCCGCTGTCCGGCAGTTGGACAGCGCCGCGCTCTGTGGCTGGATCGTCGATCTTCGCGACAACGGCGGCGGCAACATGTGGCCGATGCTCACCGTGCTCGCGCCGCTGCTCGGCGACGGGACGCTCGGCGCGTTCGCCGGGCCGGACGGCACGCGAACCGATTGGGTGCTGCGCGATGGCCGGGTGAGCGTGGGCGGGGAGGTCGTGGCAGCGGAGACGAACACCACGCGGCTCGCGCGCCCGCGACCGCCGGTGGCGGTTCTGGCCTCCTCGAACACCGCCAGTTCCGGCGAGGCGACCTTGATCGCGTTTCGCGGGCTGGATCGCGTGCGGACTTTCGGGCAGGCTACCGCGGGATTCGCCACCGCCAACGAGATCTACCCGCTCAGTGACGGTGCGCGGATCATCCTGACGATCGCCCGCGACGTCGATCGCACGGGGCGTGTCTACGACGGCGGTCCCATCGCGCCGGACGTGTCCATTCCCGCGAAAGCGCCGCCCGGCGACGTCGTCGAGGCGGCGCGGGCGTGGCTGCACACTCGGTGCTGAAGTCCATTGAGGCCTTCACGGACCGATCGCCGCGCGTTTGCGGCGCAGCAGTGCGCGTTCGGCGGCGTTTTCGGTGCGTTCCACGGCCGCGTCGTAGGCCTGCGCGGCCTCGGTGTCCCGGCCGAGCCGGTGCAGCAGATCGGCGCGGATCGCTTGGTACAGATGGAAATTCGCCAATTCCAGTTCGTCTACAAGGGACAGTGCGACGGCGGGGCCGTCGATCTCGGCGACGGCGACAGCGCGGTTGAGCGCCACGATCGAGGTCGGGGTGAACGTCAGGAGCTGGTCGTAGAGCGTCACGATCTGCGCCCAGTCCGTGGCCGCCGCGATCGGCGCGTCGCTGTGCACGGCGTTGATCGCGGCCTGGATCTGGTACGGCCCCGGCTGGTCCCGTCGCAGGCAGCGCCGCACGATGCCCTGCCCCTCGGCGATGAGCACGCGATCCCAGCGGTCACGGTCCTGTTCGGACAGCAGGACGAGGTCGCCGCCGGACGTCGTGCGTGCCGCGCGGCGCGACTCGATCAGCAGCATCAGCGCGAGCAGACCCCAGACCTCGGGTTCGTCGGGCATCAGTTCGGCCAGCAGCCGACCGAGCCGGATCGCCTCCGCGCACAGGTCCTCGCGCACGAGCCGGTCGCCCGAACTCGCGGTGTATCCCTCGTTGAAGACCAGGTACACCACCGCGAGGACGGCCCGCAGCCGATCCGGGAGGTCCGCGTCGCCGGGCACGCGGTAGGGGATCCGCGCGTCCCGGATCTTGTTCTTCGCCCGGACGAGCCGTTGTGCCATGGTCGGTTCGGGCACCAGGAAGGCGTGCGCGATCTCGGCGGTGGTGAGCCCGCCGAGCAGCCGCAGGGTGAGCGCGACCCGGACGGCGGGAGCGAGCGCGGGGTGGCAACAGGTGAAGATGAGCCGGAGCCGGTCGTCGCGCACGGGGCCCTCCTCGGCCGGTTCGTCCTCGGCGTGGAGGAGCGCGGCCTGTGCGTGCCGGTCCTCGCGGGACGCTTCGCGCCGCAGCCGGTCGATGGCGCGATTGCGGGCGGTGGTGATGATCCAGCCTGCCGGGCTCGGTGGTACGCCCGACGTCGGCCATTTCTCGATCGCGGCGGCGAAAGCGTCCTGGACCGCCTCCTCGGCGATGTCGATGTCGCCGAAGACGCGGACCAGGACAGCCACCGCACGTCCGTACTCCGCGCCGAAGACGCGTTCGACGTCGGTGGTTTCACGCCTTGTCACGGCCGGCAGTCGTCCGGGGATTCGTCCTGCAGCGGCCGGACCTCGATCGGGAGCATCCCGATCGCCTCGGCGAGCTTGCGTCCCCAGCCGAGCGCCGTGTCGAGGTCGGGCGCCTGGATCACGGTGAACCCGCCGAGATGCTCCTTGCCCTCGGTGAACGGGCCGTCGGTCATCAGGACGTCGCCGTCCTTCACCCGGACGACGGTCGCCGAACTGGCCGGATGCAGCCCACCGCTGAACACCCACGCGCCCGCGTCCCGCATCTCCTGGTTCAGCGCGCGGAGGTTCTTCATGATCGGTTCGAGCACCTCGGGCGCGGGCGGCTCGCCGTCGGGCTGGTAGATGCTGAGCAGGTACTGCTGCATGGGGGCTCCTCCTCGTCGGCTCCGGCACCGTGCCGGATTCTCACCCCCTATACGAGCGGCCGCCGCCCGGATCGACAGATTGCCGAAGGGGACTTTCATCCCCGTCGTTCGCGCTGGAGGGCCGCGGTGATGTCGCTCGAGGTCAGGATCATCGCGACCAGGAAGTCGACGAGGTGCTCCCGCGTCACCTCGACCTCCCCGCGCAACCACGTCACGAGCAGGTCGAGGCAGCCGTTGACCATGGTCAGCGCGGCCAGCGTCTGGTCGACCGGATCGGGGACCGCGGCGCCGAGCATCTCGCGGCCCTGCTCGGCGACGATGTCGGCGACCTGTCGCACGCTGGCGTGACGACGGCGGCGCAGCGCCTCGGTGGTCTGCGACTCGATCAGCAGTCGCGCATACCGCTTGTCTCCCGCGAAGAACGTGACGATGGCTTCGATGACGGCCCGAACGCGCGAAGGAGGGTCCGGCTTCGTGGTCTCGATCGCCACGGTCAGCGCGCCCAGCGCGTCGGCCGTGACGACGTCCCACGCGGCGGGCAGCAGTTCGTCGCGGTCGCCGAAGCTGGCGTAGAAGTACCGGTCGTTCAGCCGGGCGTGCGCGCAGACGCGGCGGACGGTGATGGCTTCCGGGCCGTCGGTGGTGAGCAGGTCGAGCGCCGCGTCCAGCAACGCCGCCCGCCGCGCGGCCTTCCGCTGCGGGCCGGTCGCGCCCGCGTAGTTCCGCTCGGACACCGGACACCTCCGATCTTGACGTCCGGATGGTATCTGGGGGACAGTGTCCCCAGATATCTGGTGACGGTCGTACCCACAATGATCGTGCCCGCACGTCGAGGAGGTTCGCGCCATGACCGAGGTGCAGGAGAAACCGCGATCGGCCATCGCGCGGCCGGAACGTCGTCCGTTCGGGCCGGGCGGTCTGCTGTGGGAGACGCAGGGGCTGGTCACGTTCTCGCTGTCCACCGGGGCGGCGTTCCTGCTGCAGACCATGCATCCCACCGTCGGCGAGGTCGTCGCCGAGCATTCGGTGTACCGCACGGACGCACTCGGCCGCGCGGCGCGCAGTATCGCGTCGGTCATGACCTGGGTCTACGGCGGCGAGGAAGCGCTTTCCGAAGCCGACCGGCTCCGGAGCATGCACGCCACTTTGAACACCACCGACGCGGACGGCGTCGCCCATCACGCGCTCGCGTCCGGGCCGTGGGCTTGGATCATCCTCACTGCGCCGTACGCGCTCACGACGTCGTCGCGGTATTTCTCCCGCCGTCCGTACACCCGCGAGGAAACCGAGCAGCTGTACGCGGAAATCGTCCAGCTGATGCGGAATCTGCATGTGGCGGAGAAGGAAATCCCGCCCACGTACGACGAATACCTCGCCCGGTTCGACGAGATCATGGAAAACACCCTCGTCGCGCATCCGACGGCGTATTCGTTCCTGGAGACCACGCGGCACATCCCGCCGCCGATCCAGCTGCCGACGCCGCTCCATCCACTGTGGAGGGTCGTGGCACTGATCCCCGGCCGCGTCCAGTACTTCGTCACCGTCGGCACGCTGCCCGAGCGGGCTCGCGCGAAGCTCGGCCTCCCGTGGTCGTCGCGTGACGAACGCAGGCTCCGGGCGCTGGGCCGGACCGTCGCCCGGATCGTGCCGTTGCTGCCCGAGCGGCTGCGGTATCTGCCGATCGCCTACGAAGCGCGTCGCGCCGAACGCGCCAAGCGACGGCTGCGGACCGCGCTCGCCCGGCGTCCGTTGTGATCAAAGGGAACGCGGCATTTTCGGATATCCGGGCACGCGCGCTCCACATTACTGTGATCGTCGGCTGGAGGGCAGACAAGTGGCGATCACACAACAACGCTGGGACGCGGTCCGGGTGGCCCTGCCGCAGGCGGGCGCCCGGTTCGCGGACCTCGTCACCGGGGCACCGGACCCGGCCACCGCGGTGACCGCGGACTGGGACATCACGCAGACCGCGGCACACGTCGGCTACATCGCGCTCCTGTACACGACCATGGTCCGCGGCACGGACGAGCCGTTGCGGCTGCCCGGGCTCGCGGAGTCGATCGCGCGGGCCCGCACCGACAGCGTCGCGGCGATGAACGAACTCGCGTTCGGGGAGTACCGGGAACGGGATCCGGTGCGGTTGAGCGAAAACCTGCGCGCCGACATCGACGAGATCCTGCGCGAGAGCGCGGATCTCGACCCGGAGAAACCGGTGTCCTGGCTCGGCGGTTCGCTCGTCCCCGTCGCCGGGGTCCTCGCGCACCTGCTCAACGAGTTGCTCATCCACGGCCTCGACATCGCCCGCGCGGTGGGCGTTTCGTGGCCGATCCGGTCGGCCGACGAAGCGCTGTTCCTCGAACTGTTCCTGATCGGTATGACGCGCAACGGTGTCGGCACTTTGCTCGACGGCGCGGTGCCATCCCCGCGCCGGATCGCGGTGGAGTTCCGGTCCGCGTACACGGAACCGGTGGTCATGGCGCTTCAGCACGGCCACGTCACGGTCGAGGAGCCGGACGGCGCGAGCGACGTCCGGCTCTCCTTCGATCCCGCGGTGCTGGTGCCGATGATGTTCGGCCGCATCGGAAAGCTTCGCGCGGTGTTGAGCCGCGGAGTCGTCATTCGCGGACCGCGGCCGTGGCTCCTGCGGGAGTTTCTCAAGACGGTCCGGATGCCCTGAAAGGACTCGTGAGCGTTCCCGCCGGTAAGAACCGGCCGGAACGCTCACGAGTCCGGCCAGGCGTCACCCCATTCGACGTCGCGCGCGGCGCGGTAGAGAGCGCCGTGGCGCTTGGAAACCGTCGTCTCGGTCAGCGTCGCCCCGGCGGTGCACAGGTCGAGCACGACGAGGCCCTTGCGTTTGCGCGGGTGCCGCACGATCCGCGCTTCGGGCAGCTTCGCGGCCTCCGGCGACGCGGCGACGTAGGAGAACTTCTCGTCCTCGAAACCGAGCGTGCCGGACTTGAGCTGGCGGTGCAGCCCGGTGCGCGACAGCCGCGCCGAGAAGTGGCACCAGTCCTCGCCGGGGACGATCGGACAGCCGTGTTCGTGCGGGCACGGCGCGATCAGGTGCGCGCCGGACGCCGAAAGAATGTCCCGCGCGGCGCGGATCCGTTCGAATCCGGCCGGTGTTCCGGGCTCGATCAACACGACCGTCCGCGCCTTCGCTGCCAGCCACCGGACGGTGTCCTCGCGGATCCGGTCCGGGAGTTCACCGAGCACATAGGACAGCGTGACGAGGTCGGCCTCGGGTGGCGGCGACCCGGGATCGATCAGTCCGCGTCGCCACTCCGCCGTCCGCACCGATTCCGACGTCGCCTGCGCGACCAACCGCTTGCCGAGCGTGATCGCGGCCGGAACCTGCTCGATCACCGTCGCCTTCTCCAGGGACGGCCAGACGGAAGCGGCGGCCCAGACGGCCGCGCCCGTGCCACCGCCGACGTCCACCTGTGTACGCGGCGCGAAGTCCGGAGTGCGGGCGGCCGTCGCGGCGAGCGCCGCGTGAACGGCCGCGTACGTCGCGGGCATCCGGTACCCGGCGTACGCGGCGACGTCGACATCGGAGGCGAGGATCGGCGCGCTCGCGGCGCCGCCCTGCCGGTACCGCGTGCTGAGCCGCTCGACGGACTGCGTGAGCCGCTGCTGGGGATACCGGGAGAGTTCGCCGTCGAGCGCGGACCGGAGGTCTTCGGGGAGTGCCGCCACGGTCACGGATTCTCCCACCCGGGTGAGTTTTGTCCGTTCCCCGGTGCCTGACCTGCTAGTTTCGTGCGCGACGAACTGGGTGGAAAAAAGTTCAGCCGTCGTGTCGATCCCGCGCCCGCCCGGTCGACGCGTTGGTGAAGCAGGAAGACCAGAACGACTTAGAGGAGTAACCCCATGCGGTTCATGGTGATCATGAAGGCGTCCGAGGAGTCCGAAGCGGGCCAGCTGCCCAGCACCGAGCTGCTCACCGAGATGGGCAAGTTCAACGAGGAGCTGGTGAAGGCCGGTGTCATGCTCGCCGGCGAGGGACTGACCGCCAGCTCGGAAGGCGTGCGGGTGCGGTTCTCGGGCAACGAGGAACCGCAGGTCGTCGACGGCCCGTTCGCCGAGACCAAGGAGCTGATCGCGGGCTTCTGGATCCTCCAGGTGCGGTCGAAGGAAGAGGTCGTCGAGTGGGTCAAGCGGGTGCCGAACACCGACGGCGCCCACCACACCATCGAGATCCGGCGCGTCGCCGAGCCGGAGGACTTCGGCGAGAACATGACGCCGGAGATCCGCGAAGCCGAGGAGCGGCTCCGCGCGGCGACCGAGCAGCGGTAACGGCATGCGGTTCGCGGTACTGGTCAAGGGCGATCCGGAGGTCGAGGCGGGGCGGCTGCCCACGACCGAGGAACTCGCGACGATGACCGAGTTCAACGAGGAACTCGCCCGTTCCGGGATGCTGGAGCTTGCCGAGGGACTGCAACCCACCGTCGAGGGCGCCAGGGTGTTCTTCGCCGGTGACGCCGAGCCCCAGGTGACGGACGGTCCGTTCGCCGAGACCAAGGAACTGATCGCCGGGTTTTGGATCTTGCGGGCGGACTCGATGGCCGAGGTGGTCGAGCTGGTGAAGCGGGTGCCGAACCCCGAGGGCAGGGACGGGGAGATCGAGATCCGGCCGATCGCGGAGTTCTGACCCGCTTGCCTTGGCCGCGGCGACGCTGTCTTATGGCGTCGTGACGGCAACGGCGACCGATGCTCGCGGAGCGATCGAGGCGGTGTGGCGGATCGAGTCGGCGCGGCTCATCGCGGGGCTCGCGCGGATGGTCCGCGACGTCGGCCTCGCCGAGGAACTCGCGCAGGACGCCCTGGTCGCGGCCATGGAACAGTGGCCGGGCGAGGGCGTCCCGCGCAATCCCGGCGCGTGGCTGATGACCACGGCGAAGCGGCGCGCCATCGACCTGTTCCGCCGCAACGAACGTTTCGAGCGGAAACTCGACGAGCTGGGTCGCGAGCAACAGCTCGGCGAGGGCGTCCTGCCGGACTTCGACGCCGTGCTCGACGACCGCATCGAGGACGATCTGCTGCGGCTGGTGTTCACCGCGTGCCACCCGGTGCTGAACACCGGGGCACGGGTCGCGCTGACGTTGCGGATGCTCGGCGGGCTCACGACCGACGAGATCGCGCGGGCCTTCCTGGTGAAGGAATCGACGATCGCCCAGCGGATCGTGCGGGCGAAGCGTTCGCTCGCGGAGGCGAACGTCCCGTTCGAGGTTCCCGAGGGCGAGGAGCGGATCAACAGGCTGTCTTCGGTACTCGAAGTCATCTACCTGATCTTCAACGAGGGCTATTCGGCGACGCGCGGCGACGACTGGATGCGTCCCGCGCTGTGTGAGGAGGCACAACGGCTCGCGCGAGTGCTCTCCGGTCTGATGCCGAACGAGCCCGAGGTGCACGGACTCGCGGCGCTGGTCGAACTCCAGGCGTCGCGCAACGCCGCCAGGACCGACGCGAACGGGGACCCGATCCTCCTGCTCGATCAGGACCGTTCGCGGTGGAACCAGCTGCTGATCCGCCGTGGTCTGGACGCGCTCACCCGTGCCGAGGAACTGGCCGAAGGGGCGTACGGTCCCTACGCGGCGCAGGCGGCGATCGCGGCGTGTCACGCCAGGGCACGTACGCCGGAGCAGACCGACTGGGTCCGGATTTCGGTGCTGTACGCGGGTTTGGCGCGGTTGCGGCCGTCACCGGTCGTGGAGCTGAACCGCGCCGTCGCCGTTTCGATGGCGTACGGACCCCAAGCAGGACTGGACCTGGTGGACCGATTGGTCGACGAGCCCGCGTTGAAGGGGTATCACCTGTTGCCGAGTGTGCGGGGAGACCTCCTGGCGAAACTGGGCAGGCATGCCGACGCGCGTGCCGAATTCGAGCGCGCCGCGGCGATGACCGGCAACGCGCGGGAACGCGCGCTGCTGCTCAACCGGGCGGCCGAACAGGGCTGAACCTCACGCCTCGATGAAGACGATCCGTTCCGGTTCGACGGTGAGCTGAAGTGTCTGGCGGCGCACCGAAACGAGCGTTTCGAACTCCGTCGCGTGTCCGTCCGGGATGGTGAACAGCCGGTCGTTGCGCGTGCTGAGGTAGTGCGAGAAACCGGCCAGCGACACCCCGCCCGACTCGTCGATCGACAGGTAGTCCACGAGCCTGCGGAACAGTTTCGGCAGGATCACCAGGTCGGTGCTCAGCTGCGTGCGGGACTGCAGCCGGAACCCGGAATTCGTCACGTCGTGTTTCCACACCCCGCTGCCCGAACCCCGGGCCGCGACGGCAGCGTCGGAAAGCGCCTGCCGGAGATCGGGGTAGAGCAGGGAATAGAACGTCGGGTAGACGAGGCCCTCGGCGAGCAGCTGGTAATTGGCGGAGTTCTTCAGTGCCTTGACGTCGAGGTGGACGTCGCTCAGATCCGTCGACCGGCCGGGCCGCTGGCCGGGAAAGGCGAAGGCGACCGCGCGGCCGTATTTGTCCGCAAACCGGGTCAGGATGTGGCCGGTGACCTTCGGCGGGACCGCCCTGGTGACGGTGCCGTTCTCGTCGCGTTCGGCCTTGGTGAACCCGAGCAGGGCGAGCAGCCTGGCGGACGCGGCGTCGGCGAGTTCGGCGGGCTGGTGCAGCATCGCCCCGTGGCCCTGCGGCCGGTAGTGCGTCTCCAGCGCGTCGATCGCGTCGAGCCGCAACTGCATCCCGCCGCGCGAATTCAGCCGGACCTTGAGCCCGGCCTTCTTCGTGGCCTGCGGGTCGTCCGGATAGAACCGCACCGAATCGCCGTCCGGTGAAGCCCCGACGATCTGGAACGTTCCTTTGATCAACGTCATCGGCATGACCTCTACGTTAGGTCGCGGACGCGTGGTTTCCTCCCCGGTTCATCCGGACAGAGCAACGTGGACGCCTTCTGTCCACTTTGGATTCGCGCCGAATTCGCCGGATGCGGCGAAAGCCGTGACCGAATTCCCGGATCGCCCGCGGCGAGGTGAACTGTGGACGGCGCCGCCGCGGTTTCCGCGCGGGCTGGAAGGCCGTGAATGGCGCGTTGGTGATTGAACCTGGGTCGGCAATCCATCGCGCCCTCAACGCTCCGTTGGTGGGGAGAACGTCTCGAACGCGTCGTTCGGGACATCCTGGGCGCCGCCGGGTCGATGTGCCGAGGGACGCCCTTGGTGCGCTGAACGCACCGAGGGCCCCCTTCGTCACAGCCAACGACCGAAGGCGTCCCTCGGCACCTCTGGCAGCACGAACGGACCGTTCGACACCCAGCTCGGCCGCACTACAGGCGTCGCGAACGACGCGTTGGGGACGTTCAACGTCGCGACCGCGTCGTTCGCGACAGGCGTGCCGTCGCGCGAGACCCGCGTCATCGCGGTCCCGGCGCCCCGCCCTAAGGCGACGGGATCATGAAGCTCAGCACCGTGGCCTGGAGCAACGAGAGCACCCCGACCACGGCCGTCAACGCCAGCGACCACAGGAAGGTCTGGCGCAGCAAGGATCCTTCCTTCCCGCTCTGCCCGATCGCGGTCGCCCCGATGGACAGGTTCTGCGGGGAGATCATTTTGCCCATCACGCCGCCGGACGTGTTCGTCGCGCCCGCGAGCACCGGGTCGAGGTGCAGTTGTTGCGCGGAGATCACCTGCATCGGCCCGAAGAGGCTGTTCGTCGAGGCGTCCGAGCCGGTGAGGAACACGCCGAGCCAGCCGATGTACGCCGAGAAAATCGGGAACAGCACGCCGGTGGTGGCCAATGCGAGGCCGAGGGTTTGGGTCGCTCCCGAGTAGTTCATGACGAACGCGATCGCGAGGATCATGAAGATCGTCGCGAGTGCCCAGCGCATCTGATATAGCGTCTGCCGGTACGCGCGCAGCAGTTTGTCCGGACGGGCGCCCATCACGAACCCGGCGATCACCGCCGCGAGCAAGGCGACGGTTCCGGGGGAGAACAGGAAGTCCACGGTGAGCGTCGCGGCGTACGGACTGTTCTTCGGGGTGATCGGCGGATGCTGCACGACCTGGTTGTGCAGGCCGGGCCAGGCGAACACCCAGTCCGCCTTGTGCAGCACCTTGGTCAGGTCCAGCCACACCGGCAGGTTCTTGAAGATCGTCCCGATCCGGGAAAGGAAGATCGCGAGAATCAGGATGATGTAGGGCGTCCACGCGTACAACGCGCCGCGCCCGGACGAGGCGGCCGCGCCGACACTGCGAGACTCGCGTGTCGATTCGCCGTCGAAGCGCCAAACCGTTTTCGGCTGCCAGAAACGGGTGAGAATCCACAACGCGGCCATGGCGGCGAGCGCGGCGAGGACGTCGACCAGACTGGGACTCACGAAGTTCGAGGCGACGAACTGCATCACGGCGAAAGCGACCCCGGACGACACCACGGCGGGCCACACCTCGAGCATGCGCTTCCAGCCCGCGAGCACCACGACGAGGAATGCCGGGATGATCAGCGCGAGAAACGGCACCTGGCGGCCGACCATCGCCGAGAACGCGTCGGTCGCCTGGTCCGGTTTGAGGTGGATGATCGGCGCGGTCAGCCTGCCGAGCACGATCAGCGGATTCCCGAGTCCGCCGAACGCGACCGGCGCGGTGTTCGCGAGCAACGCCAGCACCACGGCCTTGACCGGCGGGAAACCGAGGGCGGCCATCATCGCCGCGGTGATCGCGATCGGCGAGCCGCCGCCCGCGACACCTTCGAGCAGCGCGCCGAAGCTGAACGCGATCAGCAGTGCCTGCAGGCGCCGGTCCTCGCTGAACCCGGAAAGCGCGCGTTTGATCGACTCGAAGCGGCCGGTCGCGACCGTGACGTTGTGGAAGTACACCGCGTGGAAGGCGATCCAGGCCACCGACCACACGCCGAACACCACACCCATGGCCGCCGAGCCGAACGCCAGCCCGGCCGGCATCCGGTAGAGCAGCAGCGCGACGCCGAGCGCGGTGATCAGCGCGAGCGCCGCGGACAGATGTGCCGACAACCGGACGACGCCCAGCGAAACCAGCAGCACGATGATCGGCAACGCCGCGAGCAGCGCGGAAATCCACAAGCCGCCCGCGGGCTGGTAGTCCTGGAGCCAAGCCACGGGGTCAGCCCCGGGGAACGCGAACGTAGCCCAGCCGCATGGACAGCGCCGCCGCGGTGCCCGCGACGGTGGCGCCGAGTTCCTCGACGCGGCGCAGCACCCGCGCCGCGGGCCCGGCGACGCTGATCGCCGCGATCGGCCTGCCCGAGTGGTCGCGCACGGCCGCGGCGACGCAGCCGACGTCCGGCTCGTTCTCGACGTCGTCGACGGCCCAGCCGCGACGGCTGGTGCGCGCGAGGTCGTCGAGCAGCCGGGCCGGATCGACGATCGTGCGCAACGTGAGACTGTCCAGCCGCATCCGGCGGACCCGCTCCAGCCGGTCGGCCTCCGGCAGCGCCGCCAGCCATGCCTTGCCCAGCGACGTCGCGTGCTGCGGACGTCGCGTGCCCAGCCGGCAGGCCAGGGTCACCGCGCTCGCGCTGCGCTCGGTGGCGACGTAGACCATCGCGTCGTTGTCCGGCACCGCGAGGTAGGTCGTCTCGCCGGACCGTTCGGCCAGCGCGGAGAGGTACCGCGGCGCGCAGCGGTGCAGGTCCGTCGCGGCCATCGCCCGCGCCCCGAGTTCGACCAGCCGGGTGCCGAGGCGGACCCGTCCGGTGGCTTGATCGGCTTCGAGGTAGTCGAGATTCTTGAGCGTCCCTACGATGCGGTAGGTCGCGCTGCGCGAAAGGCCCAGTTGCCGGGCGATCGCGTTGGTGGAAATCTCCTGGTGGCGGCCGACGTGCTCGAGCACCGCGAGCCCGCGTTCGAGCGTGCCGCTCTGGTCGAGTCCGTTCTTGCCGATTCCGCGGTCCGGCTCCATGTTGCCCTCCGAGGGACGCCCGAGATCCCGGTCAGTGGAAACTCGTTCCGCTAAGCGGGGTTCGGACGGTAACACCTCCGATGTTTGCCAGGGAAGGGCTCTTAACAAAGTGGCAGCCAACCCGACTTTAGGGGTGGTCCATCTGGTTCAACCTCCGATCGATAACTTGACTTACGAAGGGCGGTGGGAGAGCCCGATCACGTACTCAGGAAAATCACAGTCTATGACGGGCAAGGTGCAACCGATGACTGCTCGCAGCCCCCTACGCACGCGTGCGTCCGTGGCTGCCGGACGGGCGACGGCGTGGCTCTCACGCAAATCCGGATTCGGCAGTGGCGGAATGATCGGCGGACGGGTCACGCTCAAACTGGACCCGCAGGCGTTGCGCCGGCTGGGCCGGGAGCGGACCGTTCTGCTGGTCACCGGCACGAACGGCAAGACGACGACGTCCCTGATGCTCGCCCGCTCCGTCGAGGCCCTCGCCGAGGTCGCGCACAACAGCGAGGGCGCGAACATGCCCGACGGCGTGCTCTCCGCTCTCGCGCGGCGCCCCTCGGCCCCGTACGCGGTCTTGGAGGTCGACGAGACCTACGTCCCGTGGGTGGCCGAACAGGTCGACCCCGCGGTGCTGGTCCTGCTCAACCTCTCCCGTGACCAGCTCGACCGCGTCGGCGAGGTCCGCTCGCTCGAACGCGACCTGCGCGCGGCGATCGCCAAGATGGAGAACACCCACGTCGTCGCCAACTGCGACGACGTCCTGGTCACCTCGGCCGCGTCGGCCGCGGCGAAGCCGGTCTGGGTGGGCACCGTCCGGCGCTGGACGGACGACTCGACGTCGTGCCCGCGCTGCGGTGGTCCCATCGTCCAGGACGGCAGGCAGTGGAGCAGCGAGTGCGGGCTCGTCCGGCCGCACCCCGGCTGGCAGCTCGACGGCGACCTGGTGCACACGCCCGAGGGCAAGTCGGTCGACCTCGACCTGCGGCTGCCGGGCGACGCCAACCGCTCGAACGCGGCGATGGCGCTGGCCGCCGCGAACTGTGTCGGCGTCTCGCCGCACACCGCCGCGAGCAAGTTGAGCAGCATCACCGACATCGGCGGCCGGTACCGCACGGTCCGCCGCAGCGAGCACTCCGTACGGCTGATGCTGGCGAAGAACCCGGCGGGCTGGGCCGAGACGCTGCACGTGCTGGAAAAGGACTCGCCTGTGGTGGTCGTCGTCAACGCCCACGAGGCCGACGGCCGCGACATGTCGTGGCTGTGGGACGTCCGTTTCGAGGAACTGAAGGGCCGCAAGGTGATCGCCGCCGGCGAGCGCTGCGCCGACCTCGCGGTGCGCCTGCGCTACGCCGAGGTCGACTACGTCATGCAGCCGGATCCGCTCGCCGCCATCGACGCGGTGCGGCCCGGTGGAGTGGACCTGGTGGCGAACTACACCGCGTTCCGTGACCTTCTGGGTAGGCTTCCGAATGACAACTGACAGTGATCGGCGCGGCCAGATCGTCGCCGAGCCCGCGAAGAAGAGTTCGATGTCCACCGCTCGAATCGGCCTGATCCTGCCGGAGGTGCTCGGCACCTACGGCGACTCCGGGAACGCCCACGTCCTGTGCAAGCGCCTCGAATGGCGCGGGTACGACGCCGAAGTCGTCCCGGTGCTGCTCGGCGAACCGGTGCCGCACGGGCTCGACATCTACCTGCTCGGCGGCGGTGAGGACGGCGCGCAGGCGCTGGCCACCGAACACCTGCGCAAGCACATCGGACTGGGCAAGGCGGTCGAGAACGGCGCGATCGTGCTCGCCATCTGCGCCGGTCTGCAGGTGCTCGGCACCCGGTTCCGCGGCAGCGACGGCGTCGACCACGAGGGTCTCGGCCTGCTCGACGTGGTGACCGAGCCCGGCGAACCCGGCACCCCGCGCGCGGTGTCCGAGCTGGTCGCCGAGGGCGGCGCGATCCTCGGCGGGGAAGCACTCACCGGGTTCGAGAACCACCAGGGCCGCACGAAGCTCGGCGAAGGCAGCATCCCGCTCGGGCGGGTCGTTTCGGGTACCGGCAACGGCGACGGCACCGAGGGCGCGGTGACCGGCCACGTCGTCGGCACCTACCTGCACGGGCCCGCGCTCGCGCGCAACCCGGCGCTCGCCGACCTGCTGCTGACCTGGCTGGTCGGCCACGAACTCGAGCCGCTGGACATGCCCGAGGTCGAGAAGCTGCGTGCCGAGCGGTTCGCGGCGGCCAAGCGCCGCCGGTCCTGATCTCGGCCGGAGCGGAGGAGCGACACCTTCGGGGTAGCGGTGTCTACGCTGCCCTGGTGAAAGCGGGACGGCTGATCGCGGCGACCGGCGTGCGGATGCGCACCACGGCGGTCGCCGTGTTCGTCCTGGCGCTGGCCATGGTCGTGGCCGGGGTGCTCGTCGTGCTGCTGCTCGAAAACTCGCTCGACCGCAACGTCACCGAAAGCGCGCGCAGCACCGGTCTCCAGGTCGCCCGGCAGCTGGCCAAGGTGGGCGCGGCGGGGCTGAGCGACACCGGCGTCGCCGCGACCGGGGACGCCGAGGCCGTCACCCAGGTCCTCGACGCGCGCGGCCGCCCCGCGACGAGTGATCCGGCCATCGCCGACCATCCACCCATCACGGACGCGCGGCCGGCGCCGGGCCAGGAAATCGTGGAGACACGATCGCTCGACATCCACGGCGACGTCAGCAGCTACCGGACGGTGTCGCGGCTGGTGAACGGGCCCGGCGGGCCCTACACGGTGATTTCCGCGCGCTCGCTGGTGCCGGTGACCGAGGCATCGACGCGGTTGACGCTGCTGCTCGCCCTGATCGCGCTCCCGCTGCTGGGCATTTCGGGGCTCGCGGTGTACCGGTCGGTCGGTTCGGCGCTGGTGCCGGTGGAGCGGATGCGGCGCACGGTCGCGGAGGTTTCGACGCGGGACCTGAGCGCGCGCGTGGCGTTGCCGCCGGGCAGCGACGAGGTGCACCGGCTGGCCGCGACGTTGAACTCGATGCTCGACAGGCTCGCCTCGGCCCAGGCCGCGCAACGCCGGTTCGTCGCCGACGCGAGTCACGAGCTGCGCTCGCCGTTGTCCACGATCAGCGCCGCGCTCGACGTCTCCAGCCGGCACCCGGAGAGCATGGGCACCGACGAGCTGGTGCCGGTGATCTCCCGCGAGACGGCACGGCTGCGCGAGCTGGTCGACGATCTGCTGATGCTCGCGCGCACCGACGACGCGACCGACCGGCCGTCCCGCACCGAGGTCGACATGGACGACATCGTGCGGGCCGAGGCCGAGCGGGTGCGCGGGGAAAGCACCCTCGAAATCGAGGTCAGGGCCTGGCCCGCCAAGGTCCACGGCAGCGAGGCGCAGTTGCGCCGCGCGGTGCGGAACCTGGTCGACAACGCGCGTGAGCACGCGAAGGAGCGGATCCGGGTGAGCAGCTCGGTGCTCGACGATCGCACGGTCATCGAGGTCGGCGACGACGGGCCCGGCGTGGCACCCGCCGACCGCGAGCGGATCTTCGAGCGGTTCGTCCGGCTCGACGCGTCCCGCCAGCGCTACCACGGCGGCACCGGGCTCGGGCTGTCGATCGTGGCCGGGATCGCCGCCCGGCACGGCGGCCGGGCGTACTACGCCGACGAGGTCGAGCCGAACTATCCTGGGGCGCACTTCCGGATCGAGCTGCCCCGGATACACCTTCCGGTGGACATCGACCTTCCCGCGGAGGACTGATGCGGCTGCTGATCGTCGAGGACGAGCGCGAACTCGCCGAGACGTTGCGCAAGGGGCTGGTCGCGGAGGGCTTCACCGTCGACGTCGCGCACACCGGCAAGGACGGTCTCTGGTCGGCCACCGAGGGCGACTACGACGCGGTCGTCCTCGACATCATGCTGCCCGAGCTGTCCGGGTACGAGGTGCTGAAACGCTTGCGGGAACAGCGGAACTGGACGCCGGTGCTGATGCTGACCGCCAAGGACGGCGAATACGACGAGGCGGACGCGTTCGACCTCGGCGCCGACGACTACCTGAGCAAACCGTTCTCCTTCGTGGTGCTCACGGCCCGGCTGCGGGCGCTGCTGCGTCGCGGCGCGCCCGCTCGTCCCGCCGTACTGGCGGCCGGTGACCTCCGGCTCGACCCCGCCGCCCGGACCGTCCACAGGGGACAGCAGCGGATCGAGCTGACCGCGCGGGAGTTCGGCCTGCTGGAGTTCTTCCTGCGGCGCCCCGGCGCGGCGCTGACCAAGAACGAGATCCTGAACCACGTCTGGGACGCGCACTACGAGGGCGACGAGAACGTCGTCGAGGTCTACGTCGGCTACCTGCGGCGCAAGATCGACGCACCGTTCGGGACACACACGATCGAGACCGTGCGGGGCGTCGGCTACCGGCTGGCCGCGGACTAGGTGAGCTGGAACGGAACAGTTCCTGAACTCGCGCGGGCGACCTACTTTGGTCCCTGGCTCGGCGGCGGCGGCCGCGCGATGCTGTGCCCGTGCCAACCGGGACACTGGTCAGCGACGCCTCCTCGGTCGAGCAGGGCGAGCGGATCACCTTCAGCTACTCGACGCCGCCGTCGACGGTGGCCCCGAAGAACTGGGTCGGGATCTACGCCGATCCAGGCAACGGGCCCGTCGACCAGCGTTACGTCGGACCTTCGACGCTCTGGGAGTACACGCCGCTGGCGAGCGGGACCGTGTCGTTCTTCTCGGGGGCGCTCGCGCCGGGCAACCACATCGCCTTCTACCTCGCTGACGACGGCTACGCCTGGCTCGCCGATCCGGTGCGGTTCAGCGTCCGGGCGACGCCGCAGACCGCGCCGCCGGTGTTCCGCGACGCGTTCGGACGGCGCGGTCCCGGGCCTGGTCAGTTCAGCAGTCCGGCGGGCGTCGCGGTCGACGCTCGCGGCCAGCTGTGGGTCGCCGACACCGGCAACGACCGCGTCCAGGCGTTCACCCGCAGTGGCAAGCTCGTGCGGGTGCTGGCCGGCCGGCTCGACGCCCCGCAGGCCGTCGCACTCGACAACGCGGGCAACATCTACGTCGCGGACACCGGGAACAACCGGGTCGTCGAATATTCGTGGTGGGGCGGGTTCGTCCGGGAGTTCGGTGCGGGCGAGCTGGACAATCCGCGCGGGGTCGCGATCGACACCGCGGGCCGGCTCTGGGTATCGGACACCGGGCACCAGCGCGTCGCCCGGTTCGACACCCGCACCGGTGCGGCGCTGGCCGACGTCACCGAGAAGGTCAGCTCGCCGCAGGGGATCACCAGCGACGGCGCCGGTGGCGCCTGGGTCGTCCACAATGGACGCGCGGCGAGCGGGAACGTCGCCGTGGTGCGGTATTCGGCCTCCGGCAAGGCGGTCGCGTCGATCGGCGCGTCCGGTGGTCTGGCCACCCCGGCCGACGTCGCGGTGAACGCGGGTGACGATGCCTACGTCGTGATGCCCGGCTACGGCGGGGTCGCGCAGTTCCGGGCCGCCGGTCGCTGTCGCGCCGACTTCGGCACGGACGGGCCGGGAGCGCTGAGTTCCCCGCTCGGTGTCGCCGTCGATACGGCAGGCCAGATCTTCGTCGCGGACACCGGAAACCACCGCATCGTCCACTTCGGAGTCCCGGTGTGAACGGTCCTGCCGCCGAACGTGCGCAGGGCGATTGCCGAACCGTCGGCCAAGGGCGCCAAGACCACGGCGTACCACGACGCGAGGACCTCGGCGTTCCGCTTCAACCGCCCGCCCATGGGTTTTCCGCAGGACAATGCCGATTTCCGTTATCCCGCAACGGTTTCCAAGATGCTTCAGGCTCAGGTCGATGTCCGCGGCAACCCTGCGCCGAGCGTGCCTGCCGACCCCGGCACATGCCATGAGCCTGCTTCACTCTCCGGGGCGCGCGGGTGCTGACGTGGCCGCCCTCCGGTCCTGCGCGGCGAGCCAGTCGCGCAGGTTGGCGTGCCTGAACTGGTAACTCCGTGCCGCGATGCGGAGCAGGTACGGGCGGTGCGCTTCGACCTCGCAGAGGAAGCGGACGAGCCGCAGCGGGGTCCCGTCTCGCGCGGCCAAGTACAACTGGGCGACGGCCGCGGCCCAGACCCGCGAGTTCGCCAGTCCGGCGGCGATCCCCAGCGGGATACCCAGTACTGGACCGAACAGGAACCAGCCGGTGTTGGCGGACCGCAGCAGCACCATCGCCGTGCCGGTGGCGAGACCGACCACGACGCCGAACACGAGCCCGGTCTTGAGCGAGGACGAAAGATCCGTCCACCAGGCGTCCGCCGGTCCGGCGGTGTCCGTGGTGGTGAAGTGCGCGGCGAGCCCGGCCGCGAGCGCGACGGCGACGCCGACAAGTGTCCCGCCGGCGAGCCCGAGGTCGCCGCCAGGCGGAACTCCGGCCGCCGTGCCCGCCACCAGCGCGACCGTCAGCTTGAATTCGGGCAGTTGCGGCGACACGAGATGCCGCCATACCCGGAGCGGGCGACGGGCGTGCTTTCTCCCGCCGAAGACGGCGATCACGAGTCCCCCGATGGTCCCGAACGCCGGGCCGTAGACGAGCCCGCCCACGAGCCAGGCGGACAGCGGGGCCGGGTATCCGTACATGATTCCGTGCGCGCCCAGGTACATGAGCCCCCACAGCAGGCCGAACACACCGCCGAGTGTCGCGCCGAGAACGGCGTTGAGGACAATGCGCGGTGTGTTCGGGACCCAGTCCGGGAGCTGCCACCAGTCGAGATCGTGGGCGCCGTCCTGCTTGAGTCTGCGGGCGAGAGTGGTCAGGGCGGTGCGGACGGTTTCCGGGGCATATCCGCCAGGGCGAGCCTCGCAGACGAGGGTGGTCGCCTTGCCGAAGAGATGATTTCGGATGTCTTCGGGTTTCCGGAAGGTCTTTCCGTCGAGAAGCTCGTCGACGGGGTCGCCGAGGTGATAGACGTCGAGGAGGAAGGCGACGTTCAGCGGCGTGTCGAGGGCTTGGGCGAGACGGCTGCGAGGATGTTTTTCGACCTTCGCGATCACCTTCTTCCACGCGGTGGGCACAGGACGTAAGGGGTCCTGGATGTAGGCGCGGAGGTAGGCGGCCACGACTTCTGCCTCCAGCGGCTGGAGTTCCAGCGCGATGGCGTTCCTGAGCACGCCGTTCTTGGCCGCCTCTTTCAGTTCGCCGGTGCGAGACAGCAGCACGAGCCGGAAGGTGGTCTCGTCCAGCGCTTCGAGGGCCGCGCTCCGATGGTTTTCGGGCATTTCGTCGAGCCCGTCGAGGAACACCGCGATCCGGTCGTTTTCGAGCAGTGCGGCGGCCTGCCGGCGGCTGAGGTTTCCCACCCGCGGGAGTTCGGTGATCTTGCCGATCAACCACTCTTCCAGCTGAGTGGTACTCCGCCAGCCGCGCATCGTGAGAATGACCGGGACAGGGATCTTGCGGACGTCGTCCGGGTTCGCTTTGTTTCCGTGCTCCAGGACATCCAGGAGCAACAGGATGGCGGCGGAACTCTTTCCCGCCCCCGGCTCACCGACGATGATCAGCCGCCGATCGCCCAGTCGCTCATAAATCTTGTACAGGTCACGATAGTCACCGCCCCTGTTCAAGAGCGCTTCCGGGGCTCGCCCGGCGCCCGGTTCGGCGAAGAGTTCCCATCGGACACTCAACGGCGGTCTCTGAAGCCCGCGGCTCCTCGCACTGCGCCGTGATTCGTTGGTCGCGGCGCGGGCGACCTTGGCGGCGAGACGGTCCAGTTCCGCCGTGTCCGGGTCCTCGGCCGCCTTGGTCATCCGGTCGAAGACGGTCACCGTCGGGACGACCGTGCCGAACGCCAGTGCGATGAGAGCGACGGCGAATTGACCACGGCCGGTCGCGTCCGAGTGAAAAGCCCACCCGATCAGGCCACAGAATACGAGTGCTCCGCAGGCGAAAATCCAGGTTCGCTTCCGGGCGCACACCCGGTTTCGATTCCGCACGAAAACATCATGGCGTACCCGGCGGCAGCGGGGTGTCAACCTGAGGCGTTTTGGGAAATGCTCGCGACGGCACGGACGACGGCGGTGCAGCGGTCCTCGACGTATTCGAGCCCGCCCTCCTCTGCGATGCGGCGTGCCTCGGCGGAGACGATTCCCTGCTGGAGCCACAGGGCTTTCGCGCCGATGGCGACAGCCTGTTCGGCGATGCCCGGGGTTTCGGCCGCGGGACGGAAGACGTCGACGAGGTCGACCGGCCCGGGGATGTCCGTCAGCGACCGGTAGACCTTCTCGCCGAGCAGTTCGTCGGCGGAGGGATGTACCGGGATGATCCGGAAACCGTGTGCCTGCAACACCGCGGGCACGGCGTGTGCTTCCTTCGCCGGATCCCGGCTCAGGCCGACGACCGCGATCGTGTTCGCGCTCGCGAGGATCTCCTCTGGCTTCATACCGGTGGAACGCTCAACCACGGGACGGCATTCCGCTACAGCTTCCAGAGCCGCAGTCCGCGAACCCGGTACACCGGCCACAGCACGTGCCACGGTTTCCGCCGGGCGAACGTCGCAGCGCAGGTCAGGAAGTTGCGGGCGGCGGTCGTCGCGACCTCGTGCCGGTCCGGCCAGACCTCACCGCGGGTGCCCACGGCGATCCGGAACACGGTGAGCAGGCCGCGGCCCTGCAGGTCGTACTTGGCGCCGGTGTCTCCGGAGGCGGGAGTCAGTGTCGCGATCTCCGCCCCGAACGCCCTCGCCGCACCGGATCGGGCTTCGGCGGGAACGGCGCCGACGCTGCGGGTGATCGCCTTGCCGTGGACGCGGCGGGCGTACCGGGCCAGCAGCGCGCGCTCCCAGCGCGGCAGGAGACGTCGATGCGCCAGCAGCGCCGCGCATTCCGCGTGCCCGATCGCGAAGATGTCGGCGAGTTCGTCATAGCTGCCGTTGGGCACCGGCTCGTTGAGGTGCAGGCGTACCTCGAAGCGGCTGCGCGCGACGAGTTCGTCGAGCTGTTCGCGGCGATCGAGCCGTGCCTTCGCCTGGGACTGCGACCAATCGGACATCGGACCCCCAACCTTGGTTGGCGGAAAGGCTAGGCGTCGCGGGGGCCCGAAACCACAGTTCAGCCGATTTTTTCGCCGTACATCTCGCCGAGCGGGTCGGAGATGAGTTCGAGCCGGACGCCGTCGGGGTCGGGCAGGTAGATCGAGTTCTCGCTCTCCAGCTGGTAGGCGACTCCGGCCTCGTCGAGCCGCTTGCGCGCGGCTTCCCAGTGTTCCGGCGTCACGGACAGTGCGAGGTGGTGCAGGCCGCCGAGCACCTCGGCGTACGGGCCGAGGTCGAGGCCGGGCAGGTCGAAGAACGCGACCGCGTTCCCGTTGCCGACGTCGAAGAAGAAGTGGCTGGACCCGGGGTAGTCGCGGTTCTCGAACAGTTCGGTCAGCGGGAAGCCCAGGATGTCCTGGTAGAAGGTGATCGTCCGCTCGACGTCGCTGGAGATCAGCGCGGTGTGGTGGATGCCGCGCCCGATGGTGGCGGGCCGTTCCGCCGCCGGGTGGAGATGACGTTCGCGGAGGTCGTCCCGGACTTCGGCGAGCTTCGCGACCTCGGCTTCGGGCAGTGCCACGGTGACCACGTCCTTTCTCTCTGCGGACGACGGTACGCCGATAATGTCTCGCGCGCAAGAGATTGTCTTGCGAGAGGTTTCTGTTCTGCTCAGTGGAACGAGGGTCTTGTCTGGTCCCGTCCCGCGCGGCAGAGTTCGCGTGTCGGAAGGACCCCATGGACGCACCTGCGCTGCAAGAAGCCGCCACCAGCCTGCTGAGCGCCTACGAGACGCGGAAGCCGATCGAGCCGCTCGTGACGAGCTACCCCGAGGCGACCGTGGAGGACGCCTACCGGATCCAGCAGCGGGTGGTGCGGCACTGGGTCGAACGCGGCGACGTCGTGCGCGGGCACAAGGTCGGCCTCGCCTCGGCCGCGATGCAGCGCCAGATGGGCGTCGACCAGCCGGACTACGGTCACC
This sequence comes from Amycolatopsis sp. NPDC058986, assembly GCF_042741125.1. Classification (NCBI taxonomy): domain Bacteria; kingdom Bacillati; phylum Actinomycetota; class Actinomycetes; order Pseudonocardiales; family Pseudonocardiaceae; genus Amycolatopsis; species Amycolatopsis sp. NPDC058986. The sequence continues at coordinate 57,335 of NZ_JBHYJW010000041.1, read as the reverse complement.
TCACCGGCACGATGTTCCACCTGGAGCACCAGCCGATCCCGAGCGGGCACTTCCTGCAGCCGAAGATCGAGCCCGAGGTCGCGTTCGTGCTCGGCTCCGCGTTGCGCGGACCCGGCGTCACGGTCGCCGATGCCGTGCGGGCCGTCGATTTCGTGCTGCCGGCGCTGGAGATCGTCGATTCGCGGATCCGGGACTGGCAGATCTCGCTGGTGGACACGATCTCCGACAACGCCTCTTCCGGCGGTGTCGTCCTGGGCAGCAGGCCGACCGCGCTCGGCGACGTCGACCTGCGGCTCGCCGGATGCGTCCTGCACGCGGACGGTGAACTCGCGGCGACCGGGGCGGGGGGCGCCGTGCTGGGCTCCCCGATCAACGCGCTGGTGTGGCTCGCCAACACCGTGGGCCCGCTCGGGGTGACGCTCGAACCCGGCCACGTGGTGCTGCCCGGCTCGATGACGCGAGCCATCCCGGTCCGCCCCGGCGGCACGGTGGTCGCGACGATCGCGGGACTGGGCAGTGTCACCGCTGTCTTCTCCGAGGAGGAAGAAGCCTGATGAGTCTCGGAGTGAGCACCGCCGCGGAACTCCTGCTGGCGGCGGCCGACGCGGTCGCCGACCGGGAGCCGCTGACCGACACCTGGCCGGAGTTCGACCTCAGCACCGCCTACGCCGTCCAGGACGAGTCCCTGCGCCTGCGGCGTGCCAGGGGCGAGACGCCGATCGGCGTCAAACTCGGCCTCACGTCACGGGCCAAGCAGCAGCGGATGGGTATCGATTCGCCGTTGCTGGGCTGGCTCACCGACGCGATGGTGCTCCCGGCGGGCGAACCGGTGCCGCGGGCCAAGCTGATCCATCCCCGCGCCGAACCGGAACTCGTTTTCGTACTGGGCAAGCGACTTGCGGGCCCTGGTGTGACGGCGGCGAGCGCGCTGGACGCCGTGTCCGCGGTGTACGGCGGGGTCGAGATCATCGACAGCCGCTACCGCGACTTCCGCTTCCAGCTGCCGGACGTGGTCGCGGACAACGCCTCCTCGGCCTACTTCGGCCTCGGACCCGTCGGTCTCGATCCGTCCACAGTGGACCTCTCGCTGGAGGCGGCCCTGGTGGAGGTCGACGGCCAGATCGTCGACACCGCCACCGGAGCCGCCGTCCAGGGACATCCCGCGCAGGCGCTCGCACTGGCGGCCAACGCCCTCGGCGAACGCGGCCTGGCACTGGAGGCGGGCTGGCTGGTGCTGACCGGCGGGATGACCGACGCGGTCGAGGTGCGCCCTGGCTCCCGGGTGGCGGTGCACTTCTCGCACCTCGGCTCGGTGACCCTCGCGGGCTGACACCGTCGCCCCGAGGGGCGCCCTGGGTGCACCCGACGCACCCTGCCGAGCGCTGTGAAGGACGCCTTCACAGCGCTGAGCGCACTGAAAGTCCCCTTCAGTCCCTCAGTGTCCATAAAGGACCACCATGGTGTGAAGGGAACCGTCATCGCGAAGCGCGGAGCCTGCTGATGGTTACCGGTGCGATCTGGATCCACCGCGGTGTCCTGAACGCTCCGTTGGCGACAGTGAACGTCTCGAACGCGTCGTTCAGGACATGGGCACGGCAGCCCTGGGTGTCGCGTCCCTTGTCGCGAACGCTCCGTCGTCACGGACAGTCCCGTGGGCGCCACGTACCCCACGTACCCCACGGAGGCGCATCCCCGCCTCGCCGAATGCCCCCAGGGAGCCTTCGCGGCACTCAATGCCCGCCGGGGGACCCTTCGCGGCATAACCATCCACAAAGGACAAACCTGGTGGCCCCGAATGCCGCCCATTCGAGCTATCCGGGCGGTGGAGCCAGCGAAACGCCGTTCATGCTCCCCGCCCGTCGGGGCCCTTGCTCCGAACGCGTCGTTGAGGACGCTCACCCTGTTTGTCCTTTGTGTATTGATGGGCCGGTAAGGAGGCCTTCACGGCATGGTGGACGCTGCGTTTGAGCACTGCTGTGTCGCCAAGGTCCATCCCCAGTCGTCATATGCAGTCTATCGGTATATACTCCTGACATGACTGACGGTGCTTTGCGGGAGCCGACCTTCCTGGTCCTCACCGCGCTTGCCGCCCAGGCGCAACATGGTTATGGCGTGTTGCGTGATGTCGCGGCGATCTCGGACGGACAGGTCACACTGCGGGCCGGAACCTTGTACGCCGCGCTGGATCGGCTCTCCGCGGAGGGCTGGGTCGAGGTCGATCGTGAGGAAGTGGTGGAGAGCAGGCTGCGCCGCTACTACCGCCTGACCGAAACGGGGGCCGCCCGGCTGGCGGCCGAGGTGCAGCGGAGGCAGAGACACACGAGCGCCGCCGAACAGCGGCTTCAGCTGCGTGGTGCGGGAGGGCTGGCGTGAACGAGCGCGATGCGGGACGTACCGCGATAGAGCGGCGCTACCGACGTTTGCTGGCCGTGTATCCGCGTGCGCACCGAGCCGCCCATGGTGAGGAAATGCTGGGCGTGCTGCTCGACGGTGCCGCCGGCCGGAGCCGCCCGGGGACGGCGGAGACGGTGGACCTGGTGTGGGGCGCCGTCCAACTGCGTTGGCAGCACGCCCTGGGCGGGCATCGAGGGCGGGACCGGCGAGACACCCTGGCGATGGTGAGCCTGGTGGCGCCGGTGCTCCTGATGCTCGGGGCTTCCTGGTCACTGCGCGAGATCGTGGGTTTGGCCCGAGCGGACGTGTGGGTGCAGCGGCTTTGGCTCGGCGCGCTCGCCGACGTACTGGTCTTCTCGGCCTGGCCGGCAGCACTTGTGCTCGGCTTGTTGGGCATGCGCCGAGCTTCGGTGGTTCTCGCCTGGCTGGCCACCGCCGCCTTGATCATGGTCATCGTTGTCGACCTGGGCCTGCACTGGCCGGCGGAGCTGGCAGCGGGCTGGGTGCTGCTCAGTGTGTTCGCCGCGGTCGCGGTGACCGTGTCGCCGGGGCCTCGCCGTGGCCGGGACCTGCTGGGCCTGTCACGAATGATCATTCTCGTCGGCACGGTTGCCGTCTTGTTTCTGCTCACGGCGACCCGGCTGGGCACGTACCTCCCCCTCGCCGAGCTGGTGCGGATGGTGGTGCTGGTGGGCGGCGTCCTGGCCGCCTGCCGCCCGAGAACGCGAAGCGGCCGCCGCACGGCGCCGATAGTCCTCACGCCACTCATCGCGGTACCGGTCGCCAGCCGGATGTTCGGAAAGTTCGAGGCGTACCGGATCTTCACCGACTCGATTCTGTACCTCCTCACCTACAGTGCGCCGGTGGTCGTCATGGTGGGAATCGCCGCCTTGCTGCACCGCTTCGACCGACACCCCCACCCCGGACCGGACCTCGGCCGGACGGCTCCCTGACGCGGCGGCCGGGGTGAGGATCGGCTGACCGGTGTCAGGCCGCCTCACCCCGATAGGCGCGGGCCTGGATTTCGTACAGTTCGTGGTAGAGACCTCCGGCCGCGACGAGTTGCTCGTGTGTGCCCTCCTCGACGAGCCTGCCCTTGTCCAGCACCAGAATCCGGTCGGCGGTGCGGATGTTCGCCAGCCGGTGCGTGACCAGGACGGTGGTGCGCTTGCCGCCCTCGGCGGCGCTGGCGCGCTGGAGCCCGGCGAAGACGCGCGCTTCGGCGCGGGCGTCCAGCGCGGCCGTGGGTTCGTCGGCGACGAGCACGGACGCGTCCCGGTAGATGCCGCGGGCGATGCCCATCCGCTGCCACTGCCCGCCGGAGAGATCCCGGCCGTCCTCGAACTGCTTCGACAGCACGGTTTTCTCCTTGTGCGGCAAGGAAGCGATCACCTCGTCGGCGCCGGAGGAGGTGATGGCCTCCTGCCACGAGGCGCGGCCCGGATCGACCCTGCCGAGCCTGCCGACCGTGACGTTGTTCTCCGCCGTCATCGGCCATTCCGCGGGCTCCTGCGCGATGACCGCGATGTTCTCGTGCACCGACGCCGGATCCGCCCGCGCGAGATCGACGCCGTCCCAGTGCACCGTGCCCTCCGACGGTGGATACAGGCCGGTGAGCAGCTTGCCCAGCGTCGTCTTGCCGGATCCGTTCTCGCCGACCAGCGCGACCACCTCGCCGCGCCGCAGGGTCAGCGAGATGTCCTGTAGTGCGGGGTTTTCCTGGCCAGGGTAGGTGAACGACACACCGTCCAGCCGGATCTCGGCCGGGTCGGCGGGGGCGCGCAGGGTGGACGGTGCCGGTCTGCGCTTGGCGGACTCGGCTATCAGCTCGTGGTAGAAGCCGATGTAGAAAGAGTCCTCGTAGAGCGAGTTGACCGCGCGAATGGTGTTGGACAACGCGTTCGACGCGGTGCGCATCGCCAGTACCGCGGTGCCCGCCAGCGCGAGCTGCATCCCACCGGCGTAGAGGAGCCAGCCCAGGACGAGGTAGGCGACCGCGGTACCGACCCCCGCGGCGGCTCGCCCGGTGGTGCGGATCAGGTTGCTGCGATGCGCCAGTGCCACCTCCTCCCGCATCAGGCTGGCCGAGATCCGTTGGTACTCCGCCAGAAGCGGCTCCTGCAGGGTGAGCGCGTGCCGCTCCAGCGCCATGGTGCGCCAGGTCGCCACCTCCTCGACGATGGACTTGCGGATGTGCCGGCTCACGGTGTCGAGGAAATGCCGGTAGTTCAGCTTGGCCACGCGCGCGGACGCCCAGCCGTCGGCGGCCGCTGCCAGCAGCAGCACCGGGGCGAGCCACGGGTTCAGCAGCGCCGCGGTGATCATCGCGGCGAGCAGGGAAATGAGCGAGGACGTCAGATCCGCGAGCCTGCGCAGGCTCGTTTCGATCGCGCGGACCCCGTGCCGGGCGCCCTGTCTGGCCAGTTCCCGGAAATCGGCGTCCTCGAAGGCGAGCAGCCCGACACGGACCACCGACGCCGTCACCGCGTGGTCCGCCGCGGTGGTGATACGCGGGCGCAACGCCCCCTCGACAGCGGCGACCGCGGCGTCGAGCAGCGCGCGTGCCGCGTAGGAGGCGGTGACCACCGCGAGCGCGGGCAGGGAGTGCAGGACGCGCTCCGGGGTCGGGCCCTGCGTCAGCAACGCGGTGAACACGTTGGCCGTGGCGAGCAGGCCGAACGCGGTCACACAGCCGGACACCACGTGCACGACCGCGGCCAGCACCGTCAGCCGTGGGGCGGTACGCCAGGCCAGGCGCAGCACGACCGCGATCGCGGTGGGCAGCGCGCGCACGGCCTGGCCGAACCCGGCGGCGGCCACGCGTTCGTCGACGCGGGCCCACTCGGGCATCTTGACGTGCTCCACCCCGATCAGCGGGGCGGAGCCGCTCGGGGTTTCGGCGGTTCTGCGCACGCCTTCATCTCTACTCCGGGGGTCCGACAATTTCGGCGTCGCGCGTGTATCGGGCACGCAGGAAAGGGCTGAAAGTTTCCGCTTCACCCATTCGGACGTCGATGTCGTGCCGGAGGACGCCGCCGTCCGGGGTCAGCCGGTGCACGGCGGTGCCGCGCGGGGTTTTCTTTTCCAGCACCAGGGTTCCGCCGTCCCAGCCGCCGCGGGCCGCAGCCTCGGGCGGGAAGCCGTAGCTGTCGAACCCGTACCAGAGGGTTTCGCCGGTTTCCGGGTCCGCGGTGAACACGTTGTGCGCCAGGAACTCCGGCCCGCCATCGGCCCGAACCTGCCGGTAGTCCTGGACGACGGCGAACCCGTCGAGCGCGGACCGGTACTCGCACCACGCGGTCGCACTCGTCGCGGGTGCCCACGGCGAAGCGGCGATTTCCTCGGTCCCGGACCATTTTCCGATGAGCGCCGTGAGCGCGTGGTGCGCGGTGCCGATGCTGGGCATGCCCTCTCCTTTCGACAGGTACCTGTCAATATGGGAGACTAGCATCATGCCCCGACGCACCGCACGCGCGCAGACGTTCACCGAGGTGATCAACGAGGTCTTCCTGGTGAACGGTGAGCTGCTGGCCGCGGGTGACGCGCTGACCGCGCCGGTCGGGCTGACGGCCGCGCAATGGCAGGTGCTCGGCTTCCTCGAACACGGCCCGTCGACCGCCGCCGAACTCGCGCGGCGAAGGGGGCTGCGGCGGCAGAGCGTCCAGGAAACGGTGAACCGCTTGCTGCGCAACGGAATGCTCGAACGCTCGGTGAACCCCGGCGATGCCAGGGCGCCGTTGTTGCGGCTCACCGACCGGGCGCGGACGGCGCTGCGGCAGCTCGGGGAGTCGCAGGTGTCCTGGGCCGACGGGGCCGCCGCCCAGGTTTCGCGGGACGACCTGGAGACGACATTGCGGACATTGCGCCGGCTGCGCGAAGTCCTGCGGGAGGGCTGAGCGAGCGCTGGTGCTTCAGCACCTCCCGCCCCCAGCGGCGCCGGAGTGTCGGTATCCCCGCCTAGGCTGTTTGGCAGGGGGCTTCAGGGTGTCCCGAACGACGCGTTCGCGACAGACCCAGCCGTCCCGGGAAGACCCGGCCGGAGGGTGACGGGAACCCGTTACGGCTTCGTGCCCAGTAAGGCCAGGAAGTCGCGGAAGCTCTGTGGCATGTCGACCTCGTCCGGGTCGAGCAGCCACTGCAGCTGAAGCCCGTCCAGCACCGCGATCGCGATCGGCGCGAGCTGCTCCGGGGTGAGCCCCGGCGGCAGGAGTTCGCGGTTGCGTTCCAGCAGCCGGGTCATCCCGGCGCGCACCCGCCGGTACCGGTCGTGGAAGTACTGCCGTGCCGGATGTCCTTCGGTGACGCTGTCCGCGGACAACACGGTGTAGGTCTGCACTATCCCCGGCCGGGTCGCGTTGTAGTCGACGAGGTCGGCGAGCTGGGTGGCGGTCATCGCGGGCGGGGCGGCGGACTGGCCGAAGTTGAGCAGGTCCCATTCGTCCCTGGTCTCGAGCACCGCGGTGAGCAGGTCCTCCTTGGTGGGGAAGTAGTGCATCAGGCCCTGCTGGGTGAGCCCGACCCGTTCGGCGACGGCCGCCAGCGACGTGCCGCGATAGCCGCGTTCGGCGATGACCTCGAACGCGGCTCGGATGATGCTCTCGCGACGATCGGTGCCCCTGGCGCGGCTCATGATTCGAAGCCTACGGGACGGTAGCGATAATCACAAATATGTAACGACACCTACCGATCACCAGGGTGCCCGGTAAGGCTGGTGGGACCAGGCCTCGACGACGGGGAGGTGTCCGTGCCCGAATCGACTCCGGCGGCCGGATGGATCCGGCAGCCGCGCGCCTTCGCCGTCAAGCTCGGCCTCGCCAACCTCGGGCTGTTCACCGCGCTCCTCGCGCCGGCGCTGATCACTCTCGCCATCCGTATCGGTGACGTCGCTCCGGAGCGCAAGGAAGCGTCGCTCGGTCTGGTCACCGCGGTCGGCGCGTTGCTCGCGCTCGTCGCGAACCCGTTGTGCGGCAGGCTTTCCGACCGGACCAGGGTGCGGGCGGGACGTCGGAGGCCGTGGCTCGCGGGCGGCGTCATCGGCGGCTCGGCCGGGCTGGTGATCGTCGCGCTCGTGCCGTCGGTGCCGGCGATCCTCGTCGGGTGGTGCCTCGCCCAGGTCTCGTTCAACGCCGCACTCGCGGCGCTCACCGCGACGATCCCGGACCTCGTGCCGTCCGCCGAACGCGGCCGCGTTTCCGGTGCGATGGGTTTCAGCCAGCTCGCCGCGGTGCTGCTCGGCGCCGGTGTCGCCGCCGCGTTCTCCCACGCGATCACGCAACTGCTCGTGCCCGCCCTGATCGGCTTGGTGCTGGTCGTCCTCTTCGCGGTGACACTGCCGGATCGCCCTGCCGCGCCAGGGCTCCCGAAGTTCTCCGTGCGCGAATTCCTCGGCAGCTTCTGGGTGAACCCCGTGCGCCATCCCGATTTCGGCTGGGCATGGCTGACCCGGTTCCTCGTGGTGCTCGGCGCGTTCGCCCCGGTGTCCTATCTCGCCTTCTTCGCGAGTGACCGGATCGGCGTCCCGAAGGAACACGTGGCGGCCACCGTGGGCCTGCTCGCCATGACCACGGCCGGCGTCGGCGCGGTGACCGCGATCCTGGGTGGCCGGCTGTCCGACCGCACCGGAAGGCGCAAACCGTTCGTCATCGGCGCCGCACTGGTGATGACACTCTCCGGGGTGATCATGGCGAGCGCGCACAGCCTGCCGGTGGTATTCGTGGCACAGGTGGTCGGCGGGCTCGGTACCGGCATGTTCTACGCGGTCGATCTCGCGCTCGTGTCGCAGGTGCTGCCGCGAAAGGACGAAAGCGGCAAGGACCTCGGGGTGATCAACATGGCCAACGCGCTGCCGCAGTCGTTCGGCCCGGCGCTGGTGCCGTTCCTGCTCGCGGCAGGTGGCGGAAGGAACTACACCGCGCTCTACCTCATCGCGGCCGTGGCCGTGCTGCTTGGCGCGGTGCTCGTGACCAGGATCAAAACCGTCCGCTAGGAAAGGAAATCCATGACGTTCGACGTCGACGCGATGCTCGGGAAGCTCGATCTGGACGCGAAAACGCGGCTGCTCGCCGGGCAGGACGTCTGGACGCTGGCCCCGCTTCCGGAGATCGGGCTGACGTCGATCGTGATGTCCGACGGTCCGGTCGGGGTGCGCGGCGTACGCTGGACGCCGGACGACCCGTCGCTCACACTGCCCAGTCCGACAGCGCTCGCGGCGACGTGGGATCCCGCGCTGGCCGAACGCGTCGGCGGCGTGCTGGCCCAAGAAGCTCGCCGCAAGGGTGTCGATGTTCTCCTGGCACCGACGGTCAATCTGCATCGATCGCCACTCGGCGGACGGCATTTCGAGTGCTACTCCGAGGACCCGTTGCTGACCGGGTACATCGGCGCCGGGTACGTCGCGGGAGTGCAGGCGGGCGGCGTCGGGACGACGGTGAAACACTTCGTGGCCAACGACTTCGAGACCGAGCGGTTCACCGCGGACGTGGCCGTGACCGAAAAAACGCTGCGTGAACTCTACCTCGCGCCGTTCGAGTACATTGTGGACAAAGCATGGCCGTGGGGGATCATGGCCGCCTACAACGGGGTCAACGGATCGACGATGACCGAGCACGGCCGATTGCTCAACGATGTGCTGCGCGGCGAATGGGGCTTCGACGGTTTCGTCGTGTCGGACTGGCTTGCCGCCCGGCACACCGTGAACGCCGCGAAGGGCGGTCTCGACGTCGCGATGCCGGGGCCGAAGACCGTGTTCGGCGCGCGTCTCGCCGACGCGGTGCGGGCAGGCGAGGTCGACGAGCAGACCGTCGATGACATGGTGCGCCGAGTCTTGCTGCTCGCCTGCCGAGTCGGTGCGCTCAACGCGACCGAATCGCCGATGATGTCCGAAGTGGACGGTGAGGCGTTGGCTCGCGAGGTCGCGCATCGCTCCTTCGTATTGCTGCGCAACGAGAACGACGTTCTTCCGCTGATCAGGCCGCGCAGTATCGCCGTGCTCGGCGCACTCGCCGACGACCCGAAGATCCTCGGCGGCGGCAGTGCGACGGTCTTCCCCGCCGACGTCGTCTCGCCCCTCGACGGCCTCCGCGCGGCGCTGCCGGACGGCGTCGACCTGCGCTACTCGCTCGGTGCCGATCCGCGGACGACGTTGCCGACGGCGTCGGACGGCTTCGAGCTGACGGCGATCGCCCGTGACGGCGAAGGCCGCGAACTCGCCACTTTCCCGTTGCCGGAAGGGCGGATCCGCTGGATCGGCGAACTGCCGGGCGAGCTGACCATCGACACGCTCGGTTCGGTCGAGATCGCCGGTACGCTCACGCCGCAGGCGTCCGGCGAGCACACCTTCGGTGTCACCGGTGCGGGGCTGCTCACCCTGACCGTGGCCGGGAAGACGTTGTTCGACGGTTCCACCATCCCCGACGGTGTCGACGCCGTCACCGCGGTCACTCATGTCGAGGAACAACGGCACACCACGGAACTGGCCGCGGGCGAACGCGTCGACGTCCGGCTCGTCTACCGCGTTCCCCCGGCGATGGCAGGTGGGATCGCCTGGATTTCCTTCGAGCTGGGGCATTCCGGCCCGGTCGCCGATCCCGGGGCCGCGCTGGAGGCGGCGGTCGCGCTTGCCACCGACGCGGAGGTCGCGGTGGTCGTCGTCGGTACCACCGCGGACGTCGAGAGTGAGGGTTTCGACCGGAAAACACTGGCACTGCCGGGAAAGCAGGACGAACTCGTCGCGCACGTCGCCGCCGTCAACCCGCGCACGGTCGTCGTGGTGAACGCCGGAGCACCGGTCGAAATGCCGTGGCGGAACGACGTCGCGGCGGTGCTGCTCGTCTGGTTCCCCGGGCAGGCGGGCGGGGCGGCGCTCGCGGACGTTCTGTTCGGCGCGCGGGAGCCTGGCGGTCGGCTGCCGACGACGTGGCCGGACCGGCTCGCGGACTGTCCAGTGTGGAACGTCGAGCCGAAGGACGGCGCGCTGCACTACGAGGAAGGTGTGTTCATCGGCTACCGCGCCTGGGAACGGACGGACGTCGCGCCGGCGTACTGGTTCGGGCACGGCCTCGGCTACACCGTCTGGGAGTACACGACGATGTCGGTCGAACCGGAGGGCGACGGTAGTGCGGACGTCCGGGTCCGGCTCCGCAACACCGGGACGCGGTCCGGGCGTGAGGTCGTGCAGATTTACCTGGCGCCTCAGGGAACCGACGACGACCGCCCCGCGCGCTGGCTGGCCGGATTCGCGAACGTCGAAGCGGGACCAGGCGAAGAGGTCGAGGCCGTCGTGCGTATCGAGCCGCGGTCGGCGTCGATCTGGGACGAGGGCTGGCGGTACGTGTCCGGCGAGTACGCCGTCGAGGCCGCACGCTCATACGGCGAGCCACGGCTGAGCACCACCGTGCGGCTCGCGAAAACCGGTTGATCCTCGCCGAGAGGCTGGAATACGGTGCTCCGGCACCCTCGACCAGGAGAAGGAGGTGGGAACGATGGTCACCACGATCACGCGCTCCCGTCTCGTGCCGAGGGTGCCGGGGAACTGAACCGGGAGCGCATCGCGTACTTCCCGGAAGGAACCCCATGACCGATCTGGTCATCCGCCCGCTCGTCGCGGGTGAGGAAGCCCTGTTCGACTCACTGCCCGATCGCGGCCTCGTCGGCCGTGCCCTGCTCGGGCAGACATCCCTGGAAATGACCGGCGGCTACCGTCCGGAGTGGACTTGGGTGGCGTTGCGTGATGGCGTCGTCGTCGCTCGCGCCGCCTGGTGGGCCGCGCCCGAGGACGACGTCCCGATCGCGCTGGACTGGTTCGACTTCACCGATTTCGACGCCGGTGTCGCCTTGCTGCGGGATTCGCCGCTGCGCACGGAGTACTCCCTGCACACCCCGCCGGGCTGGCGGGCGGATCCGGACGTCGCGGAGGCGGTGAACACGCGGGTCGAGGCGGCCAAGGCGGCCGGGATGTCGGTGCTGGTCGAACGGTATCGCTACTGCTGGACACCGGAGTGCGGCCTGCCGCCGCGGCCCGGACGTCTGGAGTTCCGGCCGGAGCCGGACGACGACGTGATCCTCGGAATCTTTCGTCGGGTGAACGAAAACACCCTTGACGCGCATGCCAGGCGCGCGATCGAACAGTCCGGTGTGGACGGTGCGGCGCGGGAGGACCTCGATCTCCTGCGGTGGATGCCGAGCCCACGGGACTGGTGGCGCGTCGCCTACACGCCGGACGGCGAACTCGTCGGCTTGGCCATTCCGTGCCGTAATCCCAACAACCCGGTGGTCGGCTACATCGCCGTCGTCCCGGAGCAGCGGGGTCACGGCTATGCCTACGACCTGCTGGTCGAGGTCACGCACGAACTCGTCGGGCACGGCGCCGACCGCGTCGTCGCCGCCACCGATGTCACGAATGTGCCGATGGCCGCGAACTTCGCGAAGGCCGGCTACCCGGTCGTCCATCATCGGATCGACCTGGTCTGAGCCGTCCCGCTCGACAACCGGGTCCGCGAGGGCTTACCCTTCTCTCGCTAGAGCGATCTATCAAGTCGCAAGGGGGCGGCCATGGACGAACTGCGGGAGAAGGGGTTGACCCCGCTGCGGGTCATCCTGGGTTTCTCGGTGCTGACCACGACGTTTCACTACGCGCACAACGTGATCAGGGCGGCGGACTATCCGCAGGTCCCGGGGATCAGCGTCCTCGTGGCGCAGATCCTGGTCGCGCTCGCCTACGTGGTGTTCACCGTGTTCGGGGTGCTCGGCTACCGCGACTACCTGCGCGGACGGTACTGGCGCGCGCTGGGGTTCCTGATGGTCTACTCGCTGTCCGGGCTGGCCAGCGCTGGGCACTTCCTGGTCGGCGTGCCGCAGATCCCGGCGTTCTGGTTCGCGACGATCTTCACCGATACCGCGGCCGCGCTGGCGCTGTGGGCCTTCGTCACCTGGGCCGCGTCGAGGCTGAACCGGGTCCCGAGCACGGTCGCGAGTAGCTGAAGTCCCCTTCAGCTCGCGCCGTTGACCGAGCGCAGGGTGCGCATGGCCGAGGCCAGGGTGGCGGCGTCGTCGCCGAGGGGCTCCAGCACGATGCGCCGGAGGATTCCGGCGGCCGCCGTCCGCGCGCGCCGCGCGATGTCGAGGCCGTTGTCGGTGAGCGCGGCGAAGGTGACGCGCCGGTCGTCGGGGCTGGGCACCCGGCGGATGAGATCCGCGGCGGCCATCCGGTCGGCGACCTTGGTGAAGCCGCCGCTGGAGAGCGCGGCCTCGGTGGCCAGCCGGGTCATCGGCATCCGGTGCTCCGGCGAGCGCAGCAGCCGCAGCAGGATGTCGAACGACGCGGGCGCGAGGCCGTAGCGCTCGGAGATCTCGCCCATCAGGACGTCCTGTGTGGCGAGGTACCCCTCGATCACCAGGCCCCACCAGCTGACGATCTCGTCGTCGTCGGTGTGCGGATCGGGTCTCACGGGTTCACCTTAGCCCAGTTCTCTCGCGTGCAAGAGACTTTGTTCTCGCTTTGCTCGCGCGTCCGCCGCACGGCGTGCCCCATACGATCGGGGCATGACTTCTCGGGACCTCGAGCGCGCGTCGGCGCTGCTGGAATCCACCATCCTGGCCGACGGCCACAACGACCTCCCGTGGGAGCTGCGTGACCTGGTCGGGCCCGATCCGGTCGACGCCGCACACGGTCTCGACCTCACCATCCGGCAGCCCGCGCTGCACACGGACCTGGTGAAGCTCCGCGAGGGCAAGCTCGGCCTGCAGTTCTGGTCGGTCTACGTGCCGTGCTCGTTCGAAGGCCACAGCGCCGTCACCGCCGTGCTGGAGCAGATCGAGGTCGTCCACCAGCTCGCCGAGCGCTACCCGGAACACCTCGCGCTGGTCACCACCGCGGACGAGGCGGAGGCCGCGTTCGCCGACGGCAAGATCGCCTCGCTGCTCGGCGCCGAGGGCGGCCACAGCATCGCCGAATCCCTTGGCGTGCTTCGGATCCTGCGCCGTCTCGGCGTCCGCTACATGACGCTGACGCACAACTACAACACGTCGTGGGCCGACTCCGGCACGGACGAACCGGCGCACAACGGCCTGACCGAGTTCGGCCGCGACGTCGTCCGCGAGATGAACCGCATCGGCATGCTCGTGGACCTCTCGCACGTCGCGCCCAGCACGATGCGGGCCGCGCTCGATGTCAGCGCCGCGCCGGTGATCTTCAGCCACTCCTCGTGCATCGCGGTCAACGATCACCCGCGCAACATCCCCGACGACGTCCTCGAGCGGCTCCCCGGCAACGGCGGTGTCGCGATGGTGACGTTCGTGCCAGGGTTCATCTCGCCCGCCGTGACGGAATGGGACCGGCAGCTCAAGGCCGCGATGGCCGAGGCAGGCCAGGACCACCGCGACCTCGCCCAGCGCGGGAAGTTCGCCGCGAGCTGGGACGGGCCGCCGAAGCCGAAGGCCACCGTCGAAGACGTCGTCGCGCACGTCGAGCACGCCCGCGAGGTGGCCGGGATCGACCACATCGGCCTCGGTGGCGACTACGACGGCGTCGCGGAACTGCCGCAGGGGCTGGAGGACGTCTCCAAGTACCCGGTGCTGTTCGCCGCGTTGCTCGAGCGTGGCTGGAGTGAGGAGGACTGCGCGAAGCTCGCCGGCCGCAACACCCTCCGCGTGCTCCGAGATGTCGACACTGTGCCGTTCTTTACTAATCCGACGGCAGCCACGGCGGAAACGGGTCTCTGAGAGCTGGTCGGCTGCGGTCCGCCTCCGCCTACTTTCGGTCGGATTAGTAAATGCACCCGTTAGGGGCATACCAGTCGGCGAACTCCCGCAGGTCGGCGGACACTGAGGGCTATGACTCACGCCCGTGGTGGAGGTGACGACCCCGCCCGCACCAGCCCGTCCGAGACCCCCGGCGGGGGGCACGGGTATGTGGAGCCGCCCGCCGCCCTCGACCCCGCCGCCGAGACCCCGGTACGGCCCGCCGGGACCACGCGCCCCGGGAAGCGGCCGGGGAAGTCGGGGAAGCTCAAACCCACCCGGATCAGCGGTACCTGGGTGGCGGTGATCGTCGCGCTGATCGTGCTCGCGCTGCTGCTGATCTTCATCCTGCAGAATCTCGACTCGGCGACCGTGCACTTCTTCGGTGCCTCGGGCAGCATGCCGCTCGCGGTGGCGATGCTGTTCTCCGTGCTCGCCGGCGCCGCGCTCGTCGCACTGATCGGCGGCGCGCGGATCCTCCAGCTGCGGAAACAGGCCCGGCGGCGCCGCTGAGATGAGCTGAAGGACGCCTTCGGTGCGGTGGGCGCGCTGAAGGACGCTTTCAGTGCACTGGATGCACTGAAAGCGTCCTTCAGCACATCGCGACCATCCCGAGCACCGCCGCGCAAACGTTTTCGTCACCCTTGGCGGTGACTCGGTCCGCGACGTCGCCGACGCGGAGCATGCCTGCGGACAGCCGCCAGAAGGTGTCGGCGTCGGTCGTCACGGAGGCCAGCGGGGAGCGGGACGTCGGCGCCGCGCGGTCGAGCGTCCAGCCGTCGGCTTCCCGGCGGGCGGTCCAGCGGCCACCGCTCGCGCCGGTCACCGTGTAGGCGACCTGCCTGCCGGTCCGCGCCTCGACGTCGCGCAGCGCGAACGGAAGCGCGCGCAGAAACGTGTCCACCACCGGGCCGCGGAACTCCGGCGCGTCGAGAAGCGGAACGCCCGCCGCCTCGCGGATCTGCTGCTGACGGGTCCAGAACTCGCTGTACTCCGCGGCGGCGTCGAGCCACCTCGGCGCCGGTTCCGGCCCCGCCCAGCTCAGCGGTTCACCGGGTTCGTCGAGGTCGATCCTGCCCCAGTGGTCGGCGATCTGCGCCGTGCTGTCCACGATCAACGCGAACAGGACCTCCGGAGAGAGCCGTCGACACGCCGTCACCCACGTCTCGGGTGAGTCACGCGGTTCGAGCGCGCGGTAGCCGTCGCGATCACGGGAAAGCCGTCCGAGCTTGAGGCCGAGGATGTGTGCGGCCAGGTCGTGGACCGTCCAGTCACGACACGCCGTCGGTGCCGCCCACTGCTCGGCGTCGAGCCCGGTCAGCACGTCCACGAGCGCTTGTTCCTCACGGGCGAGCAAGGGGAGGACGGCGATCGGCGGTCCCCAGTACGGCGCGCGCATGGGAGCCATCCAACACCGTCCGCCGGATCACGATGCGGCGCCATCACGCCGCCATTCGGCCTACCCGCAGGTAGCATCAGCGCGAACAGCGAGGGAGTGGGGCCCGTGAGCACAGAGCGAGCCAACGGCAGTGGCACGAAAAACGGCACGGTGGAGGACGTCGCGAACTTCGCCAGGCGGGCGGGTCAGCTGGCGGGCTGGGCCGCGCGCACCGGGTTCGATCTCACCAGGAAACTGCCGGGCGTGGACACGGCCGAGCGCGGTATCCGCACGGTCGAACGCCAGCTGCTGACCGAGCTGCGCCGCCGTCTCGACGAGGTCGACGACCCGTACCACGCCGCGCTGACCGCCGCGTCCGCGATGAACCGCGCCCGGCTGGACGGCGAGCCGGTCGAGGCCACCGTGACGCTGGTGCCGGCACGCGACAACCACGTCGAACCGCTGCGCGCGGCGATGGCGGAGCTGCTGAATCACTCCATCGGCTTCGGGCGTGAGCGGGCCCGTGAGTACCTCTACGCGATCATCCTGCGTCAGCTCACCCCGGACGAGGCCCGCATCCTCTCCGCGCTCTCCGACGGCTCGCCGTTCCCCGCGGTCGACGTCGTCGAGCGCAACGGCCTCGGCGGGAGCGGCCGGGTCGTGCTGCGCAACGCGTCCACGGTCGGCAAGACGGCCGGGGTGTCCCTGACCGACCAGGTGCCCGGCTACCTGACCCGGCTGATCGGGCTCGGCCTCGTCGACCTCGACGAGGAGGTGCCCGCGCTGGAGACCCAGTACGAGATCCTGCTGACCGACGAGACCGTGCGCGAGGCCGAGCAACTGGTCAAACGCGCGAAGTTCGTCCGGCGCACCGTGCACATCTCGCGTCTCGGCGCGAGGTTCTGGCAGGCCTGCGACCCGAGCCTCGGCTGAGCCCGGCCATGGGCGCGTTCGTCAGCGGCATTCTCGACGACTTCGGGCGGCACTGGGCGCTTTACGTCTCCATCCCGATCGTCGCCGCGCTGATCGGGTACTTCACCAAGATCGTCGCGATCCGGATGATGTTCCAGCCGGTCGAGTTCATCGGGATCAAGCCGTTCCTCGGCTGGCAGGGCATCGTGCCGAAGCGCGCGGCGCGGATGGCGAGCATCGCCTGCGACACGATGACCGAGCAGCTCATCAAGCCGTCCGAGGTCGTGTCCAGACTGGACGCCGGGCGGATCGCGAAGGAGATCGAGAAACCGCTGCTCGCCGGGGTCGAGGACATCGTCCGCGAGGTGGCGGGGCACTACCAGCCTGGGCTGTGGGAGTCGCTGCCGATCGGCGTGCAGCGGATGGTCATCCAGCGGGTCCAGGCCGAGTCGCCGCGCATGGTCGCCGCCGTGCTCGACCTCATCAAGTCCGATGTGGACAGTGTGTTCGACCTCAAGGGCATGGTCGTCACCAGCCTCGTCAAGGACAAACGGCTGCTGAACCGGATCTTCCAGGAAGCGGGCCGGGACGAGTTCAAGTTCATCCAGCGTTCCGGGCTCGTTTTCGGCGGATTCATCGGCGTCATCCAGATGACCGCCTGGATCCTGTTCAAATTCCCGCTGATCATGCCGCTGTTCGGCCTGTTCACCGGCTGGTTCACCGACTGGCTCGCGTTGCGCATGATTTTCTACCCGATCGAACCGAAGAAATATTTCGGTATCCAGTGGCAGGGGTTGTTCCTCAAACGGCGCGCCGAGGTCGCCGAGGCGTACGGGGAGCTGATCGCGAAGGAGATCATCACCCCGCACAACGTGATCGAGGCGATCCTGCGCGGGCCACTGTCCGATCGGGTCCTCGCGCTCATCCAGCGGCAGCTCGACGTCGAACTCGGCAGGCGCAGCGGGCTGGCGAAACCGCTGCTGTTGTTCGCCGTCGGCGGGAAGCGCTACCAGGACCTGAAGCTGTCGATCTCCGAGCAGATCATGGCGCGGCTGCCCGAGACCATGGCCTACATCGAGGACTACGCCACCGACGCGATGGACATCCGTAACGTCCTGGTCTCGAAGATGAAGGAACTGTCCCCTCGGGAATTCGAGCGCCTGCTGCGCCCGGCGTTCGAACAGGACGAATGGATCCTCATCGCGACCGGCGCGGTGCTCGGGTTCGCGGTCGGTGAAGCACAGGTGCTGTTGCTGGAGCATTTCGCCGACTGATTGCTCCGGCCGGTTAGAACCGGGAACGATTTCCGCCGCCTGCCCTTATCCTTCGGAGTATGGCTGAGGGAGTGCGGGAGAACCGCGGCGAGGAGCGTACTGACGGCACGACAGCGGTTTCCCTCAAGGATTCCCCAACGGATTCCCCATCGGGCAAGGAAACCCCGGAACCGTGGCGGCAGGAAATCCGGCTCGCGATGACAATGGTGGGCGGCGCGAGTCTCGCCGTCTGGATGGGCGGCATCGCGAGCGAGACGTCGCAGGTACTACATGCCTCGCGGGACGAGAAAACGGAAAGCGTGTACCGGAGGTTGATCGATCTCCTGCACGTCACGGTTTCGATCGACGTCCTCACCGGAACGAGCGCCGGTGGCATCAACGCGGCCTGTCTCGGGCTGGCCGAGGCGTTCGGCTCCACTCCGGAGGTGCTGCGCGACACCTGGATCGGCACCGGTTCGCTGGACAACCTCATCCGCGATCCGAACGAGAAACTGCCGCGCTCGCTGCTCGACGGCGACCGGGTCCTGCTGGGTGACCTGGAGCGCGCACTGCACAGCATCACCAGCGGTGGCACCCCGCCCGCCGAGGAGCCGGACATCACCGTGCTGCTCACCGGCACCATGATCGACGGCGAGACGGCGCGCTTCGACGACGCGCTGGGAAACCTGGTGCGCGACACCGACCACCGGATGCTCTTCCGCTTCGATGGTCCTTTGTGGACTCCCGATGTGCTCGGTCCGCTCGCGCTCGCCGCGCGGTCGAGCGCGTCGTTCCCCGGCGCCTTCGAGCTGTCGAGGATGCCGATCGGCAAGGACGGCACCGATCGGCTGCACCCGGACATGACGCGCTACACCGAACTCACCCGTTCGCACTGGCTCACCGACGGCGGAGTGCTGCTCAACAAGCCCCTGCGGCCCGCGCTGCGGGAGATTTTCGAACGGCCGTCGCACGCCGACGTCCGGCGGCTGCTGTTGTACGTGGTGCCGACCGGGGAGCGTGAGGCCGATGTGGTCGAGGTGGACGCGGGGAATCCACCGTTGCTCGGCACCGCGCTCAGCAAGGTGGTTTCGACCGTGCTGAACCAGACCATCAGCACCGATCTGGAGGACCTGACGCGGCACAACGACGCTGTCGTGCGGACGCGCGACACCCGCGTCTCCCTCTCGGCGATGGGGCTGCGCGGCGATCCGGACACGTTCGTCGACGCCAGGCTGATGGCCGCCTACCGCGAACGCCGGGTGGCGGAGGACGCCAGTGAGCTGGTGCGCGCGGCGAGCCGAGTCTACGTGGTGTCCGAAGTGGACGGTCTGAAAGCGCAGTGGGCGTCCGGGATGTCCGCGCAGCTGCGGACCGTCGCCGCCGATGGCCTGCGGGACGGCGTGCCGGACCAGCCGCCGGGCGGACGAGTCTCGCTCGACGAGCTGATCGGGTTCCGCACCACGGCGCTCGACGACGCCGTCGGCACCGGCATCCAGGTGATCAACGCCGGGTTCCGGCTCGGCCCGTCGCCGGAACAGGCAGCGCAGCTCAACGAATGCCGCGCGCTGCTGCACCAGGCCCGGCGCGCGGCGGCACGCGGCGTGAAGCTGACGCCGTGGGTGGTGGAGCACGAACCGCCGCCCGCCGGGATGTCGCTGGACGGCTGGATCGCCGCGCTGGCCGCGGAATGGGCGGGGAAGGGCCGGGCGGACACCCTACGCGAGGCGTGGCCGAGCGTGGCGGGCGCGCTGCGTCAGGCGGCACCGGTACTGCGGGCGTTGGTGGGTGAGCAGACCGAAGGAGCGGCCGACACCGTCCGCACACTGCTCGACTGGTTCGGGCTCACCGCGGACGACAAGAGCGCGGGCGACGACGTCGTGCTGGCCAGGTTGCTGGCCTTGCACGTGGCGACGCGTGGGCTGCTGGCGCAGCCTCCGTCGGTGGACCAGCGCGTCGACCTCGTCCAGGTCAGCGCGGACACCCGCACCCTGCTGGACATGAGCCGCACGCGTGCGCACACCAAGCTGACCGGGATGCAGGTGGGTGACTTCGGCGCGTTCTACAAGGCTTCGTGGCGGGCCAGCGACTGGATGTGGGGCCGGATCGACGGCGCGGGCTGGCTGATGCAGTGCCTGCTCGACCCGAAACGCCTGCGGTTGCTGCGTGATCTCGCCGGGGCCGGGGCGTTCCGGGAACGGGTGCGGGAAACGTTCAAGTCCGTCGGCTGGATCCTGCCCGGTCCCGCGGACAATCTCGGTCCGGGGGAAGCGGAATCGTTCGCCGGGCAGCTCGCCGAGGAGCTGGGTTTCCTCGGTCTCGACGCGCAACTCCGGGACGTCGAAGTCGCGGAGGCCGTGCCGCTGAGTATGCCGGTCACCGCGATGGTGCTCGCGCGGGCACGGCAGCTCGAAATCGCGCGCGAAGAGCTTCCCGTGGTGTGCCGGCACGCCGAGGAGGATCTGGAAACGGCCAAGGGCAACGGAAAGGCGTCGGCGGCGTTCCGCAAGGTCGGGGCCGAGCCTACGGCCGACGACGCCGCGACGCAGCGGGTTTTCCAGACGTGCCGGGTGTCCGCGGAGAAGGTCGAGGACGAACGCGGGACGATGCTGCTGACGTCGACGCTGATCAAGGCGGGCGCGGCCGGGATGAACGCCGCGGCCGGGGCGGCGCGGGTGCCGAAGTCGGTCCAGCCCGCGGTCGGTTTCGCGCAGACGACCGGGCGCAGCGCGTGGTGGATCACGCGCGGCGCGGTGCGGCTGGGGCGGCCGTGGAACCTCGTGGCGGCCGCGGTCACCGTGCTGGCGGGGTTCGTGCTCGGCGGGAACGGCGGTCAGGTCCTGCAGTGGGTGGGTATGCCGGTCGCGGCGGGCGCGCTGGTGTTCCTCGTGGTCAGCCTGATCACGCTGCGGCGGACGTGGCGGATGGTGCTCACCGTGCTCGGGGTGCTGGTCGTGGCGGCGCTGTTGTTCGCCGCGTTCCTGCCGCCGATCGCCGATCCGCTGTTCGGCTGGCTGGGCGGCGTGGTCGCGGGCTGGCGGCGCGGCGAAGCCCCGGTGTGGTGGCTCGTGGTGGCCGCGCTGATCGTGCTGCCCGCGGTCTGGACGCCGCTGGGCAGCGTCACCCGCCGCCTGCGCCGCCCGGCCCCGAAAGACCGCCCCTGACGCCGTTCTCGGCCTGGGGCAGGGTCTCGGCAAGTCGAAACGCGCCGGTCGCCTCGCGGTGTCCTCTCGCTCCGCGGGTGTTGGTGATGTGTCGAGGGGGCCTTCGCCGCGATGAGCCCGTCCATCGCGGTGTCCTGAACGCTCTGTTGGGGACGGTGAACGTCGCGAACGCGTCGTTGACGGCATCGGCAGGGCGAGATCACCCAGCCTCAGCCCCGCCCGAACGCCGTGAAGGCCTCCTTCACGGCACTCAGCGCCGTGAAGGAGGCCTTCACGGCGCCGCGCTCCATAAAGGACACGTCGACAGCCCTCATAGGACTGATGAACGGGCGCACGGAGTGCTGTCACGAGCTTGCGGGGCGCCCCCCACATTCATCGTATCGCCGGAGCACGACAGAACCGGGGGTCCGGAGGCGCTGGGGGCATTAGTTGTCCACAAGCGGGATGGCCTTGTGGATAGCGGGATGAGAGCTTGTCCGTGAATGCCACATCGAGGGAATCAGAGTCCCTCGATGTGGCATTCACGGACCTCCGAACGCGACTCCAGTCCGCCGGTGGCGCTACGAAGTTCGGTGGCCACGCTTCGTCATCTTCACGAGGGCGACGTGCCTGTGCTCCTGCTCGCAAAGCACCGCGATCGGCTACAGGAAAGGGTGAGGATCGCCTGGTGAAAGGGAGAATTCGGTGACCAGGAAAACACTGTGGCGCGCGGCGTGGTAACGCGCCCGGCGGAACGCGCGATGAGGGGTCAGGCACGGAAAGTATGCGTGTCCGCCTTGCGAAGCGAGTCATTTCGGTTCATCGTCGAGTAGTGACCGGACTGGAGGCCGCTGACGACAGGTGGGCGGCCCAGCCGCATGTCGTACCCAGATCATGGCCCGATCAAACGCATATGTGGGACTAGTCACGCGAGTTTTTCCGTCCTCGCAGGTAGGCGCGCTGTCCGAGGCGCTGTCGCTGGCGGGAAGAAAATTCTCTGTTACGTTTCATGAGTATGTCCGGAAAGCTCTTGATCGAATCCCCGACCAAGGCCGATGGCGCCGCGCTCTGGCGAATCGCTCGCGATTCGGCAAAGCTTGATCTCAACTCGCCGTATGCGTACATGCTGTGGTGCCGCGATTTCGCGGAGAGTTCGGTTGTGGTCTCCGAAGGCGGCGAACCCGTTGGTTTCGTGATCGCCTACCGCAGACCCGACGAGCAGGAGACGGCGCTCGTCTGGCAGGTGGCCGTCGACGCGTCGCAGCGCGGGAAAGGCCTGGCCGGGACGCTGCTCGACGAGCTGTTCACGCGGCTGGTCGAGCGCGGGGTGCGCTATCTGGAGACCACGATCACGCCGGACAACGAGGCCTCCATCCGGCTGTTCGCGTCGTTCGCGAAGCGCTGGAACACCTCGTGTGAAACCAGCAGGCTGTTCGAGGCCGAGGATTTTCCGGACGACGAGAACGTGCACGCACCCGAGGACCTGTACCGTATCGGGCCGCTGCAACCGCTTAATCGTCAGTAATACGTTAATTCCCCGCGATAGGGAGAAAAGAAAACGTCATGAGCATCTTCGAAGAGCTCGAATCCGAAGTTCGCAGCTACAGCCGCGGCTGGCCGGTCGTCTTCGACCGGGCACAGGGCAGCTGGCTGCACGACGAGAGCGGCAAGGCGTACCTCGATTTCTTCGCGGGCGCCGGCGCGCTCAACTACGGGCACAACAACCCGGTGCTGAAACAGGCGCTGCTCGACTACATCCAGCGTGACGGCGTCGTCCACGCGCTGGACATGTTCACCGTGGCCAAGCGCGATTTCCTGCAGACGTTCCAGGAGAAGATCCTCGGTCCGCGCGAACTGGACTACAAGATCATCTTCCCCGGCCCCGGTGGCGCGAACGCCGTCGAGGCCGCGCTGAAGCTGGCGCGCAAGGTGACCGGCAAGGAATCGGTCATCAACTTCACCAACGCGTTCCACGGTATGACGCTGGGCGCGCTGTCGGTCACCGGTAACTCGATGAAGCGCGGCGGCGCCGGCGTCCCGCTGGTGCACGCCACCCCGATGCCCTACGACAAGTACTTCGACGGCGCCATGCCGGACTTCCTGTACTTCGAGAAGCTCCTGGAGGACTCCGGCAGCGGGCTCAACGAACCCGCCGCGGTGATCGTCGAGGTCGTGCAGGGCGAGGGCGGCATCAACGCCGCGCGCATGGAATGGCTGCACGGGCTGCAGGAGCTGTGCCGGCGGCACAACATCCTGCTCATCGTCGACGACGTCCAGATGGGCTGCGGCCGCACCGGACCGTTCTTCAGCTTCGAGGACGCGGGCATCAAGCCGGACATCGTGTGCCTGTCGAAGTCGATCAGCGGCTACGGCCTGCCGATGGCGCTCACCCTGATCAAGCCCGAGCTCGACGTATGGGAGCCGGGCGAGCACAACGGCACCTTCCGCGGCATCAGCCCCGCTTTCGTCACCGCGACCGAGGCGATCCGGACATACTGGAACGACGACGACCTGGAGAAGTCCACCAGGGCGAAGGGCGAGCGGATCGGCGCCGCGTTCTCCGGCATCGTCGAGACCTATCCCGAGGCCGAGCTGACGGCCAAGGGACGTGGGCTCGCGCGCGGTCTCGAGTTCGCCAGCGGCGACCTCGCCGGCCGGGTCTGCGCCGCGGCGTTCGACCGCGGTCTGCTGATGGAGACATCCGGACCGGATGGCGAGGTGATGAAGCTGCTTCCGCCGCTGACGTTGTCCGACGAAGAACTGACCCAGGGGCTCTCGATCATCGACGAGTCCGTCGCCACCGTACTGAAGAACTGAGGAGCGCCTGTGCTTGTCCGCACCCTGGACGAGGTCACCGACACCGAGTCCGACATCAAGACCCCGAACTGGCGAAGCAAACGGATCATCCTCGCCAAGGAGGGAGCCGGGTTCTCGGTGCACGAGACCACGCTCTACGCGGGGACGGTGAACGACTTCTGGTACGCCAACCACGTCGAAGCCGTGTTCATCGTCTCGGGCGAAGGGGAGATCGAGGACAAGGCGACCGGAAAGGTCTACCCGCTCAAGCCGGGCTCCCTCTACCTGCTGGACGACCACGACAAGCACCAGGTCCGGCCCAGGACCGAGATCAAGTGCGTGTGTGTGTTCAACCCGCCGGTCACCGGCCGCGAGGTGCACGACGAGAACGGCGTGTACCCGCTGGTGACCGAAGAAGCCTCATAAGCCGAACCCGTCCGACAACGTCAGGAGGCGAACCACTGTGACACTGATGGGCACCCGCGTCGAAGATTCCTACCCGACGCGGATCACCGGCACGCCGGAGCACCTGCCCCGCGTGCACCCCACCGTGTGGGGTACCGACGCCGATGGCCCGATCGACGCGGCCACGCTGGCCAACCACGAGACCAAGGGCTACACGGTCGTCGAGGACCTGCTTTCGCCGGCCGAGGTCCAGACGTACTGGCAGGAGCTGGTCCGGTTGTCCTCGTCCGATGACCTGCACGGCGACGAACGGGTGATCACCGAGCAGAAGACCGGTGAGGTGCGGTCGGTGTTCGACGTGCACGAGATCAGCGAGCTCATCGCCGAACTCGTGCGCGACCCGCGGGTGCTCGACAGGGCGCGGCAGATCCTCGGTTCCGAGGTCTACATCCACCAGAGCCGGGTCAACTACATGCCCGGTTTCAAGGGCACCGGGTTCTACTGGCACTCGGACTTCGAGACCTGGCACGCCGAGGACGGGATGCCCGCGCCGCGCGCGGTCAGCTGCTCGATCGCGCTGACCGACAACTACCCGTTCAACGGCGGGCTGATGGTCATGCCCGGTTCGCAGCGCACGTTCGTCCAGTGTGTCGGCGAGACGCCCGACGACAACTACAAGAGCTCGCTCAAGGACCAGCGCGTCGGTGTCCCGGCCGAGGACGACATCACCAAGCTGGCCGCCGAGTACGGCATCGACCAGTTCACCGGCCAGGCGGGTTCGGCGCTGTGGTTCGACTCGAACATCATGCACGGCTCGTCGAACAACATCACCCCGTATCCGCGGTCGAACATCTTCCTGGTGTTCAACAGCGTGGAGAACGCGCTGGGCGACCCGTACGCGGCCGCGCAGCCGCGCCCGGCGTTCATCGCGGGCCGGGACTCGACGCCGCTGAGCCGCTGACCCCCGCGGGGGACCCGGGCACGGAGGGGCGGCTGTAGCCGGGTCTGTGCGCCCTGTTACCTTGTCGCCACCGCGCGGGCAGTGGTCCGCGCACCGACGTCGCCGAAAGTCGTCCGGGTTCTTGAAGCTCGGGGTGAGCCCGCCCGGACGGCCGGACGGTGGCAGTCGGGTGGACCGTGCCCCCTGGCGGCCCAGCCGACGGCTCCAAGTCGGGCCCTGCACCATCAGATCGGGACTGATGGTGCAGGGCCCGACTTTTTTTGTGAATGCGATATCCGTGGTTACGTACGAATGCATTACGACATCCGGCGTAATCGACGTCCCTGATGTGGCATTCGGTGAGAAGGCGCCGTTCTTGCGGCGAACGGAGCACCCGATTGGCACCCTTGTCCGCGTGTTCTTCTCGCGAGAACCGTGTGTGTCAGCCCCCGATCACGGTAAGTTGACATTTCTGGCGGGGGAGACGCCGGAATCACACGGGGAGGTGGGCGCGAGCATGGCCGAAATCGGATCGACCGCACGATTCCGGCTGCTCGGGCCGGTCCAGCTCGTCGTCGGCGAACGGACGGTGCCGATCGGCGGCCCGGGTGTCCGCGGCCTGCTCGCCCTGCTGGCGCTGAACGTCAACAAGGTCGTCGCGCTCGACGAAATCATCGACGCGCTGTGGGACCACGACCCGCCCGCCACCGCGCGGACCATCGTGCACGGCAACGTCTCGCATCTGCGGCGGGTGCTGCGCAACGTCCAGGGCGAGGACGGTGCCCGCATCCTCACCAGCCCGCCCGGTTATCTGCTCAAGGTCGACCCGATGCGGATCGACGTCCACCACGCGCGGTCCCTGCTCGGCCGGGCCGCGCACGCCCGTCCGGAGGCCGCCGCGGCGCTGCTGGCCGAGGCGCTGGCCCTGTGGCGTGGTCCCGCGCTGTCCGGGGTGCCCGATTCGCTGCGCGCGCCGGAACTGGAGGATCTGCGGCTCGCGGTGCACGGCGCCAGGGTCGACGCGGACCTCGATCTGGGCCGCCACGCGGAGCTGATCGCCGAGCTGAGCCCGATCGTGCGGGCGAACCCGCTCGCCGAGCGCACCGCGGGCCAGCTCATGCGCGCGCTGTACTACGCGGGCCGCCGGGGTGACGCGCTCGAGCTGTACCGGACCGTCTCCCGCGCGATCATGGACTCGCTCGGCGTCGAGCCCGAGGCCAAGCTGCGCTGGGTACACGAGCGGATCCTCAACGACGATCTGCCGCCCCGCGCGGAGGCCGCCGGGACCCGCGGCGCCCAGCCGGATCCCGAGCCCGGCCCCTCCCAGCTGCCGGCCGCGGTGCCGAGCCTGCCGGGGAGACAGGCCGATCTCGCGTGGCTCGACGGGCTGGTCGGCCGGGGCGACGGCACCGTCGCCGTCGTCTCGGGCACGGCAGGGATCGGCAAGAGCGCGCTCGTCGTCTGGTGGGCACACCGGGTTGCCGACCACTTCCCGGACGGCGTGTTGTTCGCGTCGCTGCGCGGGTTCGACTCGCGGCATTCGCCGCTCGAGCCCGCCGAACTGCTCACCCAGTTCCTGCTCGGCCTCGGCGTGAAGACGTCGCAGATCCCGGAGCGGGTGCACGAGCGGGTCGCGCTCTACCGGTCACTGATCGCCCGGCGCCGGATGCTGGTGCTGCTCGACGACGCGCGCTCGGCCGACCAGGTGCGGCCGTTGCTGCCACCGAGCTCGGGGTCGATGACGGTGGTGACGAGCCGTTCGCGGCTGGACGGGCTCGCGGTGTCGAACGCGGCGAAGCTGCGGGTGCTCGGGACGCTCGCCGAGCCCGACGCCGTCCAGGTCATCGAGGAGCTGGCCGGTCCGGCCGCGCTCAACCACGAACTGGCGAGGCTCTGCGGGTATCTGCCGCTCGCCCTGCGGATCGCCGGTGCCCGGCTGGCCGCGGGTCCGGAGTGGACGGCGCAGGACCTCGTCGCGGAACTCCGGGACGAGCACACCCGGCTGGCCGCGTTGCAGGTCGAGGGTGCCGACGGTGGAGTGCGCGCAGCCTTCGACGTCTCCTTCCGCAGTCTGTCCCCCGAAGTCGCCGAGATACTCCTCCAGCTCGGCGCGGTACCGGGGCCGGCGGCGGGCCCGCACCTGATGGGCGCGATCGCGCGGGTGCCGGTGGCCGAGGCCCGGCGGCGGCTGCGGGCGCTCGCCGCGCACAACCTGATCGCCGAGACCGAACGCGACGTGTTCGCGTCGCACGATCTCGTCCGCGTCTACCTGCGTGAGCTGGCCGAAACGGAACTTCCCGCCGAGCGCAGGGCCGCGATACTGGACCGGCTCGTGGGGTTCTACCTGCGCACGGGTGATCTCGCCCGCCGCCGGATGCTGCGGATCGTCGACCCGTTCGACTTCTCCGGCGAGCTGGACGACGTCGAGCTGCCCGCGCTGCCGTCCTTCGCCGACGCGGCCGAGTGGTTCGCCGCGGAGTGGCCGAACGTGCTGGCGACGCTGAACGCACTGAACGCCGAGGGCCGGTACGAACAAGCCTGGCGACTGGCGCAGGTCGCGCACAGCTACCGGCTCGTCTCGCCGCTGCTCGACGAGTGGACGCGGATGGTGGACTGCGGGCTGCGCGCGGCCGAGGGCGCGGACAACCTGGCGGGGCAGTGCTGGATGCTCATCGCGCGGGCCGCGATCGCGCTGACGTTCGAGGTGCCGCACAGCGGTCTCGCCGACGCCGAGCGGGCCGGGGAACTGGCCGCCAAACTCGGCGACCCCCGGCTGTCGATCTGTGCCGGTATCCACTACGGCAGCCTGCTCAGCCTGTCCGGCGAGCACGAACGGGCGGTCGAACGGCTGCGCTGGGCACTGTCGGAGGCCGAACGCGGCGAGGACATCGAACTGCTCGGACAGGTGCTGAACGACTGCGCGGTGGTCGAGAAGCGGGCAGAACGGTACGTGGACGCGATCGCGCACCAGCTCGAGGCGCTGGCGATCGACCGGGAGCTGGGCGACGACTGCTACGCGGTCGTGTCGCTGAACCGGCTCGCCGAGCTCAACCTCCGGATCGGCGTGTTCGACGACGCCGAGCGGTACGCCAGGGAGGCCATCGACCTCGCCGTGCGCTGCGGGTTCGATCTGCAGGAGGGCGTGCTGCGCCTGACGCTGGGCCGGGTGCTGCGCACCAGGGGTGAGGCCGAGGCCGCGCGCGAGGAGTTCGCGACGGCACTGCGGATCTACGAGCGCGCGAATCCGAAACTGACCGGCACTGTCCGTGTCGAACTGACCGGTCCGGACTGAACACACGGGTTCTCCGCCCGAACACACGAGATCTCCGTCCGGACACGGGAGTTGCCCGTTCGAACACGCGAATGTGCCCTTTCGGTCCCGGAATCGGTGTGCCATCGAGCGGAAAATGACCTGTCAGGGGGTGCCCAAGTGCGCACCCTTAGTGGATTCTTAGTGACGCAGGCCGAGATCCGCGTAGGGTCCGGCCAGTGCCCGCTGAGCCCTAGGGGAGGGGCGGTCTGTGAAGCGGGCGCGTCGAACCCGCAACCCCTAGCCGGGTTCGACCAGGAGCCGTCCCGTGACGGCTCAGGCGGCCCGGCCGGGGACCGGCGGGGGGGAGAACCGGCCGGGCGCCAGGCACCACACGTGGTGTGGTGGGGCTCCCCCGAAAGCCCTTTCCCGGGACGGTTTCAGCCGACGTTGGCCGTGCACAGCGCGATCGTCGTGCCGGTGTTCTCGGCGACTTTCTTGCCGTCCACTGTGATCGAACAGCTGATCTGGTTGTTGACGCTGCCGTTCGGCGAGTCTGCGGTCAACGTCAGCAGGTACGCGCCCGAGTTGTAGGACGCCTGCTGCCGCCACGCGTCCGTGCTCGACGGCGCGGTCTCGGTCCGCTGCGTGTTGAGGCTCCCGTACCGCACGTTCGCCCCGCCGTTCGCGGTCACCACGAAACCGACGGTGTGCTTGTCGCCGTTCACCGCGGGCATGTGCAAGCCCGCCTCGGTGCCGCCGCTGAAGAAGGTCCGGTACACGAGCCAGCCCGCCGTCGCGAGGATCGCGAGCACACCGACGACCACGCCGGCGACGGCCGCGCCCCGGTCGCCCACCGTGCCGCGGCGCGCTTGGACGACACCGACGATCGAGAGCACCAGACCGCCTGCCGACAGCGGCCAGGCCGCCAGGTCGGCGACCGGAAGGAAAGCCACCCCCAGCGCGGCCACGCCGCATACGAGACCGATGAGGCCGAGCACGTTCCGGCGCGGTTTCACCTTGCTCGCTCTGCGTCGCTGGCTGGCGGCGATCGGATCCTCTCCTCGGCCGTGTCGCGCGGTCGAGCGCGGGTACGGCGGCTCGGTGATCATTTGCACTGCCCTTCGGCTCGGAGAGGGCCGACGTTAACCCAAAAGTGTGGCGCCGAACGAAATCGTTACATACTGGAAAACGTCATTGTCCCACCTTCACCGCGAGTGTCCCGTCATTCGTTGACCAGTGCTAACGATGGTCAATGCAGGAATTATCGGATTTCCCAGCAAATGCCAATGGAGATGGGTCTTTCGGACAAGTCGGCCCGCTGGATCGGTCCGTTTTTTCCGCATCGCCGGGTGCCGACGGAATTCGCAATGCGCACGGGCGTTCGCGGGAACGGGGAATGAGCCGTGCGGCCCAGTTGGCAACTCTGGGTAATCGGTGATGCGCTGAAGGACGCCTTCGGTGCGTCGAGCGCACTGAAGGCGTCCTTCAGTGGTTGGGTGGGCTTGCGTCGCCTCAGTGGTCGAACAGGCTCACTTCGGGAGTGATCTCGAGCAGTTCGTGCACCGGACGCCCGCGGCGACCGTCGATGGTCGTGGTGCGCACGACCCGCAGCCGCGCGGTGACCGGACGGTCCAGGTTCTCCTTGATCTGGTCGAGCAGGTCCTCGGCGACCGCGCCCTGGATCGTGCCGCCGGATTCGCGTTCGAGGTAGAAGATCCGCCGCCGCGTGCGGACGCCGTCGAGCCGCCCGCTGACCGTCTCGTAGCCGACGGCCTCGCGGGACTCCCGCAGGCTGCCCTGCAGGATCCTGGCCTGTTCGGTGGTCATGCTGCGGGTCACCTGCTCGCCGGACGTCGGTGTCAGCGCCATCCCGATCCCGGCGTGCTTGCTGACCGCGTTGACGACGTCGCTCACCGCGTTGCGGACGGTGTCGCGCTGGAGCAGGACGGCGTCGAGCGCGCCGTCGTCGGAGCCGTTGGCGGGCAGGAAGTCGCACAGCTCCTTGACCGCGCGCTCGGAGAGCGTCTCGATCCCGTCGTGGATCAGCGCGTCGGCCTGGTCTTCCAGTTCGGGGAAGCCGAAGAAGATCGCGTTGCCCGCCTGGCCGCGCTGGATGAGCGGGGCCTTGTCCCGGTCGGCCTGCTGGACGATCGTGACCTCGTTCGACGGGTTGCGGATGATGTGCCCGATCTTCGCGGTCGCGTCCTGCAGCGCCCGGCTGATGTCGGAGAACGTGTACGCGTCGATGTGCGTCTCGCCGATGACCGACACGTGCAGCAGCGGCGAGCGGCAGGTCCGCTCGAACTTGGCGTTCGCGGCCATCGCCGACGCGCGCGCGAGGTCGTCGAGCCAGGTGCCGCCGGGGATCTCGTCCGCGACGCGGCGGAATTCGTTCCTCACCAGACCATCTCCGGATATCCCTTGCCGCCTTCGGCCCAGACCTCGGCCCAGACGTCCTCGTCGCCGGGGCGGCACAGGAAGCCGTCCAGCATCCCCCCGACCGGTTGAACCTGATCGAGGTACATCGCGGGCTGCCCGACGAACACGCCCCGCAGCGTCAGCAGGCCGTACAGGGCAGACCGGCCGGCGTCGTCGAGGCGCTTCAGCGCACCCCATTCGTCCGGGATCAGCACGACGTCGAGACCGTGCGGCGGATGCGGGGTCCGCGTCACGAAGGCGCCGCCGATCCACGCCCGCCCGGACGGGATGATCCGCCTGGCCACGCCCAGATAACTGTTCAACGCGCTGAACAGGATCTCGCGCTCGTTCTGGTGCGGCGCGTCGAAGACCAGCCGCTCGTAGACGTCGGCGAGGTCGGCGTGATGGCGGCCGGGTGGCAGCAGGTTCTCCGCCGTCCAGCGCGGGAGCGCCATCGACAGCCTCCTTCGTCGCCTCGGGGCTCCCGATCGAAGAACGTGCTCGGCTCCCGCTCACAGTGCGTAGCCGAACTTACCAGGTGGGTGTCAGCTCCTGCGCCCCGGTTGGTGGGAGCGGGGCGATGGGCCGTCCGGGGTGGGCCCGTCCTGGTGCTCCGACGGCCAGTCGTCGGCGGCGGGCCAGGCGGGCTCCTCCTGGACGTGCTGTGCGTGCGGTGGTGCCGACGCGGGGAGCTGGCCTTCGCGATGTCCCTCGGGTTCGGGAACGTCCGGTTCCTCGTCCAGGTAGTGCGGTTGTTCATCGTGCGAGTACTCGTCGGGCGGGTAGTGGTAGTCGTCCTCGTGGTGGCCGTGGTCCTCTTCGGCATAGGCGGCCTGCGGGATGTACTGGGTTTCCTCCGCCGCATGTGGTGCCGGTTCGTGGGTCTCGTGGACCTCGCGGTCCGGTTCCGGCTCGGGTTCGGCGTACGCGGCTTCGGCGGATGTCTCGCGGCGTTGCGCGGCCCGCATCAGCAGCCACGTCACGACCATCCCGAGGAGGAACGCGACGAGCAGCCAGAGCCAGATCTGTGCGAAGAGCCAGAACATCGCCATCACCCCTGTTCGACCGTGATCTCGGCCCGGCGGTCGTCGCCGCCGGCGGCGGGCCGGGTGTCGCCGTAGCCCTGCGCGGTGACCCGATCCTGCGGAACACCGTTGGCCTGCAAGAGTTTCGCGACCGCCCTGGCGCGGTCCTGGGACAACCGGAGCGCGGCGCGTTCGCCACCGGGGCCGCGCGCGGCGTGCCCGCCGACGCGGAACTGGAAGCCGTCCGGAGCCTTCGTGAGCACCTTCGCCACCTCACGGACGGCTTGGGTGCCTCGGGCGGTGAGCCGGGAGCTGTCCGGGGTGAAGGTGATGGGCGTGGCGGCCAGGACGCGATCGATCTCGGCCTGCAGCCCGGCCTTGTCGGCCGGTGGTGCGGCGGAACTCGGTGGCGTGCTTGGCGGTTCCTGCGACGGCGGCGTCGCGGGCGGTGGCGGGGAAGCGCTTCCCGGCGGTGGCCCCGCGGGCCGGACGTCGCCGGAGATCCCGGCCGCCCCCACCCCGTCCACGGACTGGACGACGTCGAGCGCGCGGGTCGCCTGCTCCGGCGGGAACCCGCTCAGCGTCGCGTCCCGCCCGGAGAAGCTCACGGTGCCCGGCGGCAGCCCGGCCGCGGCCAGCGCGGCCTGTGACCGTGCGGTCAGGTCCGACTCGATGGCACCCGAACGCAGCCAGGTCACGATCCCCGCGAGCAGGGCAGTGACCAGCAGCGCGATCGGAATCAGCCGGATCCAGCTGCGTGCGCCGGGCATAAGGGGACTGTAAGCCGGGCGGCCCGACTTGGCGACTCAGCGCCACCCCGCGTCCGGGTCAGCTGGCGGCGGCGCTGCCGGGCAGTTCGACCGGCAGCTCGACGGGAGCCAGCGGAGCCAGCTGGGGTCGCTTGGGGGACAGGCCGTCGCCCATGGACTCGCCCTTGAGCTGACGCCTTATCCACGGCAGCAGGTGCACCTTCGTCCACTCCAGATCCGAGCGGCGCGAGGTGATCCACGTGTGGGGCTCGCCGGTCTCCGGCCACGGCTCGCGCCAGTCGCTCTCGACGGGAACGCCGAGCACCTCCGCGGTACGCAGCGCGATCCGCCGGTGCGCCTCGGGCGTGAAGTGCAGCCTGTCGTCGCTCCACGCGCGACGGTCGTGCAGCGGTTCCATGCCCCACATGTCGACCATCTTGGCGCCGTGCCGGTCGGCGATCGCCCACAGATGGGCGTTGTAGAGGCCGACCTTGCTCCGCAGCACGTGCATGACCGACAGCGACTTGGTGTCCGGGCCGTTGAAGATGACCACCGGGATCCCGGCCGCGCGCAGCGAGGCGATCCCGGCCTCGAAGCGGGCGGCCACCGCGTCGACGTCGGCGCCGGGCACGATGATGTCGTTGCCGCCGGCACACACGGTGACCAGATCGGGCTTCAGCTCGAGGGCGATCGGCAGCTGCTCGGTGAGGATCTCGTCCATCATCTTGCCGCGCAGCGCGAGGTTCGCGTACTGGAAACCGGCTCGCCCACCTGCGAGGATCTCGGCCAGCCGGTCGGCCCACCCGCGAAAGGTGCCATCGGGCAACTCGTCGTTCAGGCCTTCGGTGAAGCTGTCGCCGATCGCCACATAACTGTCAAACACGCTGGGTCCCCTTCCCGTCCGTCGCGCTGCCCCCGACATATAGTTGTACACCCCAACTAACCTTCGGGCGCAGTCCCCCTGAGCCCGTCGGGTTCAACCGGCAGTCACAGTCTCTTATCTTGCCGGATGTCGGCGCATCTCCATTACGTCGATTTCACAGCTCGTGACGTAAATCGCTCCACTGGGCCATGCGCTACGCATGTGGTGTAGGTCTCCCCGTGCCCAGGGCGCTCACCGGCTTCGGGCAGGCTGGAGAGCGTGACCGACGAATCCGTGCGCCGCGAGTCGCTCGCGCAGGTACTCGGCGGCCGCCAGGGTGCCATCGACGCGAGCATCCCGCCGGTCGCGTTCGTCGTCGGCTGGCTCGTCTCCGGCCGGTCGATCGCCTGGGGCGCCGGTGCGGCCATCGCGGTGGCCGCCGCGCTCGCCGTGTTCCGGATCGCCCGCGGCGGCAAGGCCCGCGCGCTGGTGGTGAGCGTGGCCGCCGTGGTGGTCGCCGCGCTCATCGCGCTGCACACCGGGCGTGCCGAGGACTTCTTCCTCATCCAGCTGCTGTCCAATGTGGCCAGCGCGCTTGCGTGGGCGGCGAGCATCGTCGTCCGCTGGCCGCTGCTCGGCGTCGTGGTCGGCTTGGTGACGGGACAGAAGACGCGGTGGCGCCGCGATCCCGCGCTGCTGCGCGCCTACTCACGGGCGAGCTGGGTCTGGGTGTTCGGCCAGTACACCCTGCGGGTGCTGGTGTACGGCGGGCTGTGGTGGTCCGGCCAGGTCGTCGCGCTGGGTGTGGCCCGCACGGTGCTTTCCTGGCCGCTGGTGGCGCTGACCGTCGCGGTGAGCGGCTGGGTGCTCTTCCGGACGTTGCCGGCGGGACATCCGGGCTTGCGCGCTGTGCCGGATGACCCGCCGGGTGACGTACCCAAGGCATAAGGCGGCCCCCGGCGAGGGGGGAGGGTCCGGGGGCCGGTTCCTACGGTACCCGGACAACCCGGCTCGCGTCGATGTTTTCGACTCGTTGTGCCACCTTTTGCCGATTTTTATTGTTCCGAAGGGCGCATCGCGTCGCCCTTGAAGGCGGCCAGAGCGGCAAGCCACGCCGCGCCGAGGACGCCGTCGGAGCTGGTCAGCACCTCGCAACCGGTCAACCGGGCCCGTACCAGTGCGCCGACTGGTCCTTCGGGAGACAGCACACTGCCGACCAGCACAACGGGTGACGACTCGCCGGGCTCGCGTGTCGCGAGGGCGTTCGCCACGAGAAGTTCGGCCGCGGACGAGGTGATCCGCTTCGCCGCGGGGTCCCCGGCGGCGTCGGCCGCGCTCACGAGCGGAGCGAAACGCGCGAGGCGGATCGGCGCGTCGGCGTTCGCCTTCGTGATGAGAGCACGGGAAGCGGTGATCCGGTCGCTGTCGGTCACAATGTCCACAGCGGACAGTGCCAGTGCCTCGGCGAGCACCGCGGCGGCGAGCCCGTCGAGCGGCAGGCCCCTGCCGAGTGCCTCCAAAGTGGAGCGCACGGCCTCCCTGCCGAGCCAGAACGCCGATCCCTCGTCGCCGAGCAGCCAGCCGTACCCGCCCGCCGTGCCGGCGAGCCGGTGGTCCCGGATGCGCCCGGCGATCGAGCCGGTGCCCGCGACGA
This sequence comes from Amycolatopsis sp. NPDC058986, assembly GCF_042741125.1. NCBI lineage: Bacteria > Bacillati > Actinomycetota > Actinomycetes > Pseudonocardiales > Pseudonocardiaceae > Amycolatopsis > Amycolatopsis sp. NPDC058986. Next base: position 22,420 of record NZ_JBHYJW010000041.1, on the reverse strand, counting down.
GGACCGTTCCGTCCGGTGAGGACGTTGCCGAGGCGAACGCCACCTCCGCGTCGGTCACGGTCCGCACCACGCCGCTCAGCCCGATCCGCTCCCACGCGGCGGCGAAAACCGCCGCCACGGACGGATCGGACAGTTTGCTCACCCCGGCCATACCGACCACGCAGGCGCGCACGCGCGCGGGATCGAGCTCGCCGAGCGCCGCGACGATCGTGTCCGCGACGCGTCCGGCGGCGACGGCGGGCTCGTGTGCGTTGGGGTTGGCGCCTTCGCCACGTCCCCGGCCCAGCACGACGCCGGTGGCATCGACCACGACCGCGCGGGTCGAGGTGCCACCGGCGTCCACGCCGATCGTGTAACTCACCGGGTCTTGGTCACCTTGAGCAGCCCGCGCGGGCTGTCCGGGTCACCGCCGCGCGCGAGCGACAGGCCGAGCGCGATCCGCTGGATCGGCAGGATCTCCAGGATCGGCGCCAGCTCCTCGACCGTGGGCGCGACGCCGATGCGCAGCGCCGCCGGGACGTCCTCGGCCGCCGAGCCGACGGCGAGCACGTCCGCGCCCCGCTTGCCGACCGCGTCCAGCACCTCGCGCATGGCCTGACCGCCGTGCCCGTTGCTGGTCACCGCGAGCACCGCGGTCTCGCCGTCGACGGCCGCGACCGGGCCGTGCAGCAGGTCCGCGCCGCTGTACGCGCGGGCGGCGAGGTAGCTCGTCTCGGCCAGCTTCAGCGAACCCTCCAGCGCGGAGGCGTAGGAGTAGCCGCGGCCGGTGGTGAGGACCCGGTCGACGAAGCGGTAGCGGTCGACCGCGCGCTGGACACCGGCGTCCGCGCTGTCGAGCGTCTGCTGCGCCAGCTCGCCGATCTTCGCCGCGTCGGCCGCCTTCCCACCGCGCACGGCGTCGATGAGCAGGTACAACGCCATCAGCGTCGCGGAGTACGTCTTGGTCGCGGCGACGGCCTTCTCGACCCCCGCGCCGATGTCGACACCCAGCTCGGACGCCGCACGCAGCGGCGATTCGGGGGTGTTGGTGACGGACACGGTGAGCGCGCCCTGGCTGCGCGCGGTTTCGGTGACCTCGATCAGGTCGGGGGAGCCGCCGCTCTGGCTGACCGTGACGAAGAGCACGTCCCGCAGGTCGGGACGGGCTCCGTAGAGCGTGGCGGTGGACGGCGAGACCAGGCCGGCGGGGAGGCCGAGCAGTACCTCGATCAGGTATTTCGCGTACAACGCAGCGTGATCACTGGAGCCACGCGCGGCGAGGAGGGCGAATCGCGGGGGCCGCTGTGAGATTTTTTCCGCCACCTCGGCGATTTCGGCCTGACGCTCGACCAGCCCGGCGAGAACTGCCGGTTGCTGGGCGATTTCCGCGGCCATGTGCTCGCCGGGACGTTGTTCGGTCATCACTTTCCTCTCCACCGGGACGTGCTGTCCCGAAGCGCTGGCGGCGTCGGTCAGGTCTAGACCAATGCTAGCCGGGCGGGGCGTTTGTGGAGAAGGGTACGTTTCCTACAGGGAGCGTGGCGCGTCAGAGCGGGAAGGCAGAGGGAGTTCGGTCATGTTGGAGACAACCACCACGGGTGAGGCAGGCTCGGTGAGCACGATTCGCGGCCAGCGGGAGCCCAAATACTGGGCATTGAAGCAGCATCTTCTCGACCTGCTCGACGCGTTGCCGCCCGGCTCGCCCATTCCCACCGAACGCGCGCTCGCCGGCGAGTTCACGGTGTCCCGCACGACGGTCCGGCAGGCGCTGGCCGACCTGACCGCGGAAGGCCGCTTGCACCGTGTTCAAGGAAAGGGCACCTTCGCGGCCGAGCCGAAACTCGCCCAGCGTCTCCAGTTGTCTTCCTACACCGAGGACATGCGCAGGCAGGGCCTCAAACCGTCGTCCAAACTGCTCGATCTCGAAGAGCTGTCGGCCGAGGGCGATCTGGCGAAACTGCTCGGAATCCGGTCGGGCGCGAAAATTCTTCGCCTCAGCCGGTTGCGCCTCGCCGACTCCCAGCCCATGGCGCTCGAGACCACGCACCTGCCGCTCGGCCGATTCCGCGGGCTGAAGAAGCACATGTCCGCAGGCGGCTCGCTCTACGCCACGCTGCACGAGCATTACGGCGTCGAACTCGAACGCGCCGAGGAGACCATCGAGACGTCGCTCGCCGGGCCGAGGGAAGCCGAGATGCTCGGTGCCGACGTCGGCATGCCGGTGCTGCTGCTGACCCGGCATTCCTTCGCGACCGACGGCAAACCGGTCGAGTTCGCCCGCGCCACCTACCGCGGCGACCGCTACAAGTTCGTCACGACCCTGCTTCCCTGATCACGCTGCCGCCGTCCCGGGGCCGCGTCTTGCGTTCCCCGGGGACGCGGGCCACGGTGATCCCATGCGACTACTGGGCGGAACGGCACAGTGACGGCGACCGCGGACGCCGGGATCCGGTGGGGCACCTCGGCCGCGCGCGGGGTGCTGGCCACGACCATCCTCGGCTCCGGTATGGCGATGCTCGACGGCACGATCGTCAACGTCGCGTTGCCCCGGATGGGTGAAGAGCTGCACGCCTCGGTCGCGGGTCTGCAGTGGATCCTCGACGGCTACATGCTCGCGCTCGCCGCGCTGATCCTCGTCGCGGGATCGCTCGGCGACCGCTACGGCAGGCGCCGGATGTACGTCGCGGGCGTGATCTGGTTCGGCGTCGCGTCCGGCCTGTGCGCGGCCGCGGTGACCACCGAGATGCTCGTCGTCACGCGGATTCTCCAGGGCATCGGCGGGGCGCTCCTGACGCCGGGCTCGCTGGCGATCCTGCAGGCTTCGTTCGCCCACGACGACCGGGCCCGCGCGATCGGCGCGTGGTCCGGGCTCGGCGGGATCGCGGCCGCGGTCGGGCCCCTGCTCGGCGGGCTCCTCGTGCAGCTGTGGTCGTGGCGGCTGGCGTTCCTGATCAACCTCCCGCTGGCCGTCGTGGTCGTGCTGATGGCCCGCAGGTTCGTCCCCGAATCCTGTGACCAGCAGAGCAGCGGGCATCCGGACTTCGGCGCCGCCGCGCTCGGCGCCATCGGGCTCGCCGGGATCACCGCCGCGCTCGTCGAGGCCCCGGGACGCGGTATCGGCGACCCGCTCGTGCTGATCGCGGCGGTCGCCGGCGTGCTGGGACTCGGCGCCTTCGTCTTCGTCCAGCACCGCTCGGCGGATCCGCTGGTGCCGCCCGCGCTGTTCCGCGACCGGACGTTCACCCTGGCCAACGCGCTGACGTTCGTCGTCTACGCGGCGCTCGGCGGGGTCATGATGCTGATGGTCATGCAGCTGCAGGTCTCGCTCGGCTACTCGCCGACGGCCGCGGGGCTCGCGGGACTGCCCATCACCCTGATCATGCTCGTGTTGTCCGGCCGGTCGGGGGCGCTCGCCCAGCGCATCGGCCCTCGGACGCAGCTCGTCGCCGGGCCGCTGCTGATCGCCGCCGGCATGCTGCTCCTGATGCGGGTCGGCCCCGGCGCCTCCTACCTCGGTGCGGTGCTGCCCGCGGTCTGCGTGTTCGGGTTCGGGCTGTCGGTCGTGGTCGCCCCGGTGACCGCGACCGTGCTCGCCGCGGCCCCCGACCGGTTCGCGGGCGTCGCCTCCGGGGTCAACAACGCCATCGCCCGCTCGGGTGGTCTTCTCGCGGTCGCGGTGCTGCCCGCGGCGGCGGGACTCACCGGCGCGTCGTACACCGATCCGGCGGCGCTCACCGCGGGCTGGCGGACGTCGCTGGTGATCTGCGCGGTGCTCGCCGCCGCGGGCGGATTGATCGCGCTCGGCATTCACAACGGCGTTCTGGGTACTCCGCCCGAAGAGCATCCAGTCGGCGAATGTCCGCACCCCGGCGAGTGTTTCCACTGTGGCGTGGAAGGACCGCCGACCCACGTGCGGCCGCTCGCGCACGACTCCTGAAACCGTCCACTGTGGACTTCAAACGTGGTGTTCCTCACGCCGCGCCAACGGATGGATAGCTCCGGACGCCTTATTCGTTGGGAGTCGTAGAAGACGTCGGACAGATCGGGATCATGAGCAAGGAGAACGAACAAACCGCGGAGAAAAAGGAAGAGAAGACGGGTCTGCGCGTGCCGCAGATTCTCGCCGCGGCACTGGCCGCGGTGACGGCGGCGTTGCTGGGGTCCACGCTCGGTGTGGCGGGAACGGTGCTCGGCGCCGCGCTGGCGAGTGTGGTGACGACGGTCGGCAGCGAGATCTACCTGCGTTCGCTGCACGGCACGACCAGGGCCGCGCGGAAGGCACGCGAGGTGCTGGCGACGTCGGGCAAGATCAAACCCGTCGGGCGCGACGGGGGCCCGGTTACCCAGATCGACCTGGCGAACCAGCCGACGGTCAAGTTGCCGAGGCCGGAGCTGGACGGCCCGCCCGAGGACGCGCCCGGCAAGCTCCGGAAGCTGCGCTGGCCGTTGATCATCGGCACGAGCGTCGTCGCGTTCGTGGCGGCGATCCTGCTGTTGTTCGGTTTCGAGAAGACCACGGGGAAGACGATCGGCGGCGAGCACGGGATAAGCGGCATCTTCGGCGGGGGTACCGGGCAGAGCCGGGACGACCACAAGGACGTCCCTGCCACCGGCGATCAGGCACCGCCGCCGAGCGAGTCGAGGCAGGCGCCGCCCACGTCGACGCCGAGCCTGCCGCCGAGCACCACGCCGTCCTCGCCGCCGCCGTCCACGAGCAGCGCGCCGCCGACCACGTCGGCCCCGCCGTCGACGTCGAAGCAGCAGCCCACGCCGACACCGACGCCGGCGCAGCAGCAGCCTTCGCAGGAACAGAAGCCGCCGCCCGGCGCGCAGTGACCGTCCTTTGTGGACACGGTTGCTGAAGGGGACTTTCCTCGCGGGGCATGGGCGGGAAGTCCCCGTACGTGGGGCCGGGGAGAGGAAAGTCCCCTTCAGCCCGCGCTGGGTTCGAGTGCGGAGCGCAGTGCCCGTGCGGCGGCGGCCGGGTCCTCGGCCTCGGTGATCGCCCGGACGACGACGATGCGGGAGGCACCCGCGTCGAGCACCTCGGGCAGCCGGTCGAGGTCGATGCCGCCGATCGCGAACCACGGCCTGGAGGTGCCGGAGGCGGCGGTGGAGCGGATCAGGCCGAGGCCGGGGGCGTCCCGGCCCGGCTTCGTCGGCGTCGGCCAGCACGGTCCGGTGCAGAAGTAGTCCACGCCGGGCTCCTCGGCCGCCGCGGCGGCCTGCTCCGGCGAATGCGTCGACCGGCCGATCACGACGTCGTCGCCGAGGATCCGGCGGGCCAGTGACACCGGGATGTCGTCCTGGCCGAGGTGCAGGACGTCGGCGCCGACGGCGAGAGCGACGTCGGCCCGGTCGTTGACCGAGAGCAGTGCTCCGTGTCGAGAGCAGGCGTCCGCGAGGATTTCGAGAGCACTGATCTCCTGTTTGGCCTCGAGCGGTGCGCCCCCCGTCTTGTCGCGCAGCTGGACGATGTCGACACCGCCGGCGAGCGCGGCGTCCACGAACTCGGCGAGATCGCCACGCGCCGTGCGCGCGTCGGTACACAGGTACAGCCGGGCCTCGGCGAGGCGGGCACGGATCTTGTCGCCAGTGAGGTGGGGCATGGCGGGGACGTTACCCGCGCGCTACGGTGGGGTGGTCCGCACGGGAGCCCGAGGCACGGGCTGAGAGGGAGCCGTCACCGCTCCGACCGTGGAACCTGATCCGGGTCATGCCGGCGCAGGGAGCGTGATCGCATGAATGCATTGACCATCATCGGCGGCGGCGTGATCGGCCTCGCCACGGCTTGGCGTGCCGCCGTCGAGGGGCACCGGGTCACCCTGTACGACCCCGATCCCGGGCGCGGCGCGTCCTGGGTGGCGGGTGGCATGCTGGCTCCGGTCACCGAGGCCTGGCCGGGCGAGGAGGACGTCCTCCGCCTTGGCGAGGCGTCGCTGCGCCGATGGCCGGGCTTCGCCGGCGAGCTGGCCGCCGAGGGCGTCGATCCCGGCCTTGCCGGGCACGGCACGCTCGTCGTCGCGCTGGACAGCGCCGACGCCGGGCAGCTGGACATCCTGGCCGGGTTCCTGCGGTCCCTCGGCCGCGACGCCGAACTCCTCACCGGCCGCGCGGCCCGCCGTGCCGAACCCGGCATCGGGTCCGTCCGAAGTGGACTCCTGGTGCCCGGCGACCTGGCCGTGGACAACCGAAAGCTGCTGCTGGCACTCGAACACGCCTGCCGTCGGCGCGGGGTGGTGTTCCACAGCGACCGGGTGGACACGCTCGACGACGTCCGCGCGGACGCCGTGGTGCTCGCCGCGGGCGCGTGGACGGGACGGCTGCATCCGCTGCTGGCCGACGCCGTCCGCCCGCTCAAGGGCGAGATCCTGCGGCTGCGGCCCCGTCGCGGCTGCCTGCCGCCGCCGGTCAACACCGTCCGCGCACTGGTCGAGGGCCGCCCGATCTACCTCGTGCCCCGTGCGGACGGCGAACTCGTGCTCGGCGCGACCCAGTACGAGGCCGGATTCGACGAGAGCGTGACCGCGCGCGGCGTACGCGAGCTGTTGGAAGGCGCCGAGCGCGTGTTCCCGGCGATCGCCGAGTACGAGCTGGTCGAGACCGCGGCCGGGCTGCGGGCCGGAAGTGTCGACGCGCTGCCGTTCGTGGGTGAACTCGGCGACGGCGTCTTCGCCGCGACCGGGCATCACCGCAACGGCCTGCTGATGGCCCCGGTGACCGCGGACGCCGTGGTCGCCTGGCTGGCCGGTGAGGCGCCGCCGGACGAGGTCGTCGCGGCCTCGCCCGCGCGACTGCGGGAAAGGGAACGAGTGTGATGGAGATCCAGGTCAACGGCCACTGGCGTGAATTCCCCGACGGGGCGACCGTGGCCCAGGTCCTCGACGCGCTGGGCACCGCCCGGCAGGGGGTGGCGGTGGCGCTGAACGGCGAGGTCGTCCGCCGGGGCGACTGGCCGGACGCCGTGGTGCCCAAGGGTGCCAGCGTCGACGTGCTGACCGCGGTCCAAGGAGGTTGAGAAAATGACCGACACCGTCAACGACGGCGACCAGCTGGTCATCGGCGAGTACAAACTGTCCTCCCGGCTGATCATCGGCACCGGCGGCGCGGCGAACCTGGCCGTGCTGGAGCGTGCGCTCGTCGCGTCGGGAACCGAACTGACGACGGTCGCGATGCGACGCGCCGACGCCGAGGGCGGCTCCGGAGTCCTCGAATTGCTGCGCAGGCTCGGAATCGCATTGCTGCCCAACACCGCGGGTTGTCGTACAGCGGCCGAAGCGGTCCTCACCGCACGATTGGCGCGCGAGGCGTTGGATACCGATCTGATCAAGCTTGAAGTCCATGCGGATGATCGGACGTTATTGCCCGATCCGCTGGAAACTCTCGACGCCGCCGAACAACTCGCCGCCGACGGATTCACCGTTCTGGTGTACACGAACGACGATCCGGTGCTCGCGCTGCGCTTGGAAGAGGCGGGCTGCGCCGCCGTCATGCCGCTGGGCGCGCCGATCGGAACCGGCCTGGGAATCCGGAATCCGCACAATATCGAGCTGATCGTGTCCCGAGCGTCGGTTCCGGTCATCCTCGACGCCGGAATCGGTACCGCTTCGGACGCGACACTCGCGATGGAACTCGGTTGTGACGCGGTTCTGCTCTCCACCGCCGTGACACGCGCGGCGGATCCGGAAAAAATGGCCTCCGCCATGCGTTCGGCGGTGCTCGCGGGCCGGCTCGCTCGGGGAGCTGGACGTGTCCCGCAGCGCTTTTGGGCGCATGCTTCGAGTCCACCTCGGTGAATCCTCGGTACCTTCACGCGGAAAGAGTCCCGGGCGCCGTAAGGTTGACGGCACTTTTCCAGCGGGCAGAAGGAGCCAGCGGTGACCACCACATCGGTCCAGGACGTCTCGGGCAGGTTGTACCTCGCCGTGGGCAGGCTGTCCCGGTCTTTACGGCAGGCGGGAGTGCCCGGTCCCGGGCACGGCGCCATCTCGGCGCTCGCCACGCTGGTGCACCTCGGCCAGATGCGCCTCGGGGACCTGGCGGCCAAGGAGGGCGTCGCCGCCGCGACCATGTCCCGGATCGTGGCTTCGCTCGTCGAGTCCGGCTACGTCAGCCGCGAGTCGGACCCGGTGGACCGGCGGGCGTGGCTGGCGAAGGCCACAGAGGAGGGTGAGCGGCTGGTCTCCGGCGTCCGGTCGACGCGGGTGCAGGAGCTGAACCGGAGACTCGATCGCCTGTCGGACGAGCATCGCGAGGCGCTCGCCGCCGCTCTGCCCGTCCTGGAGGCTCTCATCGCCGACGAATGAGCTGAAGGGGACTTTCCTCGCATGCCATGCGAGGAAAGTCCCCTTCAGTGCTCCTCGGGAGCCAGCCGCCAGAAGGCCGAGACGGGACCGACCTTCGCGCCCATCGGGTAGGCGTGCTCGACGGCGTTGGACACGAACCACTTGCCGTACCGCGCCGCCTCCACAACGGACATCCCGCGCGCCAGCCCGGCCGTGAGCGCGGACGCCATGGTGTCCCCGGCGCCGTGGGTGTGCGGGGTCGCGTAGCGCCTGCCCGGGAGTTCGACGAACGTCGAGCCGTCGAACAGCACGTCGACGCATTCCGGGTCGGACACCAGATGCCCGCTCTTCACCAGCACGTACTTCGGCCCGAGCCGGTGCAGCACGATCGCGGCCTGGTGCATCTGCTCGCGATCGGTCACGGTCATGCCGGTGAGCAGGCGGACCTCGTCGAGGTTCGGCGTGAGCACGGTGGCGCGCGGCAGCAGTTCGTCGCGCAGCGCGATCAGCCCGGCGTCGTCGAACAGCGGGTGGCCGTGCATGGACGCGGCCACCGGGTCGACGACGAACGGGACCTTGCGGTCGCGCCCGATGTCGGCCCTGTCACACGCCGCCGCGACGGCGTGGATGATCTCGGCCGAGGCGAGCATCCCGGTCTTCGCCGCGCCGACACCCATGTCGGCAGCGACGGCCTCGATCTGCCCGGCGACGATGTGCGGCGGCAGATCGGCCCGGTCGTGCACGCCGAGCGTGTTCTGCACGGTCACCGCGGTGACGGCGACCAGGCCGTGCACTCCGCAGGTGAGGAACGTCCGCAGGTCCGCCTGCAGGCCGGCGGCGCCGCCCGAGTCGGAGCCCGCGATCGTCAGCGCCGAGGGCGGGCTCGGGTTCTCGCTCATGTTTCTTCCCGACTTCCGGTCTGAGCCATTTGGTCAATCATCCTTCACCAGTAGTCCATCACGGCGGCTGAAAGTGAAAGCTATTGCACATTCGGTCGAAGGAGTGTGGATGAAGGTCTCCTCAGCAGTCCTCGCGGTGGCTCTCGTAATGGCCGGGGCCCTCGCCGGGGCGACGGCGGACGCGGACAGCCCGAAGGTCTCCCACGTGACGACCGTCGGCGTACACAACACCTACGAGACTGGCGCGTACGACTACCTCGCGCGCTCGCTGGACGCCGGGACGTCCCTGATCGAACTGGACGTCTGGCCGGACATCGTCACGCACGAGTGGAAGGTCAGTCACTCGAACCCGCTGGGGAACGACAACAACTGCGTCGCGGCGTCCTCGGCCGACCAGCTGTACTCCGGTGGGCGGAACAAGAACCTGGAGTACTGCCTCGACGACATCCGGCTCTGGCTCGCCGCGCATCCGGGGCACTCGCCGATCACCCTCAAACTGGAGATGAAGACCGGGTTCTCGGACAACCACGGCCTCGGCCCCGACGAGCTCGACGCCACCTTCCGTGCCCACCTCGGCCCGGCGGTGTTCCGCCCGGCGGACCTGCTCGGCCGTTACTCCACTTTGGACGAAGCGTCTCGGGCGGACAACTGGCCTTCGCTGGATGCCTTGCGGGGCAAGGTGATCACCGAGATCATCCCGGGCACCGTCGAGGAGGGGAATCCGACCGACACGCTCAAGGCCGACGTCGAGTACGCGCGCTACCTGCGTTCGCTCGCCGGGGCCGGCCGAATCGGCGAGGCGAACATCTTCCCGGCCGTGCACGGCGCTGCGCCGGGTGACCCGCGTACGAAATACTCGGACACCGGGCTGCGGCCGTGGTTCGTCGTCTTCGACGGCGACGCGAAGGCGTGGGTCACGCAGACCGGGCCCGCCTGGTACGACGCCAACCACTACTACCTCGTGATGACCGACGCGCAGAACGTCGAGCCCGCGATCGACGGGCACGCCCCGACCGTCGACCAGGCGAACCGGCGCGTGGCGGAACTGGCGAAGCAGCACGCGTCCGTGGTCACCGCCGACTGGACCGGCCTGACCACCGTGCTCCCGCAAGTCCTCCCGCGCGGCTGAGCATTGGTGGTCCGTGAAGGCCTCCTTCACAGCGCTCAGCCCTGTGAAGGAGGCCTTCACGGCGCGTTCACACAGTGGACAGGTGAGGCCCTTACCCTCTCGATAATTGGTTCGAACAAGTTATCTGGAGGGTTCATGCGCAGAACGCTCTGCCTGGCCGCGGCCGTGGTGGCGGTCGCCGGGCTGACTTCCGGGGTCGCCGTGGCCCAGGTGGCCAAAACGCCGAAAGCCCTGGTGATCGGCCTCGACGGGGCTCGGTTCGACAAGCTTCTCGCCGCCGACACCCCCAATGTCCACGCGCTCGTGCAGCGCGGCTACGCCTCACGAAGCGCGCTTTACGGCAGCGGGATGGCGCAGACTTCGAGCGGTCCGGGCTGGTCCACGATCCTCACCGGAGTGTGGCCGGACAAGCACAAGGTCAAGGACAACTCCTTCAGTGGCAACAACCTGGCCGCCAATCCGAGCTGGCTGGCGCGGGCCGAAACCGCGAACCCGGCACTCGACACGTATGCGGCGGTGGACTGGAAGCCGATCGGCGACCAGATCCTGCGTACCGGGCAGGACCGCAAGTTCGTGCTCGACGGCGACACCGCCGGGTATGTCAAGACCGACGAGCAGGTGGCCGTCGACGCCGAGAAACATCTCAAGCAGGACAAGGCCGACGCCTCATTCGTCTACTTCGGACAGACGGACGAAGCAGGCCACGCGCACGGTGCCGACTCGCCCGAATACTCCGCCTCGCTGCGCACCGACGACGCGCTGATCGGCCGCCTGCTCGCGGCGATCGACGCACGGGCCGGACGGGCGAACGAGGACTGGCTCGTCATGATCAGCACCGACCACGGTCACACCGCGGCGGGCGGCCACGGCGGCGACAGCCCGGAGGAACGCATGACGTTCGTGATCGCCGCGGGCGGGGCTGTCCCGCCGGGAACTCCTGCCGTGCAGCCGAAGATCGTCGACATCGCGCCGACCGTGCTGCGTCATCTGGGGATCGCCGCGCCCGTGGGATACGACGGCTACCCGCTGGGCGCGGTGCCGCCGGATGCGTTCGACAGCGCGGTGCTGAAGCCGCGTCAGGACGAAACCGTTGTCCCGTCCGGGGTTCTGGGCTGGACTCACGAAGGCCCGGGTGGCTGGACCGTGCGGAACGCGTCCGGAATGCCTTCGGGGACAACGGAATGGCAGGGCTGGGCCTTTACGACCGACGACTTCTGGACCCGGACGGCGCCAGGCCAGCAGCGTGAGGCGAACGTGCGGGCCCGCGGTGTCTTCGCCGTCGCCGACCCCGACGAGTGGGACGACAAGGGCTCGCCGTCGTCGAAGGGTACGTTCGATTCTTCGCTGGTCTCCCCGGTGATCGACGTGACCGGCAAGGGGCGGGCGGACATCGGTTTCGTGTCGCACTACCGCCAGGACGGCACGCAGCGCGGCGCGCTGACGGTGTCCTTCGACGGTGGCGCCGAGCAGTCCGTGCTCGCCTACGGCCCGGAGTCCGGCACCGCGAACAAGGGCGGCGACATCCTGGCGGCGCCGACATCCGCGTCGGTCGCGGTCCCGGCCGGTGCGCGCTCGATGCGGGTCACCTGGCGTCTCTACGCCGCGGGCAACACCTGGTACTGGGCCGTCGACGCCCCGCACATCACCACCCGTTAGCGCCCCCAGGCGGGTATTAGGGAGCCAGGCGCCAGAAGGGGGAGACGGGGCCGACTCCGGCGCCCAGCGGATACGACTCGGCGACGCAGCGCTCGATGAACCGCTTGCCCTCGGCCACCGCGGTCGGTACGTCCGCACCTTTCGCCAGGGACGACGTGATCGCCGAGGCGAGGGTGTCCCCACCGCCGTGCGTGTTTTCCGTGTCGTAGCGCGGTCCGGACAGCGAGATGAACTCCGTGCCGTCGGAGAGCAGGTCGACGCAGTCCGCCGCGTCGTGCATGTGCCCGCCCTTGACGAGCACCCAGGTCGAACCGAACTCCAGCAACGCTTCCGCCGCCGCCCGCTGTGACGCCGCGTCGGACACCGTGACGCCGGTGAGCAGCCGGACCTCGTCGAGATTCGGCGTGATCAGCGTGGCGCGCGGGAACAACTCGGTCCGGATGGCCTCCAGCGCTTCCTCGCGCAGCAGGGCGTGCCCGGTCATCGAGGCGGCCACCGGATCGACGACGAACGGGACGTCCGCCGATCGTCCGATGTGGACCTCGTCGAGGGTTTTCGCCACCGCCTGGATGATCTCGGCGGTCGCGAGCATCCCGGTCTTGGCCGCGTTCACGCCCATGTCCGTGGCCACCGCCTTGATCTGCGCGGTGACGACATCGGCCGGGATCTCGCTGAAACCCTGCACGCCCAAGGAGTTCTGCACGGTGACGGCGGTCAGTGCGACCATTCCGTGCACGCCGTTCGCGAAGAACGTGCGCAGATCGGCCTGGATGCCCGCACCACCGCCGGAGTCGGATCCGGCGATGGTGAGAGCGGTCCTCGGCGCGGTCGTCACTGACCGACCACGGGCAGGTAGACCTTGCCGCCGTGGTCGGCGAACTCGGCGGACTTCTCCGCCATTCCGGCCTCGATGGCCTCCACAGTGGACAGTCCGTGCTCCTCGGCGTACTTGCGCACGTCCTGGGTGATCCGCATCGAGCAGAACTTCGGGCCGCACATCGAGCAGAAGTGCGCCGTCTTCGCCGGTTCCGCGGGCAGGGTCTCGTCGTGGAACGCGCGCGCGGTGTCCGGGTCCAGCGAGAGGTTGAACTGGTCGTTCCAGCGGAACTCGAAGCGGGCCTTGGAAAGCTCGTCGTCCCACTCCTGCGCGTACTGGTGCCCCTTGGCCAGATCCGCGGCGTGCGCGGCGATCTTGTAGGTGATCACGCCGGTCTTGACGTCGTCGCGGTTGGGCAGGCCAAGGTGTTCCTTCGGTGTGACGTAGCACAGCATCGCCGTGCCGTACCAGCCGATCTGCGCCGCGCCGATCGCGGAGGTGATGTGGTCGTAGGCGGGCGCGATGTCGGTCGCGAGCGGGCCGAGCGTGTAGAACGGCGCCTCGCCGGTGAGCTTCTCCTCCAGCTCGACGTTCTCCTTGATCTTGTGCATCGGCACGTGGCCGGGGCCTTCGATCATCACCTGGACGTCGTGCTCACGCGCGATGTGCGTCAGCTCGCCCAGCGTTTCCAGCTCGGCGAACTGCGCGCGGTCGTTCGCGTCGGCGATCGAACCGGGGCGCAGGCCGTCACCGAGGGAGAAGGTGACGTCGTACTCGCGCAGGATCTCGCACAGCTCGGAGAAATGCGTGTACAGGAAGGATTCCTGGTGGTGCGCGAGACACCACGCGGCCATGATCGACCCGCCGCGGCTCACGATGCCGGTGACCCGGCGCGCGGTCAGCGGGATGTAGCGCAGCAGCACGCCGGCGTGCACCGTCATGTAGTCGACGCCCTGCTCGCACTGCTCGATGATCGTCTCGCGGTAGATCTCCCACGAGAGCTTTTCCGGCTCGCCGTTGACCTTTTCCAGCGCCTGGTAGATCGGCACGGTACCGACCGGGACCGGCGAGTTGCGCAGGATCCATTCGCGGGTCTCGTGGATGCGCTTCCCGGTGGACAGGTCCATGATCGTGTCGGCGCCCCAGCGGGTGGCCCACACCATCTTGTCGACCTCTTCCTCCACAGAGGACCAGACGGCCGAGTTTCCCATGTTGGCGTTGATCTTCACCAGGAAGTTCTTGCCGATGATCATCGGCTCGCTCTCCGGGTGCCTGCGGTTGACCGGGATCACCGCGCGGCCGCGCGCGACCTCGTCCCGCACGAATTCGGGAGAGCAGCGCTCACGCGCGGCGATGTACTCCATCTCGCGCGTGATCACCCCGGCCTTGGCCCAGCCGAGTTGCGTGTTGTGCTCACGCCCGTCGGCCCAGCCGGCCCGCAGCCGGTGAAGTCCACTGTGGACGTCGATGTTCGCGTCCGGATCGGTGTACGGGCCCGACGTGTCGTACACGTCGAAGTGTTCCCCGTTCGAGAGATCGATCCGCCGTGCGGGAACCCGGAGCCCGGATTCCGTCTGGTGGTACACCTTCCGCGAGCCGGTGATCGGACCCGTGGTCACGGTCGGCGTGATGGCGGCGTTGTTCTCCAGCGTCGTCAACGACGTTCACTCCCTACGCCGGCATTACCCGGTCAGGTTCATGCGGTCGGCGGCACCGGGTGTCCGGATCGACACCAGCCGCCCTCTCAGCCCGCCATGGCGCGAGCTCCCGCGGTTTTTCAAGGTTGTGCCCCGACCATGCCACGCCGAGCCCGAGTACTCAACCCTGGGGGCTGTGATAGCACGAACGGACCGTTCGTGCCGGAACGCCGATCTTGTCGGTTTCCGGCGGTATCCTGGGCAGGACAGAGCGGAGGGAGGTGGAATCGATGAGCGCCGCTGCTGTGGGACAGGGCTGGGATGCGTTATTGCGCACCTGGCGGGAGCTCGACGTGCCGGAGGGATGGCGCGCCGAGATCATCGAGGGGGGAATCGTAGTCATGACACCGCCGCCCGGCAGGGGGCACAACCTCATCGCGGATGTGCTGCATCCGGCGGTGAAAACGGCGGTGCCGAGGGAATGGGCCGTGCTGCAGACCCTTGGCGTCTCCGTCCCGGGCTTGTGCCGGATCTACGAGCCTGATCTCGTCGTGGTACCGCGGGCGGTCGTGTCCGCGGGTGCGGACAGTGAACCGGTACCGGCCGAAGAGGCCAAGCTGGCAGTGGAGATCGTCTCGAAGAACAACGCGCGTACGGATCGGGTGGAGAAGCTGCGTGCGTACGCGGTCGCGGGTATTCCGCTCTACCTGCTGATCGACCGGTTCGCTGATGAGGGCCCGTGGGTCACTCTGTTCTCGAAGCCGGTCGATGGGCACTACCGCCATACGGATGGTGTGCCGTTCGGCGGGAAGATCACCATTCCCGAGCCCGTCGGGCTGGTGCTCGACACCAAGGAGTTCGACTAGGCAGGTTGCCGGTTCACCGGATCGGGCCATGCGCGGGGGAGGCTTTACGGCCAGAATCTCCAGGTGTTCTGTAACGGTGCAGAACCCTGACCTGGGGGTCACTTATGCGTAGAATCCTGCTTCCGGCGCTGGCCGCGTTGCTGGTCACGAGCCTGGTCCCGGCCGTGGCGGCGGCGTCCGGCGAGGCGCCGGGCGCGCCCGGCTCGCATCCGAGCTGGCTTCCGGCGAACAAGACCGGCTTCGGCACCGCGCGTGACAAGGCGAGCGACGTGTGGTTCACGTTGCAGGGCGGCCGGATGTCCGAGGTGTACTACCCCGATTTGTCCACGCCGAGCGTTCGCTCGCTGGAGTTCGTCGTCACCGACGGCCGGAGCTTCGCGGTGACCGACTCTTCGGCGCGTGCACAGCGGGTCCGGCGTCTCGACGGCCTGACCTACGAGCAGACCATCACCGACGACCAGCACCGCTGGACCCTGCGCAAGACGTACGTGACCGATCCGGCACGGCCGACCGTGCTGGTCGACGTCGACTTCACGTCCTTGACCGGGCAGCCGTACCAGCTCTACGCGGTCGCCGATCCCGACCTGACCAACAACGGCGCCGACGACACCGCCGCCGCTTCGGGTGCGGAACTGACCGCGCACGACGCGAGCAACGCGGCCGCGCTCACGGCGGCTCCGGCGTTCACGCATACGAGCGTCGGCTACGCGGGAGTGTCCGACGGCGCCACGCAGCTCGCGAAGACGTTCCGCTTGGCGGAGTACGCCACCGCCGCGAAGGGCAATGTCGTGCTCACCGGGCAGACCGCGGCCAACGGCGTCCGCGCGCGGCACGTCACGCTCTCCCTCGGGATGGGCGACAAGGCTTCGGTAGCGCTGGACAACGCCCGCGCGTCGCAACGGCGCGGCTGGCGTGACACTGCCCGCGCCTATGACCAGGGCTGGCGCGATTACCTCCGCCGGGTCGAGGACACGCCGTCGTCGCTGCGGACGCGGAGCGAACGTGACCTCTATCAGGCGTCGGTGCTCACGCTGGCCGCGAGCGAGGACAAACACCACCCTGGCGCGTTCATCGCTTCGCCCAGCATGCCTTGGCGCTTCGGCAACAACGATCCGGAGTGGTCGCCGTCGGGCACCTACCACCTCGTGTGGCCGCGCGACCTCTACCAGATCGCGACCGGCCTGCTCGCCGCCGGCGACCGCGATGCCGCGAACCGTTCGGTGGACTACATGTTCGGTACGCAGCAGCTGCCGGACGGGCATCTGCCGCAGAACAGCAACGTCGACGGAAAGCCGTACTGGCCTTCGATCCAGCTCGACGAGACCGCGTTCCCGATCGTGCTCGCCCAGCAACTCGGCCGTACGGACGGGAAAACCTGGCAGGGTGTCCGCATGGCGGCGGAATTCCTGTTGTCCTACAAGGGATCCAATGGGCTCGCCTCGCCGTACTCGCAGCAGGAGCGGTGGGAGGAGCAGGACGGCTATTCGCCGTCGACCATCGCCGCGGTCATCGCGGGCCTCGTCTGCGCGGCGAATCTGGCGAAGCACAATGGCGCCGCGGCCGACGCGCAGCGGTACCTCGCGGCGGCCGACGCCTTCAAGGCGAACCTGGCGCGGTGGACGGTGACCGCGAACGGTCCGCTGTCGAAGGACCCGTACTTCGTCCGGCTGACCAAGGACGGCAACGCGAACGCGGGCACGCGCTACAACCTCGGCAACTCGAGCGTCACCACGGACCAGCGCGCGGTCACCGACGCGGGATTCCTCGACCTCGTCCGGCTCGGCATCTATCGCGCCGACGATCCGGTGATCCGCAACAGCGTCAAGGTGACCGACGCCGACATCGCGTTCACGACGCCGACCGGACAGTTCTGGCACCGCTACACGAAGGACGGCTACGGCGAGAGGCCGGACGGCTCGCCGTGGGACTACACCTTCCCGGCGGAGAGCCGGACGACCTACGGCCGGTTGTGGCCGCTGCTCGCCGGTGAGCGCGGCGAGTACGACCTCGCGAACGGCGACCCGGCGTCGGCGGCGCGGCGGCTACGGGACCTCGGGCGAGTGAGCAGTTCGTCGGGCACCATGCCGGAGCAGGTCTGGGACGAGAACGCGCCTTCGGGGCAGACCGGCTTCCCGGCCGGAACCCCGACGACGTCGGCGACGCCCTTGGCCTGGACACACGCGCAGTACATCCGCCTCGCCCAGGCCGTCCGCGCCGGCTCCGTCATCGAACAACCCACCGTCGTCCGCTGCCACTTCCTGGGCTGCTGATGCGCCCAGGGCGTCCCTCGGACTTGCCTCCGTTCGCCTGATGTCGCGAACGCTCCGTTGCCGACGATGAGCGTCCCGAACGGAGCGTTCGCGACACGCGCCCCGGGCCCACCGCATGCCGTGAAGGCCTCCTTCACAGCGCTCAACGCCGCGAAGGACCCCTTCGCCGCACCACCAAGCCCCCGGGAGGTGCCCACCAGCAAAACCGCACCCCCGCACCTACCGAGAAAACCTCACTGGGGCGCTCGACCCCGGTGAGTCAGTCTTCGGAGTGGTCCTTCGGGGGGAGCCAGGAGAGGCCGGGGACGCCCCACTTGTTGTGCTTCAGCATCTTCTTCGCGGCGCGCGCGTGCCGCCCGACCAGGCGGTCGAGGTAGATGTAGCCGTCCAGGTGATCGGTCTCGTGCTGCAAACAACGCGCGAAGTACCCGGTGCCCTCGACCTCGATCGGGTTCCCCTCGACGTCGAAACCGGTGACCTTCGCCCACGAGGCGCGGCCGGTCGGGTACGACTCGCCGGGCGCGGACAGGCAGCCCTCCCAGTCGTTGTCGGGGTCCGGCATGGTCTCCGGGATCTCCGACGTCTCGAGCTTCGGGTTGACGACGACACCCTTGTACTGGTTGCCCTCGTCGTCATGGCAGTCGTAGACGAACAGGCGCAGGTCGAGGCCGATCTGGTTGGCCGCGAGGCCGACCCCCTCGGCGGCGTACATCGTCTCGAACATGTCTTCGGTGAGCGTGCGCAGCTTCTCGTCGAACTCGGTGATCTCCCGAGTCGGGTTGTGCAGCACGGGGTCACCGGCGATTCGGATGGCATGGACGGTCACGAGGCGGCAGTTTAGTCGGACCCTTCTGGTAGACCTTCCCTAGACCGTGACGCGCCGACGTGGATGCCCACGACGGCCGGTGCTTCCGTGGTGTAATGGCGCCGCGGAACGACAGCCCTGTGATTTGCCTAGCACCTCAGTGATTGCGAGGAGTCAGATGGACGCCGCGGAGTCGATGGCTGAGCCGGAACAGCCGTCCCCGCCGGAGCTCGTGGACGGCCTGACCGAACGCGAGATCGACATCCTCGCCTTCGAACGCCAGTGGTGGCGGTACGCGGGGGCGAAGGAGCAGGCCATCCGGGAACGGTTCGGGCTGTCCACCACGCGCTACTACCAGGTGCTGAACCAGCTCCTCGAGAAGCAGGCGGCGATCCAGGCCGACCCGATGCTGGTCAAGCGGTTGCGCAAGACCCGCGCGGCCCGCCAGCGCACCCGGGCCGCCCGGAGGCTGGGGTTCGAGCTGCCATGAGCGATGCTTGCGAGCGAATCATGGGCATCATGCTCATGCGTGACAAGGGATTGGACACTGTCTCGCGGAGCGAGGCGATCGCATGAGCTTGTTTTCCGGACTTTCCCGGCCGCTGAAGGCCGCGGGGCTCGCCCTGATCGGTGTCGCCGTGATCGCCGCGGTCATCGGCGGGGTGTCCGCGCTGACCGGTGGTGAGTCGAACAACACCGCGGCGTCGAGCCCGGCCCCGCCGCCGTCCACTCCGAGCGACGCGGTGCCATCGACCTCGGCGCCCGCCTCACCGCCGTCGTCCTCGGGTCCGCCCTCTTCGCCGACGCCGCCCTCCTCGGCCTCGCCGAGCAGCGGCGCGCCGACCTCCGGCCAGCCGGGTCAGCCCGGTCAGCCGCAGCCGGGGCAGCCGGGTGGTGACCAGCAGGCGTCCAACAAGTGGGTCACCCTGCGCGTCTACAACAACAGCTTGATCAAGGGCCTCGCCGAGCGGGCCGCCGAGGACTTCCGCAAGGCGGGCTGGACCGTCTCGGACGTCAGCAACTACCCGGACGGCGTCATCCCGGAGACCACCGCGTACTTCCGCCCCGGCACCGACGAGGAAGCCGCCGCCAGGCAGCTCGCGAAGGAGTTCGGCATGCGTGCCGAACCCCGCTTCCCCGGCATCGAGCGGTCCGCCGCCGGTGTCATCGTGATAGTGACGAACAACTACCACCCGTCCGGCAAGAGCTGATACTCACGCGCCCGAGTCCCATACCCGGGCGCGTGAGTTTCGCGGTCACTCGCGGGACTTCGCGTAGGCCTCCAGCTCGGCCAGCTGGACCGGGTCCAGCGACGGCCGGACGGTCTTGCGGGCCGTGTCCAGGTGGGCGGCGGTGACCTCGGTGGCCTCCAGCGACTCCCGCATCGCCGTCAGCGCGGCCTCCCTGATCAGCGCGGCGCAGTCCGCCGCCGAGTAACCGTCCAGAGTGGACGCGACCTCGGCGAGGTCCACATCGGACGCCAGTGGCGTGTTCCGCGCGCTGGCGCCGAGAATCGCGGCACGGGCCTCGGCGTCCGGCGGCGGGACGTACACGCGGCGCTCCAAACGCCCTGGGCGCAGCAGTGCCGGGTCCACCAGCTCGGGCCGGTTCGTGGCGCCGAGGACGACGACCTCGCGCATCGGCTCGACGCCGTCCAGTTCGGTCAGCAGCGCGGCGACGACTCGGTCCGACACGCCCGAGTCCGACGACTGCCCGCGGCGCGGCGCGAGCGCGTCGATCTCGTCGAGGAAGATCAGCGCGGGCGCGGCCTCGGCGGCGCGACGGAACAGCTCCCGTACCGCCCGCTCCGACTCACCGACCCACTTGTCCATCAGTTCGGCACCCTTGACCGCGAACACGTTGAGCGCGCCCGTTCCGGCCAGCGCCCGCACCAGGAACGTCTTGCCGCCACCGGGCGGCCCGTACAGCAGCACGCCGCGCGGCGGCTCGACACCGAGCCGCGCGAAGGAATCCGGGTAGCGCAGCGGCCACAGCACGGCCTCGGTGAGCGACTGCTTGACGTCGGTCATGTCGCCGACGTCGTCCAGCGTCAGCCCGCCGGTGGCGAGATTGTCCGAAGTGGACATCGAAATCGGACGGACGGTTGTCAGCGCGTCCAGCAGATCCTGTTGGGAGATCCGGGGTTCGTTCTCCTCGCGTTGACGCAGTGCCGCCCGCAGTGCCGCGTCCCGGCGCAGTGCGATCAGGTCGGCCGCGACGAATCCCGGTGTGCGCTCCGCGATGGCGCCGAGGTCCACACCGGACTCCAGCGGGACGTCGCGCAGCAGCACCAGCAGCAGCTCCTTGCGGGTCCGCGCGTCCGGCAGCGGCAGGCTCAGCTCGCGGTCGAGCAGGTCCGCCGCCCGCAGCCGCGGATCGGCCGATTCGGCGCGAGCGGTGGTCGCGATGACGGCGAGCCCGTCCCGCCGCAACGCGCCGCGCAGTTCCTCCAGCACCACGGTCGCGACCGGCGGCGGCTGCGAAGCGGGCAGCAATGCGTCGATGTCGGTGATGAGCAGCACGGCCGGGCCGTCGGCCGAGGCGGCCGAGGTGATCGCCTCGCGCAGCCGTGCCGCGGCGGCATTCGGCTCCAGCACGGCGATGTTCGGCGCGGCGAGCGAGACCACGCCGACGTTCTCCGCCTGTGCCACCGAACGCACCATGGTGGCCTTGCCGACGCCTTCCGGCCCGGACAGCAGGACGCCGAGGTGTGCCGTCGTGCCCAGTTTGGCCAGCAGTTCCGGCCGATGGAAGGCCAGGTCGAACCATTCGGCGAGCTTGCGCGTGGCAGATTCGACGCCCACCAGGTCGGCGACCGGTGGCACGGCCTCGACGACTTCGGGCAGCGTCTCGTCCTCGACGATCTCCGCCTCGATGTACTCCTCGACCGCGGTCACGGCCGTGCTGCGCACGATCGCGGTCGCCGAACGGGCCGGGGAGGAGGACGAGGTGGCGGGTTCGCCGGTGCGCGCGCCGTCCCGCCAGCTGACCACTGTGGACGGTCCAACCGCGACAGGCCCGGCCGGGTCGGTCGCGGTGACGGTCAGCAGCTCGTTGGTCCAGGTGCCGCCGATCGCCCGCGACAGCTGCCCGCGGACGGCGGAGACGTCCGATCCCGCCGGGGGCGCGAGGTCCTGGGGGAGCAGCGAAACCGCGTCGCCGACCGTGAGCACCTTGCCGATCAGCGCCAGCCGCAGCGTGTGCGGCGGGACCGACACGCTGGCCAGCCGGGATCCCGCGACCGTCACGGTCCTCGCCGCGGACACCGCCGCCGGGGCCACCACGATCTCCGAGCCCTCGGACACGCCGAGGTTCGACATCGTGACGTCGTCGGTGAGCACCACCCCCGGCACGCCGCCGTCATCGGCGGGCGCGGCGAGCGCCGCGCTCACCCGCGCGCCGGTGAGATGCACCGCGTCCCAGGCACGCAGGCCCAGCGCGTCGAGCACCTCGGGGTGCAGCCGGACTACACCGCGGCGCGAGTCCAACGCGGACGGGGTGTGCCGGACGGTCAACGTGATCTGGGGGTCGCTCACACCGATCACCCTAGCGACGCGGACGCGTCCCAGGCGCCGAAGTAGGCGATGTCGGTGACCGGCGGGCGTGCCGCCGGTCACCGCTGGGGCCGTCGCGCAGGCGACGGCGACGAGGGAGATCCGGCTGACGTAGCCGCGATCGCCCGGCCGCCCGGCGCCAGGCCGCGGGAGCGATAGCAAAGGTCCCTTGCTCCACTTCCCGAGGTGGCCCGAACGCCCCAATGTGGCATTGGGTGCGTTGGACGCAGCGAACGCCACATTGGGGCGCATGACCGGGGGCAGACGACCGGCGGGATGGGCGGTGCGGCGGGGTGCGGGTCCGGAGTGGGGACGCCTTGTGCCGAGGGACGCCCTTGGTGCGCTCAATGCAGCGAAGGCGTCCCTCGGTGCGGCCAACGCACTGAAGGCGTCCCCACGGTGCATCGCCCGTACACGCCGCCCGCCCCGCGAACCCTCCAATGCCGTGAAGGCCTCCTTACCGGCGTTGAGTGCCGGTAAGGAGGCCATCACGGACTGATGGGTCAGTCGCGGTAGCGGGTGC